>JBPPMG010000269.1:0-21235 GCA_051305935.1 Thermoanaerobaculia bacterium
TTCAGGAGCGGGCGAAAGCGGGCGGGGTCACACCTAAAGTATAAAAAACTCGGGCGGGGTCACACCCACAGTATAAAAAACTTGGACGGCATCCAGCGCGCCCTGGACCCTTGAGAACCGTCTCCCGAGCACCGAGTTTTTTCTACTTTAGGTGTGACCCCGTCGCCGTGGCGTAGGTGTGACCCCGTCGCCGTGGCGTAGGTGTGACCCCGTCGCCGTGGCGATTGGCGAGGCGGGGGATGACTCTTTGGGATCCCGCTGTTGTGCCGCGCACATGAACGACTCGACCTGTCTCGTCACGGGAGCGAACGGTGGCATCGGCCTCGAAACGGCGAAGGCGCTGGCCGCGCGTGGCGCCACGGTTGTGATGGTGGGGCGGGACGCCGCGAAGCTCGAGCGCGCGGTCGACGACGTTGCGCGCAGCGCTCCGGCGGGTCGCGTCGAGCCGCTGGTCTGCGATCTCGCGTCTCTCCGCTCGGTGCGCGATGCGGCGGAGCAGTTCCGCGCGCGCCACGCGCGGCTCGACCTGCTCGTCAACAACGCCGGGCTGTTTCTGAGCGATCGCCGCACAACCGAGGATGGTTTCGAGGCGACGATGGGAATCAATCACCTCGGGCACTTTCTCCTGACGCATCTTCTGCGGGACCGGATCTTCGCGTCGTCAGGGGCGCGCGTGGTCAACGTGGCGTCGAACGCGCACCGCGCGGCGAAGAAGCTCGACACCGACGACCTTCACGCCGAGCGCAGGCCTTACGGCGGCGTACGCGCCTACGCGGAGAGCAAGCTCGCGAACGTGCTCTACACGCGCGAGCTCGCGCGCCGCTGGAGCGGACGCGGCATCCGGGTGAACGCGGTCCATCCCGGCGTGGTCAACACCCGCATCTCGGCCGACGGCGACGCCAGCGGGATCGTCCGCTTTCTGTGGGACCTCGGCCGGCCCTTCATGCTGACTCCCGCCGACGGCGCGAAGACGACGATCCACGTCGCGACCTCGGACGAGGGAGGCTCGGTCTCCGGCCGTTACTTCGTGAAGTCAGCGCAGGTGCAGCCGAGCCGGCAGGCTCTCGACGACGCGCTCGCGGTCGGGCTGTGGGAAGTGAGCGAGCGGGCCGTCGGAGAGCGCGGATCGCACGCGGGGTAGCGGCGGGCGCGAGGCTGCCTGATCGAAGGCGGGGTGGGGGCCATCTCGTGAATCAAAGGCGATCGTTGATTTGTATCGCCGCTACGCGGCGGCACACAATTTTCACGACCTGACCCCCGGTCTTCGACCGGGGGCTAAGCTCTGCCGTCGCTACGCGACGCCTCCGTGAACTTGAACTCGCCCGCCTCACACCGTCATCGAGATCTTGTCGGTATCGAACTCGCGGGCGTCGAGCGGGAGCAAGACGCGGAAGGTGCTGCCTTCGCCGGGCCTCGACGTCGCCGCCAGGCGGCCGCCGTGCATCCCGGCGAATCGCCGGGCGATCGCAAGCCCGAGGCCTGGCCCGAGTCCCAGCTTCGAGTAGATCGCGGTGTGATGTTCCGCGGCGAGGATCGCCTTGAGTGCATCCTCGGGGATCCCGGAGCCCTGGTCGGTGACGCGAATCTCGATGGCATCGGCCCCGATGGGTGACTGGGCAAGCGCCACCAGACGCACGGTCAGATTGACCGTCGCCCCTGCCACCGAAAAACGGACCGCATTCGAGAGGAGGTGGTACACGATCTGCCGTACCTTCACCGCATCGGCGAAGATCATCGGGCGCTCCTTCTCGACGTCGCTGATCATCGTGATGCAGCGCGGCTCGGCGAAGCCGCTGATCATGTGGAGGGTCGAACCCACCAGCGGGCCCAGCGCGACGCGGTCGACGTGCAGCTCCATCCGGCCCGACTCGATCTTCGACATGTCGAGGACGTCGTTGATGAGGGAAAGGAGATGTTGGGCCGAGCGCCGGACGTTGGAAAGGAATCGTGTCTGTTTGTCTGGGGCCAGTGCACCGACGCCCTCGAGGAGAAGGTCGGAGAATCCGAGGATCGAGTTCAGAGGAGTGCGGAGCTCGTGACTGACATTCGCGAGAAAGCGGTTGCTCGCGAACTCGGCTTCGGACACGCTCTTCCTTGCCGAATCGAGCTCGACGGACAACGCGCCGAGGGCCTGGGTGTGGTCGTCGAGGAGGCGTTCCAACTCCGCGTTGCGCCTCCGGAGCGGGCGGGTCCGGATGGCATGGATGCCGACTCCGACGAGCACGAGGCCAACGGCCGCGATTGCCTGAATCCAGGGCGATTCGAAAAGGCGGGCGCGTTCGTCGTTCTGCGTTAGGCCGGAACCGGGAGATTGCGCTGCCACTGACAGTCCGAAGGGAATCGACAGCATCAAAACGAGCACAGCAACTCTGCCCGTCGCGAGGACGAGGTGGGCCATTCCCACAACTTAAAGGAGAGCTGCCCGCCCGCCTATCCGCCAAAGGACAGATAGGCAGGGAATCGGTGGGGTACACTCCCACGGGTGCGGACCCCACCCGTCGCGACCGGCGACCTGATCGACGTCTCTCCCGACTCGCTCGTGGCAGGGGGCGAGGCGATCTGCCGCGTCGAAGGCTTTCCGATCTTCGTGCCGGGTGTCTTTCCGGGCGACACGGCGCGCATCGAGATTGCGGAGGTGAAGAAAGGCTTCGCGCGAGGGCGGCTCAGAGAGCTTCTCGCGCCGTCACCGCAGCGTAGGCGCGATCCCTGCCCCGTCTCTGCCGAATGCGGCGGCTGCGACTGGGCCGAGTTGCGGCTCGACGCGCAGCTCGAGGCGAAGCGCGGCATCGTCCTCGATTCGCTCCGGCGCGTCGGTAAGCTCGACCTGGCGTCGCTGCCGCCGATTCGCCTCCACGCGTCCCCGCTCAACTACCGCCTTCGGAGCCGCCTGCGGGCCGACCCGCTCGATCCCTGGAAGGTCGGATTCTACGCACGGCGGTCGAATGACGTGGTCCCGCTGAGTGACCGCTGCGAGATCGTCGGACCGGCGTTGCTCCGGCATCTCGCGGCCCTCGGCGGAGTCGCGAGGGAGGGCGAGGTCATCGACGTGTTCGAGTCGGACGAGAACTTCTCGTTCGCGGCGAGGGGGGAGGAAGACGCGGCGGGCGTGCCCGTTGCCCTCCGCGTCGGCGCGCGGTCGTTCACGCTCTCGACGACGACGTTTTTCCAGGTGAATCGTCATCTCCTCGGGCGACTGCTCTCGCTCGTCGTCGCGCACGGCGCGGCGAGCCTCGCGAAAGGGCTCGCGCTCGACCTCTATGGAGGCGTCGGGTTCTTCGCGCTCCCGCTCGCCGACCTCTTCCAGCGTGTCGTCTCGGTGGAGGCCGGCGGCGAGGCGCACGTCTACGCGGAGCTGAACTGCCGGTCGACCCCGAACGTCGCGGTCGTCGCGTCGGACGTCGAAGACTTTCTTGGAAGGCTGACCGAGCGTCCCGACTTCGTGCTGGTCGACCCGCCGCGCGCGGGGCTCTCGCCGCTCGCGCTCGATCTCGTCGCGAAGACCGAAGCGCCGAGGATTTGTTATCTGTCCTGCGATCCGGTAACCTTCTCGCGTGACGCGGCGGAACTGGTACGCTGCGGCTACACACTCCGTTCGATCGACGTGCTCGATCTCTTCCCGAACACGCATCACGTAGAGACGCTCGCGTCACTCGCGCTCGCGATGTGACGTCTGCGCTTGCACTCCCCCCCCCCTGCATCGTGTTAGGGTCCGCCCGCAATCGGCCGAATTCCTGCAGCGCACCCCGACTGGATCGGTCGATCCGCCCATTTACGACTGGGGAGTGTGAAGGATCGATGACGACGACGTTACGAGTACTCTACCTGTCGGTGCTTCTGCTGATCACGATCCCGCATGATGCGGCTGTGCACCTTCGAGCCGAAGTCGATCTGGCCGACCCGGAGAGCTTCGGATTTCGTATCACGGGGAGTGATTTCACTTTCTATCCCAGTCCGTACGAGGGAGTCATCCCTGCGTCTCCGGTCATCGAGTTCGACATGGCCGAGGGCGCGCAGTACAACTTGCTCCTCTGGTACCGCTGGAGCGGGCCGGACGGAGCGTACTCGCCGTTCACGTTTCGACTCTATTTGAACGACTTGCTCCTGGTGGAGAAGTCCGGGCAGATGGACTCTTCCGATGAATTGTCAGTCTACCTATGCAACGGCAAGGAGAACTGCACCGACAGGGCCACATTCATTCGTCGCGATGGATGTTTCCAGGAGTCCGGGCAGAACTGGTTCTGCCCGAATCGCATCTTCGAGGAATTGCCATTCGGGGATCTCGATGGCGGGCTTCCTCGGCCCATCTTCGAACTGACGGACTCGGCACTGGAGACGGAGCGACGCGTTCTGATCGGAGCGTATCGCCCGGCGTCCGTGCCCGTGAGCGACCCCGTCTATGCGTACTTGTCGACGAAGCAGACGGAGGACGGGAAGTTCCGCGTGACGGTCACGGGAATCGACGCGCAGGGGGCGCCGGTGAACGGGCAGACCGTCCACTTCCGGATCGTCGATCCTCCCGAGCAGGCCCCGCCACTGATCTCGCCGCCCCACGGCACGGCGACCGATTACTACGTCAAGGACGCGCACGAGAACGACAACCGCGGCATCGCGGGCGCCGCGAGCCTCTCGGCGACGGCGGCGGCGATGGTCAACGGCCAGGCGAGCGTCGATCTGATCGTGGCGTCGGGGGTCGCCGCAGGCGACAACTACCGAATCGAGGCCAGTTACAACAGCGCATTTTTCTGCCGCTCCGGCTGCGCGCGCTCGGGAGTGATCACGGCCTGGAAGCGTGTTTACATCGAGCAGAAGAAGATGTTCCGGCGAGGGGCATACGTAGCCGCCACGGTGGAGCCGGCGAAGAGGGATGTGCGTGTAGCAGATGTGTCGAAGCTGATGGAACTGAAGGGGAAGAACAACCTGGCGGTCATGATCCACGGTCCGGCGATCATCGCGAACCGGACTCAGGACCAGACGTTCTACCAGTCGGCCCCGATAAAGATCGTTTCCGTGGAGGCAGACATTCCTCGCGCGACATCGGGGCCAGGAACAGTCACCTTGGAGTCGGCCGTGGGTGCACGATTCTATGGGCCGGAGGTTTCCAACACCGAGTACACTGCGGATGCGATCGGAATCGTCAGCGACGACTCGGCGCTATTCGTTCCCAACGCCGGATATGTAGCCGATTTCTATCAGAGCGCGTTCCTCGATGTGCGCACCCTAACGGATACCCATACCCGGGTTTCCTACTTTCCTTATGTAGAAAAGCTGGACGAAGGCGACAACCGAAACCTCCCCTTTCTGGCGGGCAAGTGGATCGAAAAGAGAGTTTCGGTGGGTTCAGCCCCTCAGTACCTCGCTGTGACCGAGCCAAACCATAGATTCCTGGTAGGGGGTGCGCTCAGCGCTACGTCGCCCGGAACTGCCGGGCTCGGCAATCCCGTGAGCGGGTGGGGGTTGGTGTTTGTGAAGTGGATCGATGGAAGGACCTCGATCACAGTGGCAAACCGCAAGAAGCTCAACGGTGAGATTACTGTCCACGAACTCGGTCATGTACTTGGCAATCGCCACGACTATGACGTGAAGTGGTATTCGAGGTTTGATCAGTATTGCATCATGCAAGATGCCGGGGCTCATTGGTTCGATGGCACCAAGCCGCTTCCGAGCTCGTACGATGAACTCATGGAGTTTCATCTCCAGTCAGAGGAAGACAGTGAGTATTTCAAGATTCGAAAGCGAGTCGAACCCATACCTCAGAGTTGGTAGGAGTTTCAGAGTCATGAGAAAGAGCACTCTCCTCGCTGTCTTGGTTACATTGCTTCATGTTGTACCTCTCACGGCGATGGATCTTGCCGTGGAACCTTCGGTGGCCCTTCCCGGAATACCGGTTGCGCTCAAGGTCACTGGATCAGAAACGAAAAATGTCGGTGAGGGGGAGTATTTCGCCCTGCACGTCCGCCGGGAATCTGACGAGTTCTATGCCACGGTAACGGTCCGGGCGAAGGACACCCAGGCGTTCGTTAAGCCTGCGGAGGAGTGGATTCGGACTATGCCGAACGAACTGGTGCTTGAGCCAGGACCACTTCTCTCCGGCGTTGGTTGGTTTTCGGACTACGAACTGGCGAAGCCGGGCAGCTATGAGCTTCGCCTCGTCATCTGGCGTCCAGCCAACTTCGATTTTCGGAGCGGTAGTCTTACCGGGCCCGGGATCGTTGCCGTTTCCGCTCCTGCTCGCTTCCTGGTCGAGGATCCGAGTGGAGTGAATAGAGATGCTTGGGAATACTACAAGGCGTCAGCTGGAATGCCTGAGAGGGCATCTTCCGTAGCTCTGATGTCACCAGAGGCCGCGGCGGTTGTATCGGAGCGTTTTCCGGATTCTGAGTATAGCCGTTACACCCCACTAATCGCCGGGCTCGGAAAGTCGGGGCCGGAGGGTCTGCGATTTTTCCAAGAGGCGCTGAAACGACCCCTCGATCCTGCGGTCCGCGACGGCGTCGAATTGGCGATCGCGACGATCATGGGAGACATGGGCGTCGGCGCTTCGGCAAACGGGAAAGACCTGCAATCTGCGATGCAGCTCGTCGCTGAGTCACGCCTACGGCTCGACCGCCTGGTAGCGAACACGCGGTCACCGAATCTGAAACAGCTCGCCGCAACGGAGCTGCTGCGAATCCCGACGCCGGAGAAACTCGCCGCGCGAGCGCAGGAGGCGTCGGCCACGCCCTGAGCTGAGTCCGATTGCCATCGTCCGGCCGCCGAGGTACTCTGAGCGCGTGACGCGGCGGAACTGGTACGCTGCGGCTACACACTCCGTTCGATCGACGTGCTCGATCTCTTCCCGAACACGCATCACGTAGAGACTCTCTCCTCGCTCGTTCTTGAGCGATGAAATCCGTACACAACCTGCCGCATCCGGTTTTCTCTCCTTCGCGCTAGGGCTGGTCCTCGCGCGTTCGCTGACCGCGCCGATGGGCGCCGCGGTGGCGCTTGGCGTGGTCGCGTTGCTCGTGCTGGCGACGCGCCTTCCTGCGCGCGCCCGCGCTTCCGTGCTCGTCGGCCTCGTGGCCGCGGGGCTCGGTATCGGCACGGGGGAGCGGCGCGCGACCGAACGTGAGCTTGCCGCACTCGCCTCGATCGGGGAGGGGCGCTTCGTCCGTGTCGTCGTTCCGGTCGAGGACGACTGGCAGGCGCTCGAGGACGGGCGGAGCCGCCTCATCGCGCGCTCGTTTCGTCTCGCGCTGCCCGACGGGGGCGAGCTGGCGGTGTCGCGCCGCATCGCGATCACCACTGCTGACGAACCTCCCGAGGTGATGACGTTCGCGACGCTCGAGGCCGAAGGATTCCTGCGGCGCAGCGAGCGGGGAACGTACCGGCTCGCAGTGAAGTCGGCGCGACTGCTCTCGACGCGCGGTGAGGCCTCGCGATGGTCGGCGGCGCTCTGGAACCGGCGGATCGCGCGCGCGCTGCGTGAGGCCGCAGGAGACTGGCGGACGGCGTCGCTCGGAAGCGCCCTCGTCGAGGCGCTCGTCCTGGGACGGCACCAAAGGCTTCCCGACGAGTTGCTCGAGTCGTATCAGAGAGGAGGCACCTACCACCTCCTGGTCTTTTCCGGGCTCCAGATCGCGCTGCTGGCAGGAGCGCTGCGCTGGGTGGCGAGGCTTGCGGGGTTGCGGCGATCGGCTGACGCGCTGCTGCTCGCGGTGGCGTTCTTCGCTCCGGCGTTCGTCGGGGCCGACCCGTCGGTCTCACGGTCGTCGTGGATGCTCGGGTTGCTGATTTTCACGCGGCTCTGGGAGCGGCCGGTGAACGCGACGAGCGCGCTCTTCGCGTCGGCGCTGGTGCGCCTCGTCTTCTGTCCGTGGGAGCTCGACGACGCCGGCTTCGCGTTGACGTACGCCGCGACGGCGGGGATTCTGGTCGGCGGGCGCGTGCTGGCATCGCTCGCGGGCAAGCCTGGCAGAGCCGGCGCCTTCTTCTTCGGGGTCGGAGCCGAGCTCGCGACGTTTCCACTGACACTGCTCTATTTCAACCGGATCGTTCCGGTTGGATCGTTTTCGACGCTCGGCGCCGGCCCGATTCTGACGGCGATGCTCGTCGGCGGGGTGATCGCCTGCGCGCTCTGCGCCGTATCGCCGGACGCGGCCTTCGTCGTTCTCGACGTGATCGGGTCGTCGAATGGCGCCGTGGTCGCGATCAATCGCGCGGTTGCCGACGACGCGGGCCTCTCGATCGTCATGCCTTCCCCGCCTGGCTGGCTCGTCGCGGTGGCGTTTGCCGCGGGCGCGCTCGCAATCGCCCGAGGACGCGCGGCGCTGTTTCCTCTCGTGCTCGCGGCACCGCTCGTCGCGTCGATCGCCCTTGGCGTCGCGCGAGCCGATGCCGGTGAGGGCGAGATCCGGTTTCTCGACGTCGGTCAGGGGGACGGAATCCTGCTTCGCAGCGGGCGGAGCGCGATCCTGATCGACGGGGGTGGCTCCTCGCGCGACCCTTCGTTCGGGCGTCGCGTGCTCGTGCCGCTTCTCGCGGACGCAGGGGTACGGCGCCTCGAAGCGATCGTTGTCTCGCATCCGCATCCCGATCATTGCGGCGCGATTCCGGCGGCGATGCGCGACTTCGAGGTCGGGCGCGTAGTCGTCGGGCGGCGACACGTCGCGGCTCACTGCGTGCAGCGGATCATGGACGAGGGGCTTCGGTCGGGCGTTCCGGTCGCGGACGCGGAGTCGGTGGGGTCGATCGAGGCGGGCACGGTCGAGCTCCACTCGATCGCGCTCGGCGCGCGATTCCGTCGGGCTCCGGAGAACAACGGCTCGCTCGTCTTTGCCGCGCGGGTGGCCGGACGCTCGCTGCTCCTCACGGGCGACATCGAGAAAGAAGCCGAGACCGTGCTCCGCTACGATCACCCGGACGCGCTGCGTGCCGACATCCTCAAAGTGCCTCACCACGGCGCGGCGAACTCGTCGACGCGCGGTTTTCTCGACCTCGTGGCGCCTCGACTGGCGATCGTCTCGTGCGGACGCAACAACACGTTCGGCCATCCGGCCGGCGTCGTGCTGGCGTCGTTCGACGAGCGTCGCGCGCGGATTTTCCGCACCGATCTCCACGGAACGATCGCTCTGCGCATCAGGAAAAGTCGGATCTATGTCCATCGAGAGTTTGACACCTTGCGCACGAGTCACTGAGAATTGGTGCCTACCATGTCGATCACCCTGTTCCGGACCGGGATCTGGGTCATCATCGCGACGCTTGCTGCGTATGTGATCCGCGAAACGTACCTCGGGGAGATGCTCGTGTTTCTCAACGAGCAACTGCTCCAGCGCGCCTTGCTGCTCGGCGTCGGCACGATCGGGCTCGGCGTGCTCGCATGGTTCGGCGGCAAGCTCGCCCCGAAGAAGAAGGGCAAGTGCAAAGTCTGCCGCAACGCGATTCCGCCCGGGGCGGTCTACTGCAGGATCCATCTGCACGAAGTGCTCGAGGGCGCGCGCAACTCGGACATGGTGGCGAGGCGCCACTGAGCGCGCCGCCGCTCGTCGTGATCGCCGGCCCGACCGGTGTCGGCAAGAGTCGCGTCGCGATGGCGCTGGCCGCCGCGCTCGACGGCGAGATCGTCAATTACGATTCGGTGCAGGTGTATCGCGGCTTCGACATCGGCAGCGCGAAGCCGTCGGTCGAAGAGCGCCGGGCCGTCCCCCACCACATGATCGACGTCGTCGACGCGGACGAGCCGTTCGACGCGGCGGGGTTCGCGTCGCGCGCGAGGGCCGCGTGCGACGACATCGTGCGCCGGGGCCGTCGTCCCATCCTCGTTGGCGGCACCGGGTTCTATCTGCGTGCGCTTCTGAGCGGCTTGCCCGAGCTTCCCGGTCGCGACGAAGCGCTTCGGGCGCGCATCCGCGCGATCTGGGACGCCCCACGCGGCGCGCCCCGGCTCGGGCGGCTGCTCGAGCGTGTCGATCCGGCGACTGCAGGGAAAGTCGCGCGAACCGATCGCCACCGCGTCGAGCGAGCGCTAGAGGTTTTCTTCTCCTCCGGCAAGCCGATATCGAACTGGCAACGGCCCTCGGCGCACACCGAAGTGCTTCCGGCGAGGAAGTTCGGGCTGTCCCTCGAGCGCGCCGAGTTGCATCGCGCCCTCGACGAGCGCGTGAAGTCGATGTTCGAAGAGGGGCTCGTCGAGGAGACGCGCGCCCTGCTCGCTCGCTTTCCCGCCACGGCGCGCCCGTTCACGACGATCGGCTACCGCGAGGCGTGTGCCGTCGTCGCCGGTACGATGACCGTTCCAGCGGCGATGGAGGAGACGCTTCGCAGGACTCGCGCCTATGCGAAGCGCCAGATGACGTGGCTTCGCGCCGAGCCGGGCCTGGTGTGGGTCGAGGCGGGAAGGCCGGCTGAGGCGATCGTGGAGGAATTAGGAATTGAGAAATGAGAATCGAGAGGGAGACGCTACGTCGCGGCAGACCCTCCAGAGTGCAAGGCGCCGCGGCCGTTCCATTCGACGAATCATGATGTCGCAAATTCGAGCAATCGAGAATTCGGTCCCTCTCTCTCAGTTCTCAATTCTCAATTCTCAATTGAGCCGCCATACTCTCCTCGTGCGACACAAGCCACACGTATTCCTCCTGTTGATCTCGCTCTTCGCGCTCTTCGTCGCGGGGTGCGCGAGCGCTCCACCCTCGGTTCCGCCCGCGAAGCTTGGATTCCTTCTCGACCCGAGAATCGGGTTCCAGGGAACGCAATCGCCGTCGCTCGACCAACGGTTCGGTGAAGCATGGGCGAAACTTCGTGCAGGCTACGTTCCCGACGCCGACAGGGCTTTTGCGTCGATCGAGGCGAAGAATCCCGGGTATCTTCCGGCGACGGTCGGCCGTGCGGTCGCGGCGGTGATCCTCCACGATCCCGACCGCGCTGCAGCACTTCTCGACAAGGCGCTGGCAGTCCAGCCGAGCTATCAGGCCGCGGAGGCGTATCGCGCAGAAGCGGCGCTGGTAAAAGGCGACGTGGCGACCGCGTTCGATACGTATCGAAGACTTGCCCTGGCTCCCGACGCGACCGCGTCGGTTCGAGCCCGCTACGAGGTGGTTGCTACCGAGAGGTTCCGGCAACTGTTGACGCTCGCTTCGAGCTCCGCGTCCAACGAGGACGCGATCGTACTGCTCCAGCAGGCCGTGGAGCTCGCGCCGCAGTCCGATTCGGCGCGGGAGCAGCTTGCGCGGCGTCTGGTCGGAGCGAGACGCTTCGCCGAGGCGCGTACTCACGTGACCGCACTGATCGACCGAGGGCAGGCCGACGTTCCCGCGGTGCAGGCGATGCTCGCCGACATCGAGTCGGGCGAGGGAAATCACCAGGCCGCGATCGTCAGGCTGGAGCGCCTCGTAAAGCGCTATCCGGGACAGGGCTACGACGATCGCCTCACCGCGGTGAAGATCGCCTACAAGCGCGCAAACCTCCCGCCGCGTTACAACGCCGCCGCGTCGTCGCCGACGCTCACGCGTGCCGACCTCGCAATCCTCGCGTACTGGGAGGTCTCGGCGTTCCGCTTTGCGCCGATCGCCGATCCCCCGATCGCCGTCGACATCGCGGACGTCGCCGGAAGGGACGAGATCGTCCAGGCGCTCGGCCTCCGGCTTCTCACCGTCGACCCGATCACGCGAGCCGTCGATCCGTCGCGCCCGGTGACGGGTGCCGCGATGCTCCGTGCCGCGGCGCAGTTGCTTCGCGTCGGTTCCGCACCGCCTTGCGCGGGGACCGGCGCGGTCCCCGCGGCGCAGGCGCTCCAGAGCTGTGGGGTGCCGGTGGCGTCTCTCGCCGCGGCGCCCGAAGCGCCGCTCAGTGGCGCGACGGCGCTCGCCGTCCTGGTCGCCGTGGAGAATGCGAAGAAGTCAGCCGAATAGCGACAGCCTCGGCACGGCGACCCGCCGCCTGACGCGCCGCCACAGGTTTGCCTCCCGCGTCTTCCGGCGTGTCTCCTCGTTAGGCATCGTGTATCGCGCGAGATCCGCGTCGACCGCGGAGACCAGCGCGTCTCGCTCGGCCAGGGGCATGGCACCGAGCAGCGACTCGATCAGCCGCTGCTCGGCCTGCACCAGGCGGTCTTCGGTTTCGGGGACGCTCATCGCCGCGCCCGCAATCTCGTGCAACTCCTCGAGTGTCGCGTCGAACGTCGTGCGGAAGCAGGGCTCGGCCTGATCCGCGGCCTCGCGAAGCGAGGCGATGACGGCCGCGAGCGCGCCGCGGGGGTCGGCTTCCGGCACCGAGCCCGAGCCGCCCACCGCCTGGTCGCGCCTCTCGGCCCAGATATCGGCGACGGCGTGACGGCAGTAGGAGAGGCTCGAGATCGTTTTCTTCCGTGCCGCCTTCTCTCGCGAGTCGAAACAGGCGTCGATCGCCTCCAGCACGATCGCGAGCGGAACCCCCTCGTCGTGCCACGACTTCATGAGCGCCCAGTCTTTCGAGGAGAAGAGAAACGGCGTTCCTCTGCGATGCGCGAAGTGCGCCTCGATCTCGGTGAAGAAGGCGTCGGAAGTGTCGGTCTCGGAGGTCGTCACGTGGCAATTCGCGCGCGCGTTGCGCCCTTTCGAGCCACTATACTATTGGCGATCCGCTGCACGTTCGGGACAGGGTCGGGCGAAATTTCCCGTCGACCCGTCGGGTGGCGTTCGGGAGGATTGTCCCTTCGATGTCTGCAAAACCGCACCGCACCGCGGAGGTCACGGTCTTCTCGCCGATCGGAAGCCCGACCAACCACAAGCTCGCCTCCGACCTGGTGACGATCGGACGCGCGAGCGATTGCGCGATCCCGATCAAGGATCGCTACCTGTCGCGGCGGCACGCGGAGATTCATCGCATCGAGGGGAAATGGGTTCTCCGCGACCTCGGAAGCGCGAACGGCACGTATCTCAACAGCGTACGCGTCGAGGCCGACCAGGACCTCCGCTCCGGGGACCGCATCCGGATGGGAGACACGGAGCTACTCTTCCAGTCCGAGCACTCGACCGATCGCTTCGTGGCCGTGGCCGATCCGCGTTTGACGCCCACGATCGCGATTCCGATCCAGGACATCGAGGGAGGCCAACAGCTATCGGGCAAGAGCCTCGACCGGTTTCGCGTCCTCAACGCGCTCGCCGTCGAGTTGATCGAGGACCGCCCGATGGACGAGCTCTTCGGCTTCATCGTCGAGAAGGTGATGGAGCACCTCAAACCTTCGCGCGCCGCGATCGGTCTCCTCGCCGACGACGGCAAGGCGTTCGCAACCGTCGAGGTGCGCCGGTCGAACAAGAACGACACGGCCGAGCTGACGATCAGTCACACACTGTTGACGACGATCGTGCAGGAGAAGAAGGCGCTCGCCTTCGTCGACATCTCCGTCGACGAGCGGCTGAGCCAGGCGCAGTCGATCATCATGCAGGGAATCAACTCGGTGGTCTGTGCCCCGCTCATGGTCGCGGGCGTGGTGAACGGTCTCCTCTACGTCGACTACTACTACGCGCAGAAGGCGCTCAGCGAGGAGGACGTCCGGATCGTCGGACAGATCGCGCGTCTCGCGTCGGTGAAGCTCGAGAACACACGTCTGCGAGATTCCGCGCTCCAGAAACGCCTGATGGACGAGGAGCTGCGCACCGCGTCGGCAATTCAGAAGGGACTTCTTCCGAGCGAGCCGCCACCCGTGTCCGGGTACAGCCTCGCGGGCCTCAACAACCCGTGCCGAACGGTGAGCGGCGATTACTACGACTTCATCCACCGCCCCGACGGACGGCTCTACTTCGTCATCGCCGACGTGAGTGGCAAGGGTGTCACAGCGGCACTGCTGATGGCGGGCATCCAGACCGCGTTCCGGATCTTCTCCAAGTCGGATCCGACTCCGGCGGAGCTCGTGCAGCAGCTTCACCTGACGCTGCGGGAAACGTTGCCGAAGTCGAAGTTCGTGACGATGTTCGTCGGCCGGCTCGAGCCTGCGACCGGACTCGTCGAATACTGCAACGCGGGGCACGTGCCTCCACTCTGGCTGTCGAAGAGCGGTGTCACAGAGCTCCCCGAGTCCGACATCCTCATCGGCCCGATCGCAAAGGCGTCGTACCACGATGGATCGTTCAGCCTCGGCGACGGCGACGCGCTCGTGCTCTTTACCGACGGGCTGACCGAGTCGGAAGACGACGACGGCATCGAGTTCGGAGTGTCGAAGCTCGGCGAGACGCTCGTTCCGCTTCATCACGAGCCGGCGACGGAGATTGCGACGCAGCTCGAGAACGCCGTGCTCGAGTTCTCGAACCTTCAGGCGCTCGCCGACGATCTGACGCTCGTCGTCGTCGCCCGCGACGTCGCAGCGGGCTGATCGCGTCGCCGCGGATCGGAGGTGTTCTCGTGAGCTGGGATCGACTCAAGGAATCGGAAGGCCTCGACCGGATGGGTGCGGCGGAGGTCGCGCGTCTGGTCGCGGAGCAGCAGGCCTCGGTCCCCGCGCTGGTCGCGGCAGCGGCCGAGCGAATCGGCCGAGCCGCCGAGGCGATCGAGGATCGCCTCAGTCACGGCGGGCGTCTCGCGTATGCCGGCTGGGGTCGGTGCGGCCGCACTGCCGCGTCGGACGCCGCGGGGCTGCCGAAACGCTTCGGTTTCGAGCGCTCGAAGATCGTCGTGATCACGAAGGAGCCGTCGCAGCCGTCGGCGCTTCCGGACGACGAGGACGCGATCGCCCGGGTCAACGCGGAGCTTCGCCCCGAGGATGCGCTCGTCGCGGTAAGCGCGTCGGGCGATCACCCGTTCGCGCTGAATGCCTCGCGCGCCGCAAACCACCTCGGCGTGCTGACGGCGGGTCTCACGACGGCGCCTAACTCCGCGCTCGCGAGCGACTGCGACTATCCGATCGTCATCGCCACCGGGGCGGAGGTCGTGTTGGGGGACCTCGCGCTGCGGAGCGCGACGGCGATCAAGATCGCGCTCGACGCCCTCGTCACGGCGGCGATGGCGCGGCACGGCCGCGTCTGGTCGAATCTTCCCGTCGAGCGGGATCTCGGCGCCGACGCGTGGCGCGTCGTCGAGGCTGCCTGTGGCTGCTCGCCGATCGAGGCCCGTTCCGCCGTGAGCGCCGCCGGGAGCGCGAAGGCGGCGATCGCGGCGCTTCGCCTCGGCATTGCCCCGGACGATGCGCGCCGGCTGCTGGATGACGCCGACGGAGATCTGCGGCGCGTGCTTGGCGGCGGGTAGAGAGGCGAATTGGCTTACGCCTCCTGCGCCGCTGACGCGGCGCGAACTACCAACCGACATCACGAACCCCACGCTCACGCGTGGGGCCGTCCAGAAACGGCCGCTGGCGCGGCCGCAGGCACGCCACGGTCGATGCGCGTCCCGTCCCTGTAGCTCGCCTCCGATTTCAATTTTCAATTCTCAATTCCAGACGTAGTCTGGTTCACATGCGACATGTTCTCCGCGGCCGCGCGTTCGTCGGCGGCAGGATTCGGGAAGCGTGCGTCGTCCACGTCGACGACGGGAGGATCACCCGCGTCGACATCGACGTCCCGGAGGCGGGGAGTCCCGAGGAGCTGATTCTCCCCGGGTTCGTCGACCTGCACGTTCATGGCGGGGCCGGCGCCGACTTCATGGATGGCGATCCCGACGCGGCGATCGCGGTCGCGGAGTTCCACGCGCGGCACGGCACGACGGCGCTCGCCGCAACGACGGTGTCGGCCTCGCGCGAGTCGACATCGAGGGCGCTCGAGGCGATCGACGCCGCGCGGCTTCGCGACGTGGCGGGTTGCGCCGAGATCGCCGGCATTCACCTGGAGGGCCCGTACCTCGCGGCCTCGCGCTGTGGCGCGCATGCGCCGGGGCAGCTTCGCGCACCCGACTCCGGCGAGCTCGGCGAATGGCTCGCGCGCGCCGCGCCACCCGCGTGGCGGATGACGATCGCGCCGGAGATCGAAGGGGCGGTCGCCCTGATCGAGCTCTTCCGCGGACGCGTAGCGTTCGCGGCGGGGCATACCGCGGCGAGCTTCGTCGAGACGCTCGAGGCGCACGAGCGCGGGGTCCTGCACGCGACGCATCTTCTCAACGCGATGGCGCAGTTCCAGCAGCGCGAGCCGGGTGTGCTCGGCGCGCTCGCGGTAACCGAAGGGATGACGGCGGAGGTGATCGCCGACGGCGTGCACCTGCACCCGGTGGTGCTGCAGATCTGCTCGCGGCTCCTCGGCGAGCGGCTCGCGCTGGTGACCGATGCGAACCGCGCGGCCGGCGCCCCCGACGGGACGTACGAGCTGGGCGGCGGGACGATCACCGTCGAGTCGGGCATCGCGCGCACCGGCGACGGCGCGCTCGCGGGAAGCACGCTCACGATGGATCGGGCGCTGCGCAACATGGTCGAGCTCGCCGGGGTTCACATTGATCGAGTCATTCCGATGGCCACCGAGATTCCCGCGAGAATCCTCGGTGTCGCCGACCGCAAGGGAAGGATCGAGGAAGGGCACGACGCCGACCTCGTCGTGATGTCGTCACGGCTCGAAGTGAGGCGGGTGATCGTAAGGGGTCGGGAGGTGGTGTAAGCGGAGATCGAGCCGCTGCGACGATGGAGGTTCTTTCTGAATTCTTCATCCGACATTTCGAAGTCCGGGCAGCCAGCGGCGGCCGAAGTTCGCGCAGGCCTCACAGAGACCGAAATGTCGAATGAAGAATGTCGAATGAAGAATGAAGAACGAACGGCCCGGATGCTTCGTCTGCTTTGACCTTTGACCTTTGACCTTTGACCTTTGACCTTTGGCTCTTGGTCTCCCGCCTCCTCATCGCCTTTCGCCTTTCGCCTCTCGCCTCCCGCCTGACCTCGGCTACACTTCTCCCGATCTCATGGCGACGCTGAACGACGATCTCGACCGATGGGCGGTGCGCTCGCTCGGCTGGGCCGACCAGACGAGAGCGCTCGAGTTCCTGGAACGCGACCCGATCATGAACGCGTATCTGATCTCGAAGATCCTCGACGAGGGGATCGGCGGACTCGACGATCATGTCGCCGTCTTTCTTCGTGGCGAGCTCGTCGGCGTCGCGATCGTCGGCTGGAATGTCGTGATGGCAGTCGAGCGCTCGCTCTCCCACGAGACCCGCGACCTCGTCGTGTCGATCTTCGCCGATCACGTCACGCGCTCTGGCGAGGCGCCGCGCGCGATCATCTCCGAGGTCTCGCTCGTCGACGTGCTGTGGAAGCAACTATCGGTCTGGGTCTCTCCGCCGACCGTGTGGCGCGACCGGCAGCCGGTCTACGTGCTCGACTACATGGACGACCCTCCCGAGCTCGACGCGGTACGTTACGCACGGGCGAGTGATCTCGACGCGCTCGTTCCCGCGTGCGCCGCCATGCATCTCGAAGAGGTCGGCATCGACCCGATGGCTCGCGACGCGAGCGGCTACCGGCAGCGGATTCGGGAGCTGATCTCGCAGCAGCGCTCGATGGTGTTGTTCCGCAAGGGGAAGCTGGCGTTCAAAACCGAGTTCTCCGCGGTGACGACGCAGACGGTGCAGCTCATGGGAGTCTGGACGCGACCCGACCAGCGGCGCCACGGTCTTGCGAAGCAGGGCTTGCGCGAGATTTGCGGGCATCTCCTGCGGCGGCACCGCAAGGTCAGCCTCTTCGTGAACGACTTCAACGAGCCCGCCATCGCGCTCTACGAGTCGCTCGGATTCCGGCAGGTCGGCGTGAATCGTGCGTTGATCTGGTAGGGGCAGGCGAGAAGGCGAGAGGCGATGAGCAGGCGGAACGCGAGGAGTGCGTCCGCGAACCACTCATTCGTTGAATCGCTAATTCGCTAAGTCTCTTTGATTCGTTCGAGATTTAGCGAATTAGCGAATTAGCGATTTGGCGGCTCAGCGAACTATCGAGCTGTGATTTGAGCGGGGCTCGTTTCGCGCTACGTCTCACCTGACCTCGGGGAGGTTGTCGTCTCCTGGAAGTTTGTCGGGCGGGACAGGCGGGCCGCCGACTCGAATCGATCCTTCTCGTTCCTCGACTTTCGCTCGCGCCGGCCATGCCGCACCCATTGCGGCCGCGATCTGCAGGAGCATGATCCCCGTCGATGCGCCGTGAAGTGCGCCGAAGCGGCGGCGCAAGGCGCTCGACGCGGGCATCTCGCTCACGGGAACGATCGACGACTCACGGATGCGTCGGATCTCGAGATCGGCGAAGGCCTGCGACGATCCGAGGAGCAGGGCGAGCGAGAGAAGGATCACGATGCGCGTGTTCTGGAGCCCGCGCCGCCATTCGGCGATCAGAAGCAGCGCGGGAATCGCGAGCGCGATGTAGTGCCAGCGATCGAGCATCGCTCCGACGACGGCTGCCGCGATCGTGCGCGACGGCGCCGCCTCGAAGGCGGCGGGCGCGGCGATCAACGCGATCGTGAGGCCCGAGCCGATCCAGACGGCGTAGAGCATCAGCGTGATCCAGGCCTTCATCAGCTCTCCTCGAAGAGCGCGGCGATCGCCTTGTCGTAGGGCGGGCGAAGCACTCCCCTCTCGGTGACGATAGCAGTGATGAGCCGCGCCGGGGTGACGTCGAACGCAGGGTGCCGGACACGCACGCCTTCGGGCGCGGTCATCACCGACGCCGTCTTGCCGTCGGGGCCGATGCCGCGGGTTTCCACGACTTCCGAGGCGCTGCGCTCCTCGATCGGGATTCCGCCTCCGTCCGGACAGCGCGGGTCGATCGTCGATACCGGAGCCGCCACGTAGAACGGGACGCCGTGCGCGTGCGCGAGCACGGCCACCGTATACGTGCCGATCTTGTTCGCTGCGTCGCCATTCGCGGCGATCCGGTCGGCGCCGACGATCACCGCGTCGAACGTACCCTTCGCGAAGAAGTGCCCAGCCATGCTGTCGGTAATCACCGTGACGTCGATCCCGTTCTGCTGCAGCTCCCACGCCGTGAGGCGTGATCCCTGCAGGTAAGGGCGCGTTTCGTCGGCGAAGACGGCGATGCGTTTGCCGGCCTCGTGCGCGGCGCGGATCACGCCGAGGGCCGTGCCGTAGCCGCCCGTGGCGAGCGCGCCGGCGTTGCAGTGGGTGAGAACGGTCGACTCGTGCGGAAGAAGCTCCGCGCCGAACGCTCCCATCCGCCGGTTGCCGGCGATGTCTTCGGCGTGGATCGCGCACGATTCCTGGTCGAGGCGCGTGGCGATCGCGGCCGGCGCCGATCCGGCGCAGGAGGCGAAGACGCGCATCATCCGGTCGACGGCCCATGCGAGGTTGACGGCGGTCGGGCGGGAGCGGCGGAGGAGCTCGGCTGCGCGCTCGAGCGTCGCCGGAAGCGGCAGCCCGTTCGCGGCCGCGAGCCGCGCCTCGAGCGCGAGCCCGTACGCGGCGGCGACGCCGATCGCCGGCGCGCCCCGGACCACCATCGTCGTGATCGCGGAGGAGACGCAAGCAGCGTCGTGGCAGGAAATCCACTCGATCCGGCGCGGAAGAAGGCGCTGGTCGATCAGTTCGAGGCGGTCGCCGAACCAGCGAAGAGGGGAGGCATTGTCGTCCATCTGGAATCGGTATACTACCAAGGCCCCGGCCTCATTCTTCCGGTACGACGGCCGCGAGGGCATCCTTTCGAAGAAAACGCACGGAGGCTAGCGAGCATGCGAGTAGGAATCAACGGGTTCGGACGCATCGGGCGCGTCATCATGAGGACGGCGCTGAAGTACGGAACGAAACTCGAGTTCGTCGCGGTCAACGACATCACTGATCCGGGAACTCTCGCCTATCTTTTGAAATACGACTCTGTTCACGGGAATCTCGAGAACGACATCGTCGCGAAGGACAACGCGATCGTCGTCGATGGGAAGTCGATCCGCGTCTTCGCCGAGAAAGACCCCGCGAAGATCCCCTGGGAGGAGCTCGGCGTCGACCTGGTCATCGAGTCCACCGGCCTCTGGACCAAGCGTGACGACGCGGCCAAGCATCTCCGCGGCAACGTCAAGCACGTCGTGATCTCCGCGCCGGCCAAGGGCGAGGACATCACCGTCTGCCTCGGTGTGAACGAGACGGCGCTCGACGTGGCGAAGCACCAGGTCATCTCCAACGCCTCGTGCACCACGAACTGCATGGCGCCGATGGCGAAAGTCCTGCACGAGACGTTCGGAATCAAGAAGGGGATCATGACGACGATCCACTCCTATACGAACGACCAGCGGATCCTCGACCTTCCGCACAAGGACCACCGCCGAGCCCGCGCGGCCGCGCTTTCTATGATTCCGACCAGCACGGGCGCCGCGAAGGCCGTCGGCCTCGTCCTGCCGGAGCTCAAGGGCAAGTTCGACGGCATCTCCGTCCGCGTGCCGACGCCGAACGTTTCGCTCGTCGACCTCGTCATCGAAACCGAGAAGCCGGCGACGGTGGAGACGATCAATCAGGCGATCCGCGCCGCGGCCGACGGCCCGATGAAGGGAATCCTGGCGTACAGCGACGAAGAGCTCGTCTCGATCGATTTCAAGGGGAACCCCGCGTCGTCGATCGTCGACACCGGCTACACCCGCTCGGTCGATCCGTACATGCACAAGGTTCTCTCGTGGTACGACAACGAGTGGGGCTACTCGAAGCGCGTCGTCGACCTGTGCGAGTACATCGACAAGAAAAAAGCCTGAGCAGCGTGACAACGTCCGGCCGCCAAGTGCGGCCGGACCCGTCTCCGGCCCTTTCGAAGCGGGACGGTCCCCAGAGGAGAGGAGTGGACCATGATCAAGGTCAACACCGTCGACCAGCTCGACCTTCGCGGCGCAATCGTGTTCTATCGCGTCGACTACAACGTCCCGATGGAAAACGGGAAGGTCACCGACACCACGCGGATCGAGGAGACGCTTCCGACCCTTTCGTTCATGCGAGAGCGTGAGGCGCGAATCGTCATCGCCGCGCACCTCGGAAGGCCGAAGGGGCAGCGCAACGAGAAGTACTCACTGAAGCCTGTCCGTGACACGCTCGCGGAGATGATCAACGTCGAGGTCGGGTGGGCCGACGACTGCGTCGGTCCCGACGCCGTCGCGAAGGCGAAGGCGCTCCCGCCCGGTGGCGTGCTACTCCTCGAGAACCTCCGATTCCACGCGGAGGAAGAGAAGAACGATCCGGAGTTCGCGAAGCAACTCCGCGAGATCGCCGATCTCTACGTCGACGACGCCTTCGGCGGCGCGCACCGCGCGCACGCTTCGATCGTCGGCGTGGCGGAGCTCTACGAGCCGTCGAAGCGAGCCGCCGGCTACCTGATGGTCAAGGAGCTCGATTTTCTCCAGAAGAT
>JBPPMG010000279.1:0-4001 GCA_051305935.1 Thermoanaerobaculia bacterium
AGCGTCGCGGCCGCCGCTACTACCATCAAACTACGCGTTACGAATGACATCGTTTCCTCCAGTTTCCAGTGACTTCAGCGCCGTTTCTTGTTCGTTGCAATCAACGAAAATGTGATCCACACCTTGGTCCGGCGTGATCTGCCGTGATGGAAGTTATAGGGAGAGGGAACCGGCGGCATGTGATGGCCGACACAAGGCTGTGGGTGTCAGTCGCACGTCTCCAGATTGTCGCAAACTGTTCGGTTTTGTAAATTGCGGGGGGTAGGGGCGCATTTCGCCCACGAGTCTTCACGCACCCGACTACTCACGCGACGTTGTCGACGACCGTCTGCCGGCCCGGGAGTCACCCCTCGTCGACCGAGGCGCCGAGCTCCGCGGGGAGTCGCCCTTCCTCGCGGTAGCGCTTCATGCGATAGCGGAGTTGATCGCGGCTCACCTTCAGCATGCGCGCCGCCTTCGACTGGTTTCCTTCGGCAGAGAGCATCGCGCGCACGACCATGACGTGCTCGATCTCGTCGAGCGGCACGATCTGGCCGTGAGCCGCCGCGCGCGCGGGAACTGCGCTCACGAGAGTCATGCTCTCGCCCGTGAGCTCGTCGCCGGACTCCAGAATCACGGCGCGCTCGACGAGGTTCTTCAACTCTCGTATGTTTCCAGGCCAGTCGTGGCCGAGCAACCACTGCTCGAAATCGGGTGCGATGGCGCGGAGCTTCTTCCCGCATGACGAAGCGGAATGCGCCATGAACGCCTTCGCAAGCGGCAGAATGTCGTCCTTTCTGTCGCGCAGCGGGGGAACGACGATCGGGAAGACGTTGAGCCTGAAATAGAGGTCGCTTCGAAAGCGACCGGCGGCGATGTGCTCCTGGAGGTCGCGATTCGTCAGCGCAAGCACGCGCACGTCGACCGGAACCTCGCGCGACCCTCCGACGCGGCGAAGCGAGCGCTCCTCGAGGAATCGGAGGAGTTTGCTCTGCATCGCGAGCGGCACTTCTCCGATCTCGTCGAGCACGACCGTTCCGCCGTGCGCGAGCTCGAAGAGCCCCTTGCGCGACGTCTTCGCGTCGGTGAACGCGCCCTTCTCGTAACCAAAGAGCTCGCTCTCCACGAGTTGCTCGGGGATCGCGGCGCAGTTCGTCGCCTGAAGCGGACCGTCCGCTCTCGCGGAATGCGCGTGGATGTAGCGCGCGACCACTTCCTTGCCTGCCCCCGTCTCACCGTGGATCAGCACTGTCGTCCCCGACGCGCTCGCCACCTTCGTCGCAAGGCGAAGCGTCTCCTTCATCGCGCGCGATTCGGCAACGATGTTCATCTGCAGCTGCTTGTCCCGCAGGCGTCGTGAGCCCTCGGCCTCGAGTCCCTGCACGCGCAATGCACCCGCCTTGTCGATGAGCCGGAGGAGCTCGTCCTGGTCGACCGGCTTGGTGAGGAAGTCCCAGGCGCCTAACTTCATGGCCCGCACGGCGTCGTCAATCGTTCCTTCCGCGGTCATCACGATGACCGAGCTCTCGGAGAGCGCCTCGCGGTTCGTGGCGAGGAAGTTCAGGCCGTTCCCGTCGGGAAGGTGGATGTCGAGGAGCACGATGTCGGGGCGGTGGCGGCGGATGTGATCGTCAGCCGCCGCGATCGTGGGCGCCTCGTGGACGACGTGCCCCGCGTTCCGAAGGCGCTTCGCGAGCGCCCAGCGGAGCAGCGCCTCGTCTTCAACCAGCAGAAGAAGCGACATTGCTCTCCTCACGGGCAATCGCTGCCTCGTCGGGAAGCAGCACGATGACGCGAGTTCCCAGTCCCGTCTCCGACTCGATGTTGATCGCGCCTCCATGCTGCTCGACGATCTGGCGGCAGATCGCGAGGCCGAGCCCCGTCCCTTCCTCCTTCGTCGTGAAGAACGGGTCGAATACGCGTTCGAGCATCGCCGGCGGAATGCCTCGGCCCGTGTCCGAGACCGCGACGAGCACGCCGTCCTTACGCGGGAACGGTGCGATCTGCACGGTCACCGAGCCCCCTCGCTCGCTCGCCTGGAGACTGTTCGTCAACAGGTTGATGAGAAGCTGGACGATGAGTCCCGAATCGAGCCGCAACGTCGGAAGCGCATTCGCGGCCTCGATGCTCACCGTGACGCCGTGCCTTCGAGACCGCGCCGAGAAGAGCGACACGACTTCGCGCACGAGCTTCTCGACATCCACATCGGTCCGTTGCGGAGGCTGCGGGCGCGCGAGCCGCAACAGAGAGTCGAGCGTACCGGTCACCCGGCGCAGCTCCGCGAGCATCTGATCGGCAACTTCTTCGTGCGGGCCAAACCCATCGTTCTCGCTCTTGAGCATCTCGAGCGCGGCGATGACACCCGCGAGCGGATTCTTGATCTCGTGCGTCAGCCCGGCGGCCAGTTCGCCAAGCGCCGCGAGCTGCTCGGCTCGCACCATCTGCCTCGCGATGTCCTCCTCGCGCTGCCGTCGCGACCGGATCATCTCCCATATGGTCCCGTGAAGGCGGTCGGCGAGCGCCTCCAGATCTCCGTGCTCCTCGTCTCCCGCGCCGGCGCCGATTCCCGAGATGCTCGCGCGGATCTTCGCGAGCGGCCGGCCGATCACGACGCCGCGGATGAATGACATCGCGATCACCAGCCCGATCCAGGCGATTCCGACGAGGAGAAACTTCTTCTGGATGCCGGCGGTTGCAGCGGCGAGCGGCGCGCTGAAGTCGATTCCGAGCTGAATCGCGCCGAGATGCTCTGCCTCGGGGCCATGGCAAGTCTGGCAGGCATCCCCGTTCTCGATTGCGCGGATGCCGTAAAGGCGGAGGCTGGAGCTCATGTCCCGGTACCAGTCCGTCCGTTCACCGCCCGGCGCGAGCACCTTTCCAGACTGGCGAATGAGCACGTCCGTCGGTGGAGGGTTGATTCCGATCACCGGCCGCCCGGCCCTGCTATACACGGTGAGAGCGACGAGATTATGCAGCTTCGCCTGCGACGCGACGCGACGGGCCATCACCGCCGCCGAGTGGTTAGGCATCAGGATGTAGAAGTCCGATTCGAGCTGATTGAGGATGATCTCCGCGCCGTGCTTCTGTGTCTTCACGAGGTTGGCCACCGCGAGGTGGTACATCAGCGCGTAGAGAATCGCGAAGGCCGCGACGTGGATCACCACGACCGGAATCAGCGTCCGGACGCGCCAATCGCGCGTCAGCTCAGCGAACCTCGCCAGTGTTTTCCTCATCGGCAGTCTGGTATCCAGCGCCAGCGAGGGCCATCGCGTCGCACCGCGAATTGGAGCAGGCGAGCGCATGCCGCGTCGTGACGCAGGTCACCAGCGTCCGTGCGGATTGCTGCGATCCCGGACTCAGCCGCGATGCTAGCGTCCGCGCGATCTCCTCCAGGGCTCCGCCCGCGAGGGAGCCACAGTCCGAGACACGCAGGAGTCACGATGCCCTTGCACCATCACCCGCTCCGAGACGCGATGCGCTTCGTGGTTCGATTCGCAATCGTCTCGACGCTTCTCTTCGCCGTTGCCTCGCCGGTCTACGCCGCGAAGCCGAAGCGAAAACTCGTGTCGAAGGAGTGCGTCGAATGCCACAAGCCGATCCAGGCGCTGGCGTCGAAGAAGGTGGTCCACGAGCCCTTCAGGGACTCGAAGGGTTGCGAGACGTGCCACAAGCGGCACGGAGTGGTCGGCACGCTGGTACTGCTGCAGGAGGAGCCGGAGCTCTGCTTCCAGTGCCATGATCAGCAGAAGACCGAGCTTGCCTCGGCTCACGTGCATGCTCCCGTCAAGGATGGCAAGTGCACCCAGTGCCACAACCCGCATGCCGGCGATTCGAAGGCGCTGCTGATTGCCACCGGTAACGAGGCCTGTTTCACCTGCCACGAACAGAAGAACTTCACCGAAGGGTCGGTGCACGCGCCGGTATCGACGAACTGCCTCGTCTGCCACGGAGCCCATGCGAGTGCCGAGCCTAACCTTCTCATCAAGAGCGCCGACGCCCTCTGCACTTCGTGTCATGGCAAG
>JBPPMG010000319.1:0-11313 GCA_051305935.1 Thermoanaerobaculia bacterium
CCCAATTGCCCTGCGGCGCCATCGTCCGCGCGTAGACGCGGTAGCGAAGCCGGATCGTCGCCGCGACGCGAGTCTCGACCGACCAGCGGTTCTTGCGCGTCTTCTCGACGCGGAGCGCCGCAGTCGCACGAATTGCTCGATGCGTGCGGACGCTGGCGCCTTCGCCGCGAAAGCTTCGCTTTCGCACTTCACATGGTGCCGCTGGCGCGGCCGCGAAAGCTTCGCTTTCGCACTCCACATGGTGCCGCTGGCGCGGCCGCGAAAGCTTCGCTTTCGCACTCCACATGATTGCTATGACCCTTTGACCTCTGACCTGCCTTTACTGCTTCTCCGGCTTCATCCCGTACGCGTCGCGCAGGACCTCGACGGGATGGACGGGGGCCTTGCCGGTCTCTTCGATGACGTTGAGTCCGGCCATCATGCAGTCGGAGACGAAGCGGTCGGCCTCGGAGGCCTTCATCTGCCGGCAGAGTTTCTGCGAGCACTTGCGGGAGTGGTCGTAGTACTCCGCCTTCATTCCCCAGGTGCCGTCGAACGCGGAGCACTCTTCGATCGCCTCGACGGTCGTCCCCTGCGCCCCGGCGAGAATCTTCGTGAACGGCTGGCCGATGTTCTGGGCGCGCAGATGGCAGGGCACGTGATAGGCGAGCTTTCCCTGCGGCGTGTCGAACGAAGTGTCCAGCTTCCCTTCGGTCTTGAGCTTCGCGAGGTACTCTCCGATGTCGTACGTGTTCTGCGCGACCAGGCGGGCATCGTCGGAGTCGAGCAGGTCGGGCCAGTCCTGCTTCATCACGTAGCCGCAGGTGGGGGCGCAGACGACGACAGGAATCCCGCGCTTGACGAGCGGTGCGAGCGCCTTCACGTTCTTTTTCGCGTTCTGGATTGCCTTCTCGACGTCGCCGCCGTCCATCGCCGGCATGCCGCAGCAGACCTGCTCCGGGCGGATCACGGCCTTCCCGTTGCGCTCGAGCACCTGGACCGCGGCCTGTCCGACGCTCGGATAGTTGTAGTTGACGTTGCAGCTCTCGAAGATGGCGACGACGTTCGAGTCGTCGCTCGCAGCGTGAACCTTCGGTTGCCGCTTCGCGAACCATCCCTCGAACGTCAGCGAGGCGAACGGCGGGAGCACGCGATCGCGGTGGATTCCGAGCGTTTTCTCCATCGCGATCCGCAGGGGTTTCTGCCGGTTCGCCCAGTTCACGAGCGTCGCGAACATTCCCGTCGATCGGCGCGCCGTCTTGTCGGGATCACCGAGGATCCTGTCCTGGAATGTGACGCCGTGCTTCTTCGCGCGGATCGCCTTCGCGCGCAGCATCAGTCGCGGGAAGTCGAGCATGAACTTGTGAGGCGGGGTGTAAGGGCACTTCACGTAGCAGAGCTTGCACTGGAAGCAGAGATCGACGACCACGTCCATCTCTTTCGTCGTGAGAGCTTCCACCTCGCCTTCGCCCTTCTCCTCGTGGCGATCGATCGAGTCGAAGAGCGAAGGAAACGACGGGCAGTAGCTGAAGCACATCCGGCACGTGTGACAGACATCGTAGACGCGCCGCATCTCGGCGTAGAGACTGCTCTCGTCCCAGTACTTCGCGTCTCGGATGTCGTACACCGCTTTACGCCTCCTGCACCTTCGCGTCGTCGAGATCGGCCACGAAGGCCGCGACGGTGGCTGTCGACACGACCGTGGCATGCGGGTAGTGCGGATGGTCGCTCACGACGGTCATGGACGCGCCGGCGCGAAGCGCTGCAAGCTGGGCTGTGGTCATCTGGAAGCGGACGAACTGCACCGAACTGATGCGCTCGACGTCGATCTGCCGCTGGTCGAAGACGGCCGCGGCAGAGCCGGCGCCGGCGAAGTCGATGCGCAGGTGGCGATCGAGGCCGAGCATCTCGACGAGTCGCACGTCGCGCTCCGCCTTGTCGGGGAACTCGATCAGCATCGTCGCCGAGAGCGAATCGGGGGAGGGCATCAGATCGCCGTAAGTCTCGATCTCGTGAAGCACCTCGGGCTCTTTCGCGATGCGCTCGGTGCGGAGCATCTCCTGGATCTGGTAGGTCAGCGTCTCGCGGTTCTCGAACGACAGGATCACGTTAGGCCCGAGGGCGACGCGGTGAAGCTGGCGAGCGGCGATCGCCGAGGCGCGGATCTCGTCGCGGCGGCGTTCGTAGTCACCGAGGTCGAGAATCCGGGAGCGCGGGATCGTGCGGGTGAGGGTGGTCATGCATGTCTCCTTCGGAGGAATTGAGAATTGAGAATTGAGAGCTGAGCGCTGAAAGGCCAGGGGGCGCGGGAGCCGCTTGCGCCCTCCCGATCTCTCAATTCTGCATTCTCAATTCGCGTATTGCGCGGCGCCGGGCGGCGCCGCGCAATGCATCGAGAACTACGCGAGCGAATCGAGTCCCTTCTTGAAGCGGCCGGCGTGCGACTTTTCGGCGCGCGCGAGCGTCTCGAACCAGTCGGCGATCTCTTCGAAGCCTTCCTCGCGGGCGGTCTTCGCCATGCCCGGGTACATGTCGGTGTCCTCGTGCGTCTCGCCGTGGATGGAGGACTTCAGGTTCATGGCACTGTCGCCCATCGGAAGGCCGGTCGCCGGATCTCCCGACTTCCTGAGATAGTCGAGGTGGCCGTGCGCGTGTCCCGTCTCACCCTCGGCGGTGTCGCGGAAGAGGCCGGCGATGTCGGGCTGACCTTCGACATCGGCGAGCTTCGCGAAATACAGATAACGACGGTTCGCCATCGATTCGCCGGCAAACGCGTCCTTGAGGCACTGCTCGGTCTTGCTTCCCTTGAGTTCCTTCGACATGAGTTTTCTTCTCCTTCTGGTTGGTCTTCGATTCCCCCGGTGGGGAACCTTGAGTTGCTCGGCTGATCAGCGATCGGCTCAGTGGGCGTCTTTCTGGCGGCAGGCCGGACAGAGACCGCTGATGTTAACGCTGACCGAATGGGGGATGAAACCGCCCAGGCGGCGTCTCGGCGGGAGTTGGTCGAGCGCGTCGTCGTGGTAGTCGCCGACGCTGCCGCAGGCAGTGCAGATGAGGTGGTGGTGATTCTCTACGATCGCGTCGAAGCGCTTTCGATCTCCCGTGACGGGGATCTCGCGGACCAGGCCCATTCCCTCGAGCGTCTCGAGCGTCTTGTAGATCGTCGCGAGCGAGAGCGACGGCATCGACCGGCTTACTTCGTTGAAGAGCATCTCGGGGCTAGGGTGCCGGGTCGACTCGACGAGCGCGCGATAGATCGCGATCCGCTGAGGCGTGACGTTCATGCCGGTGTCGCGGCACCGGCGGATCATCGCCTCGACCTGGTCTCGAATGAATTCGGCAGTTCGTTCCACGTGGAGAATTATTCTCCAAGCAGAAGATTTCGTCAAGGGGAGTGAGGCCGGGTTGTTAGTTGTTAGTTTTTAGTTGTTAGAAGAGGCTCGGAGCGGATATTTTTCTCGCACGTCTCAAGCGCTCCCTGAGGAGAAACATGCGCGACGTTTCCCGTCGCCCTCGAAGCAGCGAACCGTGGCCCTGCAGCGTGCAGCCATCTTCGAGCGTCTAACAACTAACAACTAACAACTAACAACCACCAGCATTCACGCCCATGCCCGACACCGACCAGCCCCCGAAGCCGCTCCTCCGAGGATGGTTCCACCCGTTTGCCGCGGTAGCGAGCCTGGTTGCGACGATGATCCTGCTCTACAGGACGCACCATGATCCTCCGCGGTTCGTTGCGCTGCTGATCTTCGGCGTCTCGATGGTGCTCCTCTTCGCGGTCAGTTCGGTCTACCACATCGGGAACTGGTCGCCGCGGGTTCGCGCCGCACTTCGGACGTTCGACCACTCCAACATCTATCTTCTGATCGCGGGAACCTATACGCCGATCTGCGTGGTCGTGCTCACCGGATGGATGCGCGTTTTCGTTCTCGCGCTCGTCTGGACGGTCGCCGTGGCGGGGATCTCGACCTCGTGGATCTCGACAAAGCTGCCGAAGTGGGCCACGTCCGGAATCTACATCGCAATGGGCTGGATCGCCCTGATCCCGATGCCGATCCTGATCGATCGCCTGCCCGGTCTGGCGATGCTCACGTTCCTGCTCGGCGGAGTCACCTACACCATCGGCGGGGTCGTCTACGCGTTGAAGCGCCCGAACCCGTTCCCGCGGGTCTTCGGCTACCACGAGATCTTCCACCTCTTCGTCGTCGCCGGTTCTGCCTTCTTCGCGGCGATGGTCTGGATCTGGATCGTTCCGTACCCGCGCGGCTGAACCTGTAGCGAAGGCCTCCGGCCTTCGTCAGGTCACCGAGATCGGGTGCAGTGTGCAAGGCGGGCAAGGCGGGACGCCTTGCCTACAAGGCAACGAATCGCGGAATTCCGGCATCCTCGCTATACTCAGCGCACTCCGGTATGGCGATCTTTTCGAACGACCTCAAGGACATTCTCAAGGCGCTCGCGAACAAAGAGTTCGGGAGCAGTGAAGAACGGGACGAGTTGCTGACGCGACTCGCGGCCCAGGCGAACGTCAAGGCGCGCGACGTCACTTGGATGCTCTTCCGACCCGATCGCGCCATCCGCGACTCCGGCATCAGGATTCTCCAGAAGATCAAGGATCCCGAGACGGTCGATCTGTTCCTCGGCGAGTGCAAGACGAAGCCGGAGGCGGCGGTCAGGGGCGCGTCGGGGCTGCTCTTTGCCCTTGGCATTCCAGGTGTCGAAGCCCGAATCGCCCAGCTCACGGCGTCACAGGAGCCGAAGGAGAAGGAGCTCCAGGGCGTAGCAAAGAAGATCATTCTCGAGGCGCCGGTGACGAAGTCGCTCGAGCCGGTGCTCTGGCAGCTCGCGTCGTCCGGAAGCGGGGAGGAGCGTGCGGCGTTTCTCACGCGGCTCGGGACGCTGGAGTTCGACGCGGCCGCCATTCCGAAGTGGCAGAAGCTCGCGCAGGACCAGGACAAAAACATCCGGGAGAAGGCGCTCGAGACGCTCGCCGTGAAGGCCCCGGCTCAATCGGTCGACATCCTCGTGGCGCAGCTTCCCACCGCGACCTACACCACGCAGCAACTGCTCGTCGAGGCGCTGACGAAGGCCGCGACGACCCTCGGGCCCGATTTCGCCCAGCGGATCCTCCCTCTCATGGCCTCGGGCGAGGCGCAGACGCGCTCGGCCGTGCTGAAGATCCTGCTCGGCATGGGACACCGCCGCGAATTGATCAAGCGCTACATCAATTTCGCCAAGACGCTCGCGGGATGGGCTCGCGACCGCGCGCTCGAGTCGATGAAGGCGTTCGAGAACGACCTCATCGAGCCGACGATCGAGCTCCTCTCCGATCCCGACGAAGAAGTGCGCGCCTCGGCGATGCACGTCGCAGCCTCGTTCGACGACAAGCGGATCATCCCCGCGACGATTCTGCTGTTGCGCGATCCCGACTGGTGGATCCGCATCTCCGCGGTCGAGACGCTGGGGCGGCTCGCCGACCCGTCCGCCGTCGAGGCGCTCATCCCGATGCTCGGCGACGCCGACGTGCGATGGTCTGCCGTCGAGGCGCTGGGCAGGATCGGCGACGTTCGCGCCCTGCCGCACCTCGGCAAGCTTTTCGCCGACCCGAGCCCCGACATCCGCATCGAGGTCATTCAGTCGCTCCTCCACTTCAAGCACCCGCAGGTGCTGAAAGTGCTGGAGCAGGTCGCGCAGACCGACCCGTCGCGCGCGGTTCGCTCGCGCGCGCTCGACGTGATGGACGAGATCGCCAGGCGCGATCACGCCACGATCGAGGGGGCCGAGCAGATGAAGCAGAACGCTCTCGCCGCGCGGGCGACGCAGGGCGAGCCGCGGATCCACCAGTACCTGATCGTGACACGCAACCAGGGGGCGTCGGACTTTCATCTCTCGGTGAGCCTGCCGCCGATCATCCGAGTCGCCGGCAAGTTGATCCGCGCTCAGGGCGAGCCCTTCACCGCCGAGGCGACGGAGTCGATGCTCCGGGAAATCCTCGCCGAGCATCACCTCGAGAAGTTCCTGCGCGAACAGCAGATCGACTACTGCTACTACATCCCGTCCGCCGGCCGTTACCGGGTGAATCTCTTCATCGACCAGAAGGGATGGAACGGTGTCTTCCGCGTGATTCCAGAAAAGCCGCCGACCATCGCGGAGGTCGGCCTTCCGCCGCATCTCGCCGAGATCGCCGATTTTCACCAGGGGCTCGTGCTCATCTGCGGCCCGTCGGGCTCGGGCAAGTCGACGACGCTCGCCGCGCTGGTGAACCTGTTCAACGAGACGCGCCACGACCACGTGCTCACGCTCGAGGATCCGGTCGAGTTCGTCCATCCGTTCAAGAACTGCCTCGTGAACCAGCGGGAGGTCGGGACCCACACGACCTCGTTTGCGCGCGCCCTGCGCGCGGCGCTGCGCGAGGATCCGGACGTCATCGTCATCGGCGAGCTCCGCGACAACGAGACGGTCTCCCTCGCGCTGACCGCGGCCGAGACGGGGCACATCGTCCTCGGCACGTTGAATTCGACGAGCGCTCCGAAGGCGATCGATCGCATCATTGCCAGCTTCCCGATCGAGGAGCAGGCGCAGATCCGAACTGCCATGTCCGAGTCGCTCAAGTACGCGATCGCCCAGCGGCTGCTTCCGGCGAAAGACGGCAACAAGCTCGTGGCCGTCTTCGAGATCCTCAAGGGCACGAGCTCGATTGCGAACCTGATTCGCGACGAGAAGACGTTCCAGATCTACTCGGCGATGCAGATCGGAAGGTCGCAGGGGATGCAGACGCTCGACGAGGCGCTGCGCGATCTGCTCAAGCACGACAAGATCGCCCCCGAAACGGCGTACATGATCGCGGAGAAGAAGGAAGACTTCGAACCTCTCGTCTCGCAGGACTTCCTGAAGGGGAGATCGATGGTTTGAGGCAGGCCAGAGGCCCAAGGCCAAAGGCCAAAGCAGGCAAAGGCAGGCTATAGGACAGATCAGAGGCCAGAGGCCAAAGCACGCAAAACCGGGGCGGATGCCGACGGCGAGAGGCTGATCAGGCTAGGTAGAAGGAACGAAGCGCATCGGTCATACGTAACAGAATTCAGAATTGGCACCAGCGTCTGCCTGCTTTGACCTTTGGCCTTTGGCCTTTGGCCTGCTGCTTGCCGAGTGCGTGCGAAGTGCGGGACACCCCAATTCATGACGATACAACCCAAAATCGACCGATTCCTCAAGCTGATGAACGACCGCGGGGCGTCGGATTTCCACATCACCGTGGGGCGCCCCCCCATGCTTCGCATTTCGGGGGCGATCGAGACGATTCGCTACCGGACGCTGACGGAAGTCGATTTCACCGACATGATCCGTCCGGTCACGCCTGAAAGGCTCTGGGACGAGTTCTCGAAGGGTGGCGACGCCGATTACTCCTACGAGATTCCGGGCGTCGCCCGATACCGAGTCAACCTCTTCCGGCAGCAGCGCGGAGCAGGAGCCGTCTTCCGCATCATCCCGTCGAAGATCATGACGATCGAGCAGCTGAGCCTCCCTCCTCAGGTGCGGCGCATCGCGCAGTTGCGAAGCGGCCTCGTGCTGGTCACCGGACCGACGGGTTCGGGCAAGTCGACGACTCTGGCCGCGATCATCGACCTGATCAACGAGACGCGCGATCTCCACGTCATCACGATCGAGGACCCGATCGAGTTCGTGCACCCGAACAAGCGGTGTGTCGTTCACCAGCGTGAGATCGGCTCCCACGCGAAGAGCTTCGCCGAGGCGCTCAAGGCGGCGGGGCGCGAGGATCCTGACATCATTCTCGTTGGCGAAATGCGCGATCTCGAAACGATCTCGATGGCGCTCTCCGCCGCGGAGAAGGGGACGCTCGTCTTCGGCACGCTTCACACGAACAATGCCGCGAAGACGATGGATCGCATCATCAACGTCTTCCCGGCGGGGGAGCAGGAGGGCATTCGCAACGTCCTCGGTGAGACGATTCGCGCGGTCGTCGCGCAGCAGCTGATGCCGAGGATCGGAGGCGGGCGCGTCGCAGCGCTCGAGATCCTCTTCGGATCGCCGGCGCTCTCGAACATTATCCGCGAAGGGAAGACGCCGCAGATCACGTCGATGATCCAGGTCGGCGTGAAGGAAGGGATGATCGACATGGACTCTTCGATTCGAAAGCACTTCGAGGACGGCAAGGTCTCGGCCCGGGCAGCCTACGACAAGGCGATCGACAAGGAAGCCTTCCGCCCGCTGATCGAGGCGGAGGCATGAATTCGCGCGCATTTCGAAAGACCGCGGCCGCGTGCTTCGCCCTCGCCGCGGCGCTGCTCCTCGGAGCGCCCGAGCTCTCGGCCGCGCCCGCCGAGTGCGTTCCGGAGAAGGCCTGCCAGCCGCCGCCGCTGAAGGACTATCCGCTGTTCGCGAGCCATTACGGAAGCGAGTTGAAGGTCGAGTGGATCGATGAGTACTCGCCGATGCTCCTGCAGCGCTTCTCGCGCCCTTGCGCGACGTTCTCCCGCTGCCTCACGGTCTGGGGAAACAGCAGGGATTTCTGTCGCGACAACCTGAAGAACGACGTCTTCGCGGAGTGCGAAATGCTGTTCGACAGGGCGACCGCGACGAGTGACGCGATTTCGTGCCGGACGTTTGCGAGCGTCTTCGCGCTCAGTCAGGCCAACGCGGTAAGGTCTGCCTGGACGAAGGCGCAGGAGTGTTCGCGTAAGAACGCTCACGCTGCCGGCACGCCGAAGCTCCGGCCGCAACCGAGGGTGGTCGTCGAGCCGATGTCGCCGAAGCCCGGAGAGGAATGCACGGTGATCGTGCGGAGCTACGATGAAGATGGCGACGCGGTCATGGCGCACGTCTCCATCGCCGGGGTGCCGCGGGGCTTCACGTTCATCCCGATGAGCTTCGGCTTCGCCTTTGAGCGGCAATTCGACGATTCGGGACGCGCGACACTCGTCGCCCCCACGATCGTCGTCAGCCCTGCTCAAAGCATTCCCAACGGGGCGCCTCCCTTCGAGCCGGTGACCGTCAGCTTCGAGACCCGGCCCTCCACCGTCCGGCTCGAAGTCACCCCTCCGGTCGCGTCATGGAAGGCGGGCACGAACAAGGTGAGAGTCGTCGCGATCGACACGTCATCCGGTGAGGAAGTGCGGGGCTCGCTCAAGACGATCGGGAGCATCCTGGGCAAGTCCGGAGCGCCGATCGAAGTCTCGCTCGAGCCGGGGCCGCAGCCTTGCGGCGCCCCCGTGTGGTTCTCCGCGGATCGGACCCATTACGAAGAGGCCGACCTCGGCGTCCCACCCTGCGCATCGAAGTGAGTGTTGTGAGTCACAGCAATCGGTGATCCCCAAGGCTTCGACGCCGAACGGTGGATGCCTAAAATCGCGCGAGCCGGCGCTGCAGCCGGGTATCCAATTCTTGATAGCCACCCGGGAAGCCGGGCGGCGCTGAGCGAGGGAGCACGAAATGGACAATGCGAAGCTGACCCTGAACGGCAAGGAGTACGAGCTCCCCGTCGTCGTCGGATCCGAAGACGAGGTCGGGATCGATATCTCGCAGTTGCGTGCCAAGAGTGGCGCGATCACTCTCGACGACGGTTACGGCAACAGCGGATCGTGCTCGAGCGCGATCACCTTCATCGACGGCGAAAAGGGAATTCTCCGCTATCGCGGATATCCGATCGAGGAGCTCGCCGAGAACGCCAGCTTCGTCGAGGTCAGCTACCTGCTGATCTACGGCAAGCTGCCGACCAGCGCCGAGCTCGACGCGTTCAACCACAGGCTGACGCGCCACAGCCTCATCCACGAGGACATGAAGAAGTTCTTCGAGGGCTTCCCCTCTCACGCGCATCCGATGGCGATCCTCTCGGCGATGATCGCGTCGCTCTCGGCCTACTACCCTGACGAGAAGGACGTCGATCTCAACATCATCCGGCTTCTGTCGAAGGCTCGCACGATCGCGGCGTTCTCGTACAAGAAGTCGGTCGGCCAGCCGTTCGTCTATCCGCTCAACGATCTCGGCTACTGCGAGAACCTCCTTCACATGCTCTTCGCGGTCCCGGCCGAGCCTTACAAGGTCTCGCCGACGCTCACGAAGGCGCTCAACCTTCTCCTCATCCTGCACGCCGATCACGAGCAGAACTGCTCGACGTCGACGGTACGCATGGTGGGCAGCAGCAAGGCCAACCTTTTCGCGTCGATCTCGGCCGGCATCTGCGCTCTCTGGGGCCCGCTCCACGGCGGCGCGAACCAGGAAGTCATCGAGATGCTCGAGCACATCAAGGCCGACGGCGGCGACTACAAGAAGTACATGGAGATGGCGAAGGACAAGAACTCGACCTTCAAGCTCATGGGCTTCGGCCACCGGGTTTACAAGAACTTCGATCCGCGCGCCAAGATCCTCAAGAAGGCGGCCGACGCTGTCCTCTCGGAGCTCGGTGTCGCCGACCCGACGCTGGCGATCGCGAAGAACCTCGAAGACGTTGCGCTGAACGACCCGTACTTCGTCGACAGGAAGCTCTATCCGAACGTCGACTTCTACAGCGGCATCATCTATCGCGCGATGAACATCCCGACCGACATGTTCACGGTCATGTTCGCTCTCGGCCGGCTCCCCGGCTGGATCGCCCAGTGGAAAGAGATGAACGCCAACCCGCACGGCCGGATCAACCGCCCGCGCCAGATCTACGTCGGCGAGAAGCAGCGCGCCTACACACCGATCGCCAAGCGCACGTAGTCTCCAACGTTCTGCAGCATTCGACGGCCGCGTCCCCGGACGCGGCCGTCTTTTTTTGCGTCCCGCGGCTCGCGGCCGGATGATGCCGCGCCGCGTCCTGTAGAATCTGCGGAACTCAACCACAACGGAGGCGACGATGACCAACGCAGCGAACAGTGGCGAACAGAAGAAGTCGAGCCCTGTCCCCTGGATTCTCGGCGGATGCGGCTGCCTGCTCGCGGGCATCGGCGTCGTGATCCTCGGGATCTTCTTCGTCGTGATGAAGGCCACCGAGGAGCCGGAGAAGGTCGTGACCGAGTTCCTCTCGGCGTCCGCGGCAGGGGACGCCGACCGCGCCTATGCGTGCTTCGATCCTGATCTCCAGCAGGTTCAGTCGCTCGACCAGTTCCGTTCGATGCTTTCAGCGAATCCTCAATTGTTCGACGTCGACGTCGCCGCGGTGAATTACACCAAGCGGGGGGTGGAGAACGGTATTGCGACCTTCGTGGGAACGGTGCCGGCGCGGGCCGGTGGGGAGCTCCCGATCAACTTCACGCTTCGGCAAACCGCAAACGGCTGGAAGATGATGGGGTGGAACATCGGAACGCCGCCCTCGTAGTGGGTGGCCTGAATTCGTGCGGA
>JBPPMG010000329.1:0-7185 GCA_051305935.1 Thermoanaerobaculia bacterium
GCGATGATCTGCCCCTGGCCGAAGAGGCCGCGATCGTGAATCGGCGTACCGCCGTTAGGCGTCCCCGACTGGAGCGAGACCTGCCCGCTCTCGTTTGCCTGCGCCTGCATGCGCAGCGCTCCGAGGACCAGAGCGAACACGAAGACCTGACCCCGCCGCATCAATGGACGAACTTCCTTCTGTTGCGGATGTAGTCGGCGAGAATGTACTCGCCGAGCCGGTCGGGCGAGCTGTAGAACGCGCGCCCCCGGTTGATCTGCGAGAGCTGCTCGACGAAATTGACGAGCGCAGGGTCGGTCGCCAGCATGAAGGTCGTGATCGGAATGCCTGCGCGCCGGCACCGCTCGGCTTCTTCCAGCGTCCTGTTCACGATCTTCAGGTCGAGCCCGAACGAATTCGTGTAGAGCCTTCCGCCTTCGTGCAGCGCCGAGGGCTTTCCGTCGGTGATCATGAAGATCTGCTTGTTCGCATGGCGCCGCCGCCGAAGGATCGCCTGCGCGAGCTCGAGCCCCGCCTTCGTGTTCGTATGGTACGGCCCTACTTTCACGTACGGGATCTCGGAGATCGGCACCTCGATCGCCTCGTCGCCGAACAGCACGACATCGATCGAGTCCTTCGGATACTTGGTCAGAATCAGCTCGGTCAAGGCGAGCGCCACCTTCTTGGCCGGTGTGATCCGGTCCTCGCCGTAGAGGATCATCGAGTGCGAAATGTCGATCAAGACGACGGTCGCGCAGTTCGAGTCGTGCTCAGTCTCGAACACCTCGAGGTCGTCCTCTCCGATTTCGATGTCGCCGAACGGGTCGCCCGACTTCATCGCGTTCTGCAGAGTACGGACACCGTCGACGCTCATCGGGTCGTCACCGAACTTCCACGCGCGCGTCTCCGTCAGCCGCTCGCTCCCCTGCCCTGCCGAGGAGACCGAGTGATACCCCGCGCCTCCCTTGCGCAACCCGCCGAAAATCTGGTCGAGCGCGTCGCGCCGGATCTGCCGTTCGCCTGCCGCGGCGAGCATGAAGTTTCCGTCGCCATCCTCACCAATGAGATTCTCGTCCACCATGCGGGCAAAGAACTCGTCCAGATCGACGCCCGCGCCGATGTAGCCACGGCGCTGCAGCTCGCGCATCCATTCCATCGCCTCGTCCACGTCGCCCCCGGTCTGCAGGAGGAGATGATTGAAGAGCCGGCGCAGCCCCATCTCCGACAGGAGCTGCCGGATGAGATCGGGGTCGAGATAACCGTAACGAAAGCGCATGACTGGTGACGTGCAACGGAAGAAGGTCAGCCGCAATTGCGCTCGGTCGAAGAGGTCGAATCGCTGCAACGGCCGTCATTCCGAGCGAAGCGAGGAATCTGCAAACGGGTGAAATGACCGATGCCGCTCGGTTCATCGGTTTCGAGCAAGGAATCGATCACGTGATCGTTTTGCAGATTCCTCGCTTCGCTTCGGAATGACATCCGCCCTTACGCCAGGTTCGGGCAACCGTCCGGCCGTCTCGTTCCTACTTCTTCAGCTTCTTCATCCAGCCGTCGATCGTCGGGTTGTTCGGCAGTTTCTCTTTCGCCTGCTCGAGCGTGACGATCGCGTCCTCCGCACGGTCGAGTACCAGGAGGATCTGCACCTTGAGCTCGACCATTTTCTGGTAGAGCCCGAGGTCCGCGATTTCCTGGGACGAGAGGAGCGTGATCCCGCGCGAGACGAACTTCAACGCGGTCTCGGGCTTTGACGCGTTCAGCGCGTCCGCCGCGAAGCGGTGCAGCAGCGGCGGCGAGTCGCCGAGGTGGCTCTTCGCCTCGGCGTACTGACGGATCGCCTCCACGGCGAGCGCCGAGGCGTCCGCGTACCAGCCGTCGCGCACGATGCGCTCGATCTGCTTCTGCAGCGAGGGGTCGATCTCGATCGTCAGCTTGACCATGTCTACCTGATTGTACGCAGAATATTGAACTTCATCAGTTCCGTGAAGGTAATCGTGGAGTCGAGGTCCTCGCGGCTGAGCCGCAGTGCCTGGTGCAACGCCTCGAGGACCAGTTCCATCGCGAATGCCAGTTCGGCATCCGAGGCCGGCTTCGCGTGCTTCCGCGCGACGTCCGCGAGCTTCGGAACGCGGTTGAGCTCCCCGAAATATTCGGCAAACGGCTGCTCGTCGCTGAGGGTGAGCTTGTTGCCGTCAATGAACCAGGCGACGATCGCTTCGTAGTCGGGATCGCCCTTGTCTCGCGACGGCTCCGGCTCCTCTTCGCGCTGCGCCTTGCGCCGCACCGGACCCTCGCTGCGCATCTCGGGATCGATCTCGCCGTAGCCGCGCCGCTCGCGGTCCCTTTCCTGCGCGACTCCACGGCCTGCCCGCTCGACGGGAGGAAATGTCTTCTCGAAGAGCTTCGTCACCGCCTCGCCGATGAGCTTCCGGGCGACGACTTCCGAGCCCTGCTGTTCACCCTCGTAGACCATCTCGACTTTCCCGGTAATCGCGGGAAGGACCATTGCCAGGTCGGCGAGGCGCGGATAGACCTCCGTGTCGCCGGTCGTGATCGCGCGGCGTTCGAGATTCGAGTGGAGGATCTCCAGCGCCGAGATCGGCATGCGGGCCGAGACGCCCGACGATTGGTCGACAAGCTCCGACGCGCGCGCCGAGAAGGCGATTTGCTCGATGAGCTCGCGCACTTGTTCCGGAATCACGACGCGCGCGCCCTGGGCTCCCCTCTCGGTCCACGCTTCCTGCCGCGTGATCTCCCGCGCGATGTCGGTCGTCTTCGGGTAGTGCGTCAGGATCTGCGAATCGATGCGGTCCTTCAGCGGGGTGATGATGTTGCCGCGGCTCGTGTAGTCCTCCGGATTCGCGCTGAACACGAGAACGACGTCGAGAGGGATGCGAACGGGAAAGCCTCGGATCTGCAGGTCGCGTTCCTCGAGGATGTTCAAGAGCGACACCTGGATGCGGGGCGCGAGATCGGGCAGCTCGTTCACCGCGAAGATTCCTCGGTTCGTGCGCGGGATGATCCCGAAGTGGATGACCTCCTCGTCCGCGTAGGTGAGCCGCTTGTTCGCGGCCTTGATCGGGTCGATGTCACCGATGAGGTCCGCGACGGTGACGTCGGGGGTCGCGAGCTTCTCGCGATAGCGATCGGCGCGCGGCAGCCATGCGACAGGCATGTGCTCGCCGCGTTCCTCGATCATTCGAAGGCAACGCCGGCAGACTGGATCGAGCGGCGAGTCGTTGATCTCGCAGCCTTCGACCACGGGGATCTCTTCGTCGAGCAACTGCACGAGCGCGCGCAGCAGCCTCGTCTTCGCCTGGCCGCGCAGGCCGAGGAGAATGATGTCGTGCTTCGCCAGGATCGCGTTCTGAAGCGCGGGAAGGACCGTGCTCTCGTACCCGAGGATGCCCGGAAAAACGGTCTGCTTCGAGGCGAGGCGCTTCACGAGATTCTCGCGCAGCTCGTCCTTCACCGAGCGCACGGCGAACCCTGCGCTTCGAAGCTCGCCAAGCGTCGTTGGTCGCGTGGTCACGGTTTCGGTTCCTCCTCGACCGGATCCTTGTTGAACTGGTTCATGGCTCGGGCGAGGTCGCCGCGCACGATCACCGCGAGCGCGTCGACCGCCCTCGTGATCGCACTTTCCACCTTTGGCGCGTCCTCGGGCGCAAAATCGTCGAGCACATAGTCGGCGAGGTCGCGCGCGGCCGCGTAGTCCTCGCCTCGGACTCCGAAGCGCACCCGCGGGAACTTCTCGCTCCCGAGCGATTCGACGATCGACTTCATGCCGTTGTGCGTTCCCGCCGATCCTCCCTGGCGAATCCGAAGGCGGCCGACCGGCAGGTCGATGTCGTCGTACACGACGATGAGATCGTCGAGCGAATCGATGTGCGCGCTCACGAGCTTCGACACCGCGTTCCCCGAAAGGTTCATGAACGTCTGCGGCCTCGCGACCATGACGGTACGACCGGCGATCTGCCCCTTACCCACGTAGGCGTCGCGCTCATGCCGATCGATGGCGATGCGGAACTTGCTCGCGAACGCTTCAGCGACCATGAATCCCACGTTGTGGCGGGTACGTTCGTAACGGCCACCCGGATTCCCAAGCCCGACGATCAGTTTCATTGTGCCTCTCGAGCTGAAGTCTAGCCGATCGTTGCCGCTCCGAGGATCCGGGAAGCCTCCGCCTTGCCGGGGTGGGCGATCTCGGAGGTGACGACGCGATGAAGCAGGGCGCGGGCTCGCGCGGCGTCGCCGAGCGACGCGTGGAGGCTCCCCAGCTCGAAAAGCACATCGACGACCGGCTCGCTCTCGGCGAAGTGATACGTCGTGAGAGCGCGCTCGAGCTCCGCGGCCGCCTCCGCGTCACGCCCCTGGGCTCGAAGCGTGCGGCCGAGACGAGCGTGCGCATCGAAGGCATCGTACGAGTCGGATGACGTCTCTTCGAGCGCGCGGCGAAAGTAGCTCTCCGCCGCCGCGAGCTCGCCCATGTCGAACGAAACGATCCCGCAGAAGAGGATCGTGTTGCGATAGAAGTACGGATTGAAGAGCGGTTCCGCGCGATCGAAGTACCGAAGGGCGTCTTCGAACTTGCGAAGGGCGCGGAGCCGATCGCCGCGAGCGTGCCTGCTGACGGCGACGATGGAGAGCGCCTGCGCGACGAGATTCGTGCTCGAGGCGAGCTTCGCGGCCCGCTCTGCGAATCGGATCGAGTCGCGCCAGTCGCCTTCCTCGTGCGCGATCTGTGCGATGAAGAGGCACGAGCCGTAATCGATCTGCTCGCCGGTCTCCGCCGTTGCGAGCTCGAGCGCGGTCTCGAACGCGAGCCGCGCGCCTTCGCGATCGCCCGCGTGAAGCAGCAGCACGCCGCGCAGGTACACCGTCTCCGCGCCTCCGGCCGCGAGCTTCTCTTCCCGAGCCGCCGCGTCGAGCACGGCGAGAAGTCCCGACGCCATCGCGCGCAGGTCCGCCGTCGGATCGACGGTGTAGTTGTGGACGAGACTGAGCCGGAGGGCGAGAGTGCGCGCGATCTCCAGCGCTGCGGCGATCCGCGAGCTCTCGAGCCACGCGTGGCGGAAAGCGTCGACACACCCTTCGAAGACGCGCCCCAGTGCTTCGTCAAGCTGCCTGCGCGACGGCTCGTCGAGCGCGTCGGGTGCAGTGTGAAGGCGCCGCGCAGCGTCTTCGCGCGCCGCCAGCGCCTTCGCGAGTCGTCCCTTCGCCTCCGGTCTCGAGCTCTTCACCGAGGGCCTCAGCGCCGACCTCGCGGCCCTCGGCCACGACGGCTCTCGACTTCGACGCCGCCGGCCTCGACGAGCCGGAACTCGATCTGCCGCCGATCCTCGTCGACGCCTCGAACCTGCACGGAAACGGGATCTCCGAGCCGCAGCTCGCGTCCGCTCGACTCGCCCCGAAGCCGGTGCTCGCGCTCGGCGAAGAGCCAGTAGTCGCCTCCGATCGATGCAACGGGGACGAGCCCCTGGACGAAGACCTCATCGAGCTCGACGAAAAGGCCGAACGGCATCACGCCGGCGATGCGTCCCGTGTAGACGTTGCCGACCTTGTCCCTCATGAAGATCACTTTCTTCCATTCGAGGACTTCGCGTTCGGCGCTCTCGGCGCGACGCTCGCGCTCGCTCGCCTGGCGGGCGACGAGCGGATCGGCGGATACGGCACGCTCGAGGCGCTCGCCCAGCATCGGCCCATGCTCGAGCAGCGCCGTGAGGCGTCGGTGAATGACGAGATCGGGATAACGGCGGATCGGCGACGTGAAGTGACAGTAGTTCTCGAGTGCGAGGGCGAAATGCCCGGTGTTCTCCTCCGAGTAAATCGCTCGCGTCATCGAGCGGAGGATCAGTTCGTTGATGAAGCGCTCCTCGGGGCGGCCGGCGGCATCGTCCAGCAGCCTCTGCAGATCGGCCGGGCGGAGCTGGTCGGGATCGCCCCTGAACTTCAGGCCGAACTCCGCGACGAGATCCTTGAGCTCCTGCATCCTCATGGCGTCGGGAGGCGGATGGACGCGGTACATCCCGGGCTGCGCCGCGAAGATCAGCGTGCGCGCCACGACTTCGTTCGCCGCGAGCATGAATTCTTCGATCAGCCGGTGCGCCACGTTGCGCTCGCTCGCCTGGATCGTCTCGATCTCTCCCGCCTCCGTGAGCAGCACTTCGCTCTGCGGGAGATCGAAGTCGATCGAGCCGCGCGCGCCCCGCCGCGCGTTGAGGATCTCGAACAGCTCGCGCATCCGCCCCAGCTCGCCGAGGATCGGCGCGTAGCGCGCGCGCAGGGCCGTTAGGGCCGCGGGCTCGGCCTCGCCGGTCAGGAGCGCGTTGACGTCCGTATACGTCATCCGCTCCGTCGTCCGGATCACGGAGCGAGAGAGCCGCTGGTCGACGAAGCGTCCCTTGGGATCGATCTGCATGAAAACCGATACCGTGAGCCGGTCGACGCGCGGGTTGAGCGAACAGATGCCGTTCGACAGGCGCTCGGGCAGCATCGGCACGGCGCGTCCAGGGAAGTACACCGAAGTGCCGCGCTCGAAGGCCTCGCGGTCGATCGCGGAACCCTCGGTTACGTAGTGCGCGACGTCGGCGATGTGCACCCCGAGCTCGAAGTTGCCGTTCGCGAGACGCGTCACTTCGACCGCGTCATCGAAGTCCTTCGCGGTCTCGCCGTCGATCGTGATGATCACCCGCTCGCGAAGATCGGTGCGTCGCTCGATCTCGTCGGCGCCGACCTCGAGAGGGATATCCTCGGCAGCGTCGGTGACGTCGTCGGGAAACGCATGAGGGATGTGGTGCTTTCGGAGCACGACTTCGATGTCGACACCCGGCTCGCCGAGCATGCCGAGCGCCTCGATGATCCGTCCGGCCGGGCCGGCGCGACGATCCCCGTAACGCGTGATCTCGACGTTGACCATCTCGCCGTCGCGCGCGGGGACGCTTCCCTCGACGTCGATCTCGATGTCGGTGTCGAGCCGGATGTCGAACGGCCGGACGAACGGGCGCACGGCGGCGTGGAAGCGGCCGACGACGAGCTGGTGCTCGCGACGGAGGATGCGCACGACTTCGCCTTCGATGCGATCACGCCCGCGACCGCGCTTCCGCTGCAGCGAAGAGCGGTCGGCGCGCGCGAGCACGAAGTCGCCGTTCATCGCGCCACGGAGTCCGTTCCGTGAAATCGCGATGTCGGGAACGTCTCCTCCGGGGCGAA
>JBPPMG010000356.1:0-5416 GCA_051305935.1 Thermoanaerobaculia bacterium
GGGAGCGCTGATACTCGCCGGGTCGGCATTCGTGGCGTGGAAGCGTCGTGCTCAGCTCTCGCCCGGGATGGCGACGTTCTTGGTCCTTGCCGTGCTCGCGTCGATGGCGCCGCTCGTGACCGGGTTTTCCCTCTTCGGCGGGGCACCCGGATTGACGTCGTTGCAGTTTCTCGGACTGCTGGTCGCGCTTCCTACCCTCGGCTGCGCCTTCGTCGTGCTGCTGATGGAGGACTCCCGCCTTGCCGCGGCGTCGGCCGCCGTGGCGAACGAGCGGCTGGCGTACCACGATTCTCTGACCGGGCTGCCTAACAGGAAACTGCTCGAGGACCGGCTGCGACAGGTGCTCGCGGTGCGGGAGCGCGAGGGCAGCTCGTGTGCGCTTCTCTTCGTCGATCTCGACCATTTCAAGAGAATCAACGACACGCTCGGCCACGCGGCCGGCGACGAGCTGCTTCGCGAGGTCGCGGCGCGGATCAATTCCGTGCTGAGGCTCAGCGACACGCTCGCGCGTTTCGGTGGCGACGAGTTCGTCGTGCTCGTGCCTCGGGTCACCTCGTCCGACGATGCGTTGTCCGTCGCGTCGAAGATCATCGAGGCCGTCCGCCGTCCGCTGCGTCTTTCGGCGCGTGAGCTCTTCGTGACTGCGAGCGTCGGGATCGCGATTTCGCCGCAGGACGGCGGGGACGCGGAAACGCTCGTCAAGAGCGCGGACGTCGCGATGTACCGGGCGAAGGAGCGGGGCAGGAACGACTGTCAGCTCTTCACTCCGGCGATGAATGCGCAGGCCCTCGAACGGGCGGACCTCGAGAATCGCCTCCGGCACGGGATCGAGAACGACGAGCTGGTTCTTCATTACCAGCCGGTGATCGAGCTCAAGACGATGAAGCTCGTTACGGTGGAGGCGCTGGTCCGCTGGAATCATCCGGAGCTCGGTCTCCTGCTCCCGTCGAACTTCGTCGGCGTCGCGGATCGGTGCGGGCTGATCGAGCCGATGGGCCGTTGGATTCTCGACCGCGCACTCGCGGATCTGGTAACGCTGCAGACTGCGTTCGGAAACGAGCTCACGATGTCGATCAATCTGTCGATTCGGCAGCTGACCGCAGCCGGCTTTGCGGAGCAGGTCGAGGCAGCACTCCATCGAGCCTCCGTTCCGCCGAATCGCCTCGCCTTCGAGATCAGCGAGTCGGACGCGACGCGCGAGCTCGAGCTGGCCGAAGATACGCTGACCCGTCTGCGCGAGCTCGGTGTCATGCTCGTCGTCGACGACTTCGGATCGGGCTTCTCCTCGGTCACGCGGCTCGCGAAGATGCCGTTCGAGTGCGTCAAGCTCGACCGTTCTCTGGTGGCGGGGATGAGCGTGCGAGGCGGCGAGGATCTCGCGCGCGCAGTGATCGAGCTGGCGCACGCGCTCGGGATGCCGGTGACTGCCCAGGGGGTGGAAACCGAATCGCAGCTCACGTGGCTATCCGCGCTCGGGTGCGATCGCCTGCAGGGGCACCTCATCGGTCAGGCGCTTCCGGTCGGCGAGCTGATTCGCGAGCGCGCCGAGGACTACGCGACCGGACGAATCCGCCGCGAGCTCACGCGGAGGACCGGTTACGTCGGTCTCGACCGCGCGGGGGAAGTGCGCAAGATCGTCGCGCGAGCGGATTCTTCGGCGAACTGAGGCGCGCCCCGCGCCGCGAGCCCTCATGAATGATCCGGGTTAGGCCAGCCGTTCCATGAGCGCACGCAACCGGGGGAGCGCCTCGTCGATCTGCTCGAGCGAGACTGCCCCGACGGAAAGGCGCATCCATCCGTCGTCACGGAAGCGGCCGAACGCCTGGAAGGGAACCACGGCGAAGCCGGCCTCGTCGAGGAGGAGATGGCGGATCGCGTCGTTCGTCGTGAACGTCGCGCCATCGATCGACTTACCGATGAGATCGAATCGGGCCGAAAGATAGATTGCTCCCTGTGGCGCGATCGCGTCGCAGGGCAGGCCGCCCGCCTTCATCGCCATCAGGCCGTCGTAGAGGCGGTCGAGCCGGGCGCGCACCGCGGGAATCATCTCCGCGTGGTACTCGCGAACGGCAGCGCTGTTCTCGATCAGCTGCGCCGTGCCGAGCTGCTCGGCGCGCGGCGCCCATGCGCCGACGTGACCGAGGATGTCCTTCATGCGTGCGGCGACGAGGGGCGGGGCGACTGTCCATCCGACGCGCAGGCCGGTCGCGGCGAACGACTTCGAGATGCCGTCGACGAAGATCGTCCATCCCGCCGATTCGGGGACGAGCTCGGGCGGCGTGTGGTGATGCGCCTCGCCAAACGTGAGTGTCCAGTACACCTGGTCCCACAGCAGATACAGAGTTCGCTCGCCCGCCGCGGATCGGCGGCGGTTCTCCTCTGCAACCAGCTCGACGATCTCATGGAGCTGCTCCCTGCCGAGCACCGTGCCGGTCGGGTTGAGCGGACTGTTGAGCGCGAGCATGCGCGCCGTGCGGATGTGCAGACGAAGCTGCGACGCGGTCGGGAGGAAGTTCGTCGACGGGCCGGTCTCGACTTCGACCTTCTTCGCGCCGACGAGATGGCAGTAGTGATTGTTGTTCCAGGAGGGGAGCGGATAGAGGACCTCGTCGCCCGGGTCGACCACGGCTCGGTAGGCAGCGTAGATGATCGGCCGGGCGCCACTTGCGACGACGACCGTCTCGATCGGGTACGCGAGGCCGAGCTCGCGCTCGTACTGGTCGATGACGGCGCGGCGCAGCTCGAGCATTCCGTCGGAAGGAGGGTAATTCGTCTGTCCCGCCCGAAGCGCTTCCACGACGGCGTTCTCCAGCGCCTCGGGGATGCGAAACTCCTTCGGCGCGAAATCGCCGACGGTGAGATTGCAGATCGTCTTCCCGGCCGCCATCAGCGCGCGGATCTCGCCCGCGATCTTGAGGATCTCCGAGCCGATCAGGCCCATCGCGCAGGTCGAGAGCCCGAGCTTCTCGGTCGACGCGGCGTCGCCCGCCGAAGGGAAGAATTCCTGGGTACGAACCACAGTGGTAGTCGTCATGAAGGCGAGAGAATACAACAGGCGAAAGGCGAAAAGCAGGCCAGAGGCCCAAGGTCAAAGGTCAAAGCAGGCGAGAGGCGAGAGGCGTGAGGCGAGGAGTAGGCCAGGGGCAGGCCAGAGGCCAGAGGTCAAAGCAGGCGAGAGGCGAGAGGCGACGAGCAGGCCAGGGGCCTGAGGCAGGCCAGAGGTCAGAGGTCGAAGCAGGCGAGAGGCGAGAGGCGACGAGCAGGCTGGAGGCCAGGCGGCGAGTCGATCGAGGCATCGCGGCTGATCTCGGGGCCGACTAATTTCATTACTTATGGAAGATCTCGCACCGTATACTCCGCGCGATCCAAAAACAGGAGGAAGTTCGGATGAAACGGGTACCTTTGATGGCGCTTCTCGCTTTTTCGGTTCTTGCGCTCGTTGTTCTCGCCCCGGTCGAGGCGACCGCAGACACGGCCTCGGTCCGGATTCTCAACAAGACGTCCTGGGACATTCACCATCTCTTCATCTCGCCGAGTGACGTGGCCGAATGGGGTCCCGATCAGCTCGGCGATCACGTCTTGAAGTCGGGCTCGTCGTTCACACTCACCGATATCGACTGTGACCTCTTCGACGTCAGGCTCATCGACGAAGACGGCGACGAGTGCATCGTCGAGCAGGTCGCCCTGTGCGACGAGGATGCCGTCTGGAAGATCACCGACGAGGATCTTCTGGAGTGCGAAGGCTGGGAGTAAGAATTCGAGTCATCGAAACTGCAACGGACCGGCGCGAGCCGGTCCGTATCGTTTCAGGCGAGAGGCGAGAGGCGAGGGGCGAGGGGAGAAGCGAGGAGCAGGCGGCTGCGCCGTGAACGTTGCTCGTCGCTTTTCGCGCCGTCCTTAGACGCTCTCCACGCGTTCGTGTAGCGTGACTCCCCGTTTCTCGAGCTCCTCGAGTATGTGATCGAACAGGTGATCGTCGGGCGCGATCAGCTCGAGCGGCAGGATTCCGGGAGTCTTGCAGCGTCCCTCGGCGAGCGCCCGCGCCATGATCACGCAAGGGAACCCCGTCGTCCGCGCCATCGACGTCCAGCCGGTCAGCGGGTCGGTGTGGTCGAGCAGGTCGTAGACATAGCGTGCGCGGGTCCCGTCGGCGCTCGTCCCCTCGACGACGACGCGCAGAACCGTGAGCTCGCGCTCCGACTCGGGGCGACGCCATTTCTCGAACAGGAGCTTCTCGGTGAGCTTGCGCGGGACGACCTGGACGCCGTCGAGGTCGACCGGCTCGCTCGAGAAGAGGCCGGTCTCGCGCATCATTCGCATCCGGTCGGCGTGTCCCGGGTAGCGCATCGTCTTCTCTTTCATCGACGGAATGGCCATGGTGCGAATCAGCGTGCGCAGTCCGTCGGTGTTGAACGCCTCGAGAGTGCCGACTCCGGGGAAATCGAGAAGCTCCACCTCGGAGAGAGCCTCACGCACGACGATCTCGCCATGCTCGACGAGGCGCGCCGGGCGCGTGTATTCCTCGATCACGTCGGTCGGTGAGAAGACCGACCGGTATTCGTAGGGCCAGTGGCGCTCGGCAGGGAGACCGCCCACGAAAATGACCGCGGCGTCCGTACGTGCAAGCTTCGAGGCGGCGCGTCCGATTGCGAGATTCGAGAGCCCGGGCGAGACGCCGCAGTCGATGACGGCGGGGACTCCCTTCTCTTTGGCGAGCGCGTCGAGCTCCAGCGGGTCTTCCGGAGCGAACGAGATGTCGGAAATCGGTTTGCCGGCCGAGATGACCGCGCGCAGCATCGCCTGGCCCATCCACCCGGGGACCGCACCCACGACCGCGTCGGCGTCGGAGATCGCGTCTATGAGGGCTGGCGGCGCCGTCAGATCTGCCTGCCGGAGCTCGATGCGCTCCACGCCTTCCAGTTTCGAGAGGTTTTTCTGCGACGCGTCGACCACCCGCACCAGGTACTTTCCATCCGACGCGAGATCGCGAGCCATGATCCCGCCAACAAGTCCACTTCCGAGAACAGTGATCCGTTTCATGCGGGGGATCATATGGCAGGCCAGAGGCCAGAGGCCAGAGGCCAAAGCAGACGAAGCAGGAGGCCATAGAAGTCCAGCGACAAAACCAGTTAAACGCAGGTGATAGGGATCAGCGAAACTGGAGGCCAAACCCACGGAAGGAGATCGCGAAGGCTTGCGCACTGGCTGATAGCCACTGAGCGGAGGACAGAGGAAGGTGTCCTGAGTTAGGCCGCGGACCGCGATTCGACCACGCCAATGTTCGTGCCTGCTCTGGCCTTTGGCCTCTGGCCTCTGGCCTTTGGCTTCTGGCCTCTGGCCTGCCTATCCCCACCGCCCCGGCATCACGACGTCGGCGATTCGGTCGGGGCGGGCGACACCGTTGGCGGACATCCGC
>JBPPMG010000366.1:0-5874 GCA_051305935.1 Thermoanaerobaculia bacterium
GTCGCCCCCGCGACGGGTGCGGAGGCAACGGGGAGGGAGGCCGCGCTCGTCGTCGCGGTGTCGGGTGTGGCGGCGGTCTCCGTCACTTCCATCATCGTCGCCGCGACGGTGGCGGTCGCGACGGGCTCGGAGGCGGTCGCCTTCCCGGGAACCTGGAGGGCGCGCGGATAGTCGCCGACCCAAGCGAGCTTGCGCTCGCGCGCGGCGGCAAAGTTCGAGACGAAGGCGCAGAGCACCGCGAGAACCACGATCGCGGTCCCCTCGGCGAAGAATCGGCGGTCCAGCATCGGTCGGTTTCCTTCTCCTGGCGTACGGTTCGGATCGGGAGATCGCGCCGAGCGGATCTTCCCCTTCCCATAAGACTCTTCTCGTTCGCCGAGGTTTCGAACACGGGAAGGAGGAAGGGGATTTCTTGATTGCGCGATTTCGAAGGGTGCTTCGTCCCCGAATCGAGCAATCGAGCAATCGAGCAATCGCGCAATGACGTGAAGGGCGCGGTCTCCCGCGCCCTTCAGAAAACTCCCGATCGAAGTGCCCTCGCTACCGTCCCGACTTCACCGGGGCCGCTGGTTCCGAGGTCGCGGCCGGAGCCGGCGTCGCGGGCGCTGCCGCCTTGGCGGGAGGAAGCGTGTCCTTGCCGATCTCCAGCACCTGCGGGAACTTCGGGCGAAGGATGAGCTGGCCTCTGCGCGTGTATTCGAGCGACTGGTCGAGAATGCGCGCGGCTTCCTGCGGCGCGTGGAATCCGGTCGAGTTCTCCGCCTCGACGAAGTCGAGAAGGAAGCCCGCGTTGCGCTGCGCGACCTGCGCCTCCTTGATCTGCGCCTCGGAGACCCCCGCCATCTTCGCGGCCTTGATGTCGTTGATGAGCTCCATGAGCGCGTCCATCGAGCGGTTACGCATCTCCCAGGTCCGCTCCTGGATCGTCTCGACGCGCGCCTTCATCTCCTCTTCGGACCACTTGTGGCAGGTCTGGCAGGCGTTGTTCGTGTTGAGCAGCGGGCTGCGGACGTGGTGGTCGCTGATCTTCAGGCCACCGACGCGGGTGTAAGGCATATGACAGTCGGCGCAACTGACGCCGCTGCGCGCGTGGATGCCCTGGCTCCACATCTCGAACTCGGGGTGTTGCGCCTTGAGGGCCGGGGCGCCGGTGTCGGCGTGCGTCCAGTCCTTGTGCTCCTTGCCGCTGCCGGTCGTGTAGTACTCGAGGATCTGGTCGGCTTTCAGGCCGTTCGCCCACGGGTAGGTGAGGCGCTTCTCGGGACCCTTGAAGTAGTACTCGACGTGGCACTGGCCGCAGACGTACGAGCGCATCTCGGCGCGCGTCGCCATCGTGTTCACGTCGTACCCTTTGATTCCCTGTGACTCCTTGAATGCGGCGATGCCCTCCATGAAGCCGGGGCGGGTGACGCGAAGCGCCATCGTCTGCGGGTCGTGGCAGTCGATGCAGGAGATCGGGTGCTTGACGAGCTTCCTGGCCTCCTCGTAGGGCATCTGGTTGATCTTCTCGAAGCCCTTCATGGTGTCGCCGTCGCCCGCCTTCTTGTAGGCCAGATACATCGATGCGTGGCAGTTGAGGCAGGCGCCGGGCTGCTTGAACTCCTGGCGCGCGGTGAAGAGCTGGTCCTCGAGCATGTAGGCGTGACCTCGCTCTTCGCGGAAGTCGTGGGCGAAGGCATAGCCGGCCCACATCGTCCTGAGGCGAGGGTCTTCCTCGACCTTCGACTGCGCGGTCACCGTGCGCGGGTCGGCATCGGTCGGAGTGCGGGGCATGGCTTCGCTGCCTCCGAACTTGGTGCGGACCTGGTCGACCGTCTTCCGGTACAGGTCGTACTGCATCGGGAAGTTCTTGCCCCAGATCTCCGGATCTTCGGTCTCGTCATCGAGCTCGACGACACGGAAGAAGGGGTTCTTCGCCTCGACCTTCTTCTCCATGATGTTGACGAGGAGCGCCGTCGCGCCGATCGCGATGATCGCGGTGACGATCGCCGTGATGAGGAGCGGCCTGAGGACGCCCGGGGCTTTCGGTGTTTCGTTCTGGTCGGTCATGGTCTCACCTTCGTGATGTACTCAATGCATGTGGCCCACGTCGCGGTGGCAACGGAGGCAGGAAGTCTGGTCTTCGGGGCTGGACACGGTGTCGATCGCGTGGACGATCTCCGCGTGGCACTTGCGGCATGCCTGTTCCGTGACGGCGCGGTTGGACGCCGTGATCCGGATTGGCTCGTGGAATAGCCCGGTCGTGAAGTAGAAGGAGTGCCAGAAGCCGTTCTTCGCCTTGACGTAGTACTTCGGCACGAGGCCCGGCGGCGTGTGGCAGTCGTTGCACGTGGCGACGGAACGGTGGCTTCCGTGGCGCCAGCCGTCGAACTGCTCGGTCATCACGTGACAGTTCGCGCAGGCGGCCGGGTCGTTGTAGAGATACGCCGCCCCCTTCGCATAGGCGAAGGTGTAGCCGCCGACGCCGACGGCAACTCCGATCGTTGCCCCGACGATGATCGCGAGGATTTGCGCTCGTTTCATGCGGTCGTGTCCCTGGATGCCGGTTGTGCGAAGCGTCGTGGCGCGCTCGGCCTCACCACTTCGCTGTCATCTCGAGATAGAAGTACTGGGCGGTGTCACCCGCGTAGATGTTGTCGATGACGTTACCACCCTGCGCGTGCGAGAGGTAGAGCGTCGACGAGAAGTTCCGGTTGAACTTGTAATCGACGCTCAGGTCGACGACGGTCATCAGATTGTCGCCGCCCCCCGACGGGCGTCCCGCGAAGCCGAAGTTGTCGGAACGGAACGCGCCGCCGCCCGCGTACCAGAGGTCGGCGCTTTCGCTGATGCCGATGCCGTGGTAATCGCCGCGGATCGTCCAGTTCTCGCCCGGCTCGACGAAGAGCTGAACGAACGTGTCGGTGCTGTTCATCAGATTGTACGCCGGCATGCGCGCGTAGAGCCGCGGGGTTGGCAGGACCTGGAAAAAGGTCTCGTGGCGGTCGTCGCCCGGATTGTTGTCGCCGCTGCCGTCGAAGATGCCGACGCGCAGCCAGGGCTTTCCGGCGACGTTCGTGAAGCGGTAGCCGGCCTCGAAGGCGAACGCCGACGAGAACTGGTCGAGCGTTCCCCAGTCGCCGTACTGCAGCGCGCCCCAGAAGAGGAAATCGGCCAGCCCGTCCTCGTTGACGGGTACGGTCTGCACCCAGTTGAAGCCGATGGTGCTCAGCGCGATCTTCTCGCGGTCGAGGTTGCGTGCCGCGGAGCCGCGGTTGTCGGTCTTCACGAGCCCGCGGTCGTCGACGTAGTAGATGCCGAATACGCGCCACTCGCCCGGCGACGACGCCGTCTCCCGCGTGTACGCGCCGTAGGCGAGCAGCATGTCGTCGATCTGATCGTTGCCGTCGACGTCGAAGCTGCCTTCCGTCGGCACCGAGGCCATGAGCGTGAAGTTGCTCGAATCCGTCTCGCGCGCGAAATGAGCGCCGTCGAAGCTGCGCCCGACGTGCGAGAAACCGAAGTTTCCGATGAGGCGCTCAGAGACGCGCATCCGCTTCAGCCACATCAGATTCGCGTCGTCGTACGTGCGCTCCATCCCTTCGGCGAAGCCGAAGCGGCCGAGCTTTACGGTGCGGCCGTGGCCGAGTCCCTTGAAGTTGACCCAGGCCTGCTTCACGAAGATGCTCGCCGCGGTCCGATCCTCGTTCGCCTGGTAGTAGTTTGCGCCGAGACCGAGCAGACCCTGGGGCGCGGGAGCGATCGCGTCGTCGGGCAGGCTCCAGAGCACCGGCAGCGCACCCTCGACGAACCAGTCGACGGTCTCGCGCTTCTGGCCTGCGTTCATTCTCAGCAGCGAGCCGAAGAAGGAGTAGTCGGGCTCAGCCGCCGTGCTGTCGAACCACCGCCACTCCTCCGCCCTCACGCGCCAGCTTCCGCCGAAGTCGAGCGGGTTGGATTCCTCCGCTTCCTGCGCGACGAGCGCGACCGGCGAGAGCGCGAAGAAGATGGTCGCAAGTAGTGCAAAGCGGATCACGTTCAGTCGATACATCGGAGTCTCCCTTCCTGCGCAGCACATTCGAATCGTTTTGTCCCGCGCGCGAAATGACCGAGGTCACGGGCGTGACACGGGTCACGTCGGGCGTGGCAATTGCGCCTCACGTTCAGTCCCGTCGTCGCGTCGTGTCGCCGGGGGCAGATCATCGAGTTTTCTCGCGTGTGCGCGATCATTGATGAAACATCTCGTCGCCCCACGTGTCGTTCGTCACACGAGTGCGGCGTGACGGTTCTGGGAACCGCGACCCGTGTTCGTGTTTAGGCAGTCACCCAAACAGGTAGCGTGGGTCACATGAGCAATTCCGGCGCTTGCCTATTCTGCATTCATGATCGGTAGAGAGGAATCACAGCGCAGCAAGACATCGGCGCGCCCGATTGCACTGCATCCGCGCCCGATGAACTCAGTGGAGCTCTTTCGTAGCCTTGGCGCATTCGTCGATCCGATGCTGCTCAAGCAGGGAGACCGGCTCTTCAACGCGGGCGAGACCGTGGACGGCATCTACCTGATTCAGCGCGGCAAGGTACAGCTCACGTACACCAACGCCGCGGGGCAACCGGTGACGGAGCGTCTCGTGCATGGCGGCCAGATCCTCGGGCTCGGCCCTCTGTTCGCCGATCGTCCGTGGGGAGCGACCGGCGAGGTGATCTCGACGACTCGAGCGGGCTTCGTTCGCAAGGACGCCGTGATCCGCTTTCTCGACGAGCATGCTGAGGGGCGGCTCGCCATCCTGAAGCTGCTCAGCCAGGAAGTCGACCACTGTCTCGATCTCATCCGCCACGGCGGCATGACGATTTCGAAAGCTTCGTAGCGAGCCGGCGCCGCGCGCGCACCTCAGGATGTGACGCCGGGTCGCGAGACTCAGCGGCCTGTCTCTGGACTGTGTGACAGATGTCACGCCAACCCGTGACATCAATGCTCGCCCCGCGTGCGCTCCTTCCCTAGATTCAGTGATGGGAGCGAATGGAAGCGGTCGTCGACCAGCCTCCGCCGATCCGAGGGAATGGAGCAAACGATGCCTTCACCGTACAACATCGATGTCCACTACAGCTGTATGGACTGCGTGGACCGGACCGATCGCCAGTTCTGCAACCTCACCAAGAAGACGATGGAGGGGCTGGAGAAGATCAAGTTCACGAGCGTCTATCCGCGTGGAGCTCTCCTGTTCGTCGAGGAGGAGCAGCCGCGCGGGGTCTTCATTCTCTGCAGCGGGCGCGTGAAGCTGACGACTTCGTCGAGCGAAGGGAAGAAGCTGATCCTCAAGATCGTGCAGCCGGGCGAGGTGCTGGGCCTCAGCTCGGCGATCCTCGGCAAGCCGTACGAAGTCTCGGCCGAGACGATCGAGCCGTGCCAGGTGAACTTCGTCAAGCGTGCGGACTTCCTTTCGTTTCTCAACGAGCACACCGAGGCGTGCTTCCATACCGCGGAGCAGCTCTCGGAGAAGTATCAGATGGCGCAGCGCGAGATCCGCTCGCTGGGGCTTTCGTCATCGACCGGAGAAAAGCTCGCGAAGCTTCTTCTCGACTGGTGCGACGAGACGACGAGGACCAACGGATCGTTCCGCCTCAAGGTCGTCCTTACGCACGAGGAGATCGCGCAGATGCTTGGCACCACGCGCGAGACGATCACGCGGCTGCTCAGCGACATGAGGAAGAAGAAGATCATCGACATCAAGGGCTCGACGGTGATGGTCACCGACCACGCTGCGCTCGAGGAGATGGTGTCGATCTGACGAATTGACAATTCAGAGATGGCGAGGTGCGGGAGGCCGGCGATCCGCCAGTAACGATCACCGCAGTCACTGCCTGGTTCTTTCCGCAACCTGATCCCACCCCCCCGAG
>JBPPMG010000545.1:0-6204 GCA_051305935.1 Thermoanaerobaculia bacterium
TCGACGAGCGCCTCGAACGCGTGGCTGTCCCCGGACGCGGCCTGAGCCGCGAGCATTTCGTCGCTCTGATCCTCGCCGGGGACTGCCATCGGTCGAGTCTACGCCGTCCGGATTGCCGCCTTTACCTTCGCGGCGAGCTCCGGCGTCACCTCCTTGACGCCGTGGTCGTGTGCGGCGTGCTCGGCGACCCGTGCGACCAGGGCCTCCTCGCTCTCCGCGCTGGCGGTGAAGGCGCAGCCTGGCACCACGTCGCCGCAGGCGATGTGTTTACTCTTCGGCTTCTCGTTGCTCGTCATCGTGATTCCTCCTCCCGGAAATGTCCGGAACGCCCTTGAGATGCCGCGGACGGGCGCCTGTGACGAACATCGACGCGATTGGCTTCCCGTCACACCCGGCGTCGTCCGGCATCGAATGGTCTGCGGGCGCTCGATGCGCACGCGGGAGGACGTTCATGATCGCATCCGGTTCGCCGGCGAAACTTCATGTCGCCGGACTATGGCGCTACCCGGTCAAGTCGCTGGCGGGCGAGCCGCTGCGCGAGGCATGGATCGGACCGCACGGAATCCCAGGAGACCGCGCCGTCTGGGTGTGCGGCCCGGAGGGCGTGCGAACCTCGCGCCGCCAGTACCGACTGCTGGGGTTGTCGGGGAGTCTCGATCGTGAGGGAAGGCCGCTCGTAGACGGCCACTCGTGGGACAGCCGTGAGGCGCTGTCGCTCGTCAGGAGCGCGGCAGGAGACGACGCCTGGCTGGAGGAATCGAGCGAAGAAAGCCGGTTCGACATTCTTCCGCTTCTCGTCGCGACCGACGGCGCGGTCACGGCGTTCGGACGCGACGTCCGGCGCCTGCGCCCGAACATCCTGATCGGCGGAGTGCCCGGTCTCGAGGAGACCGGCTGGCCCGGCGCGGAGCTCCACATCGGCGATGCGATCGTGCGACTCGACTCCTTGCGCGGTCGCTGCCCGATGACGACGGTCGACCCTGACGCGCTGGAGCGCGACCCCGAGGTGCTTCGCGACATCGGAAGGCGCTTCGGAGGCCGCCTCGCACTCAACGCCGAGGTGATCCGGCCGGGGTTCGTCAGCCTGGAGGACGAAGTGACGATCGTGCCGGCGGAACTTGCGGCGAACCACGACGAAGTGTGAGCGAGACGACTGGTTGACCGTTCGGGCGCCGGTCTCGGGATCGGGCGCGTTCGCGGGAGAGTCGTCCCGCTCGCGACCCGCCGTCCTTCTCACGCCGGAGGCGTGCGGCACTGCCAACCCGTTCGCGCGACCCGAGGTGGCGCTTCGCTCCGCGGCCAGGCACGAGAGTCCGCGCCAGAAGCCATCTCTCAATTCTCAATTCTCCAATTCTCAATTCGCCGCGCGCAGCGCGGCACCTCACTCCCCGTCCAGAAACCTCACCAGCCCGCCCCATCGCTGATTCACCTGGAATCCGTGTTTCGCGAACAACCGTCCGAGGAAGAAGTTGGTCTTGGCGACGTGCGTGCTCTGCGCGGCCATGCGGACGCAGAAATCCTCGAGAAGTTTTCCGCCTAACCCCTGGTTCGTGAGCGAGTCGGCGACGACGATGCCGTCGACGTAGACCGAGCCTTCCTCCTGCCAGCGATAGCAGAGGCCGCCGACGATCCGCTCCTCCTCGTCGGCGATGACGAGATGAAGGTCGTGTTCGGCCACATGCTTCGGGTAGTCGGTCTCGAGGAGGAGCCTGTAGAGATGCCCGATCTCCGCCGGCGAGACCGGCTCCCGTACTACGTACGGGCTTCCGCTCTCGTCGCGGATCTCCGAGCGGACGATGACGCGGTGGCCCGCCGTTTCGCCAAGCGCGTAGAGCTCGAGCTTCTGCGTCCGTCGCGCCATAGGAAAGACCATCCGGCTGAAGACGTCACGATCTCCCGGGTCGGTGAGCAGCCCCTGCAGCGTCGAGAGCTCCTCGAGATGTCCCGGCAGAGCTCGCGCGTCGCCGAGCCTCCGCGCGATGAGCCGGTCGAACGCTTCGTGCACCTCCGCGCCCGCGCTCCTGAACCAGGTGTGCTGGTAGGCGTAGTACCGATACGCCTCGGGGAAACGTTCGAAGCGGTAGAGGTGGACCATCTGGATGACCGCTTCTTCGCGCGCCTCGCTACTCGCGGCCGTGTTCGTCCGCTCCCACTCGAGATAGCGGTGAATCGCGCAATGAACCGGCAGAGGAATGTACGGGTGCGATGCGAGCGCCTCGCGAAAGCGGCCGAGCGCGCGGCCGAGCAGCTCAATGTCGACCGACGGTGCCACACCCGACAACGCCGACTCGAGCGTGTCGAAGAAGGTCTGCGCCTTGGCCTCGCCGAGCGCCTCGATGCAGGCCTCGAAGATCCACTCGTGCCTGAGCGTCGAGCGGCTGTGCGGATAGTGCGCCTCGGTTAGGCGGTAGAAGCTGCGCAGCAGCGGACGGACGAGAGAGAGGGGCCCCGCGTACGGGCGCCAGCCCGCAATCGAGAGAATCGTCGCCGTCTCGTGGAAGTCGGCGTCGGGGAGGGCGACATTCTTCGGCGTCACCGAGCCGGGAACGATCCGGTAGCCGCTCTGCTCCCAGCCGCGGAAGAACGTCATCATCCCTCGGACGAACAGCCGTCGCCACGCCCACGCCGTCGCCGCAGCGTCACGCACGTCCCGCTGGCTCGATAGCTCGCGCACCCGCTCCCACGCCGTCAGGTCGCTCACGTACGCGACCGCCATCGCACCGAGGTCTCTGCGCCATACACCGAAGCGGGGAAACGCCGGCGTTCCGACGACGTGCCCCGAGAGAGCGGTCAACCAGCGAACCGTCTCCCGGACCGCGGCTCGTCGCATCGACTTGCCCATCACGAGCAGCAGATCGTAGTGGCGCCCGTCCGAGAGGTTGATGCCGAGCCGGTAGATATGAAGCTGGTGCTGCGAGGGCATTGGCGAGACCCAGAGCCCCTCAGGAGCGACGCGCGACCAGGAGAACCGCTGGTCGCCGAAGGCCCTCGCAATCGCCTCGACGACGAAGGTCCGGTCGAACAGCACCGTCTCGAGCTCTGCGCGATCGGCCGGAGGAATCCCGTACTCGAACACGACCTTGTCGATCGGGCGCGCCGGTTCCGGATCTCCGGCCGATTCGGCGAGAACGGCTCGATACCAGTCGGCGAGCTCGTGGACCGCGCGGTCGGCTTTGCGCGCGAGCGCGGGGTCCTCGTGGAACAGCGCCCAGCAGGCGAGCTCCGACTGAACCGTCGGGAAGTACTCACGGTCATGGCGCGCGAAGTCGGCGAGGAGGCTGAAGCTCCGCTCGAACTGGCGGCGCCGCATCGGCGGCGCAGGCCACGCGAGTGTCGTCCGGTAGGTGTAGAGCCGGTGGCGCAGCGACTGTAGCCTCCGCTCCCCGCGCCGCGCGCTCGCGATGAGCGCGATGCTCTCGGGCGTCAGGTACGATCGGCCCGACTCGAGGAACGCCGAGTACGCGTCGCTGCTCACCGTACCCGACTCGTCCAGCAGGAGCACCCGGTACGCGAGCGCCCGCAGCTCCTCCTCCGGACGGTAGGCGAGCGCCTCGAGGCGCCGGTGGATTACCGCCGCGGTTCTTTCGTCGACTCGCGACAGCTCGTGCGCGAGCTTCTCCACCGCCTCACGCGCCTCGAGCTCGTCGCCTGAGAGCGCGGGGATGCAGAGCGCGTGCACCTCGCGCAGCCGGTCATCGTCGAGTTTCGGTCGCGTCGTGACAGGCGATGGCGCGGGTTTCGATTTCGGGATTCGCACCTTGTCGCTCACGCCTCGCAGCGGCAGTTCCCATCCCGGTTTGCAGGGCGAAAACGCGGCGAACGACGCGTTCCCGACCCAGAGACGGGGCTGTCGGGCGAACAAGCCGAGGTCGACGACGTCGCCTGCGATCCTGTATGCGAGATCGCCGACGCGTATCGATCCGTCAGCCTCGCGGGCGACGCACAGTGCGACTCCGCTCCTTCGGTTCCTGATCCCGGTATCGACCACGACGATGTCGTCCTCGAGGATGCCGAGGTCGCGGAAGAACCAGCGCGGGACGCGGACGCGGAGGGGTCCCACGGACAGATCGACGTGGTTGCTTGCGTAGAGCTTCTCGATCACGTCCGAGAAATTTGCTTCGATGACCTTGCGCCGGAAGGAACCCTTCGGCGTCAGCTCCTGCTCCGGGTCGAAGTCGCGTTCGAGCACGGCGAAGCGGACGACTCGCTCGTAAGGCGCGAGCCCGGAGTTCGCCGACGCGACGATCTGCCCGAGATACTCAAGAACATCTTCCTCGGAGCGTTCCTCGAGCACGGGGTCCGAGCGATCCGGAACGACGAGCAGGACGTTGTGGTCCCGGTGGTCCCCCGCGAGGAAGACGCGACGGAATCCCGGAACCTCCTCGAATCGCTGCTCGACCCGCTGCGGCGCCACCGTCTGCCCACGGCTGTTCTTGTAGATGTCCTTGATCCGGTCGACGATCTCCAGGTAGCCGTTAGGCTGCCTCGCAAAGAGGTCGCCCGTGGCGATCCAGTGCTCCGCGTCGGGATCCATCTCCGGGAGAGACGCGGGCGCGCCCTCCTCGTCCAGATAACTTGCGACGTAAGGCCCCGAGATCTGCAACTCTCCCACCTCGCTGAGGCGGGCGCGAAGGCCGGGAAGGGGGACGCCGACCGACGCGTCGACATACTCCCCGGGAGGCGTCATCGTGATTCCGCCGGTCGCCTCGGTCATGCCGAAGCCGCTACAGAGGTCGACGCCGTGCCGCTGGAAGAAGCGGAACACTTTCGGGTCGAGATAGCCCGCGGCGGAAAGCCCCCACCGAAGCCTGCCGCCGACGATCTCGCGGAACAACGCGGCTTCCGTGTCCGCGTCGCCCGCGCGGTCCATCGCCTCGAGGCAGTGATCGCGAATCTGCGTCCAGCGGATCGGGATGCTGATCAATCCCGTCGGACGCAGGCGTCCGAGGTCGGCGATCAGCGACTCGGCCGAAGGGCTGCCGGCGAAGATGTAGGTTCCTCCCCAGTAGATCATCCCGAGCATCTCGAGATAGCGGCCGAAGGTGTGGAAGAGCGGGAGAAAGCAGAGCAGCACTTCGTTGTCGCCGACCGCGGGGAGCGCCGCGGCACGCGCGAAACGCTTGGTCACGAGGTTGTACTGGCTGAAGACGACCCCCTTGGGCGTGCCTGTGCTTCCGGAGGTGAACATTACCGTCGCGGGGGCCATGATATCGGGCCGCCGCGCCTGAAGCAGGGCGTCTGTGGAGGCGAGATCGAGGCGCGCGCACGCGAGGCGAAGCGGCTCCGACTCGAGCCCGCGAACCGAGGTCGCAGTGGCGCGGCTTCCCGCATGGAAAACGCGGAAGTCGCGCCCAGATTTCTGCCGCACCTCCGCGAGACGGGCGAGCCGCTCCTCGCTGTCGGTGACGACGATGTTGATGTCGAGACGGGCGAAGATCCAGGCAATCGTCTCGGTGTCGAAATGGACGTTCAGCGGCGTGACGAGGATCCCTTCGGTGAGGCAGGCGAGATCGGCACAGGCGCCGTCGACGCCGTTCTCGCAGAAGATGGCGACGCGCGGCGCTCCGGATTGCGAAGTGAGGAAGACGCCCGCGATCGAGCGCACGTATCGCGCGACCTGCGCATAGCTCCAACTCGTCGAATCGAGCTCGCGGCCGTCCTCGAACAGGATGCGCTCGGGGTGCGCCTGTGCGCGCGCATCGAGCATTGTGCGGAGCGAGTAGCCCGACAGCCGGATTGCGCGAAACGCCGTTTCCGCCCATCGTTCGCGCATGCCGAGGGTCTGCAGGCTCTGAAGGTAAGATGGGCAACCTGTTGCCTCGAGATACTCGTGCCACTGCGCGTCGGTGACGTTGTGCGGGCGGCCCGACTCGAGGAGGCTCTCGACGGTCGAGAGCAGCTTGCGCGCCGCCGAGCTCATCTCGGAGGAGTCACCGCTCGATTGCGTCCACTCCTGAACAGCGTTGCGAAGGTCGATCACCGTAGCTTTCATTTCTGCTTCCTGCCTGCCGTCGATTCCACCACACCGCGACGATCGCGCACGGGGCCCCGGGTATCACGGTCGGGTAACGCACGTCACTGGAAGGTGTTCGGGGAGGCGCGGCGATGATGTGGAGTGCGAAAGCGAAGCTTTCGCGCCCTTAGCGAAGCTTCGGTCCTCGACCCGTGGCGCTTCGCGCCGCCGCGAATGCTCCGCTTTCGCAC
>JBPPMG010000407.1:0-5798 GCA_051305935.1 Thermoanaerobaculia bacterium
TCAACGAATGGCTGCAGTGTGTCGGTTGCGAGAGTCGAGTCGACATTCTCGTGGTGCGCTGCCGCTGCGATTGCGGAGGGCTTCTCGCCGTGGAACGCGTCGCGGGGTGGGCGGGGCAGCTCTCGCGTGCGCACTTCGATTCCAGGCTCACGAGCCGGCGCGCCGTCGACAGGAGCGGCGTCTGGCGCTTTCGCGAAGCGGTGCTCTCGTGCGCCGAGCGCGAGATCGTCACCCACCCCGAAGGGGCGACACGGCTGTACGAGAGCGCGCCGCTCGCCGAGTACGCCGGGATCGACGCGATCCGGTTCAAGCACGAGGGGGAGAACCCGACCGGCTCGTTCAAGGATCGAGGCATGACCGTCGCGACGACGCAGGCGGTGCGCACCGGCGCGCGCGCGGTGGCATGCGCGTCGACCGGGAACACGAGCGCGTCGCTCGCCGCCTATGCCTCCCGTGCGGGGCTCCGCGCGATCGTCTTCGTCCCCGCGGGGAAGATCGCGATGGGGAAGCTCGCGCAGACGCTCGCGTACGGCGCGACGGTGCTGGCGGTGCGGGGCGACTTCGACGACGCGATGCGGCTCGTCGACGAAGCCTCGACGAAGCTCGGCATCTATCTCCTCAACTCCATCAATCCCTTTCGGATCGAGGGGCAGAAGACGATCGGATGGGAGATCCTCCAGGACCTCGACTGGCGCGCGCCCGACTGGCTCGTGCTTCCCGCCGGCAACCTCGGTAACACGAGCGCGATCGGAAAGGCGATGATCGAGGCCTTCGAGGGTGGCTGGATCGACAAGCTCCCGCGGATCGCGTCGGTGCAGGCGAGCGGCGCGAATCCGTTTTATCGCGGCTTCACCGGCGGGTTCCGCGAGCGCTTCCGGATGCAGGCCGAAACGGTCGCTTCCGCGATTCGGATCGGCGACCCGGTCAGTTGGGAGAAGGCGCGCGCGGTGATCGAAACGACGCGGGGTGTCGTCACCGAGGTGACCGACGAGGTGATTCTCGAGGCGAAGGCGAGGATCGACGGGGCGGGGATCGGATGTGAGCCGGCGTCGGCGTGCAGTCTCGCCGGCGTGCGACGGCTCCGGAGCGAAGGAGTCATCGGGCGGGACGAGAGCGTCGTCGCGATCCTCACGGGGAACCTGCTCAAGGACCCGGAGATCGTGCTCGAGCGCGTGAGACGCGAAGGTGGCTCGCAGATGATCGAGATCGACGCGAACGTCGACGAGGTTGCGCGGGTCCTGGGTTGATGTAGTCGTAATGGCCTGCGGGGGTTACGGTGCCGCGCGAGTGGCACCCGCAGCGCTTCGCGCTGCCGCGGAGGCGGGGGGACGCCTCCGCCACGAAGTGGGCATCTGGGAGCGCGCGTTGCACGGTTTCGTGCGACAATCGCGCCGGTTCCCAAAAACGATGTCTTTGGCTCCCGGCACTCGGCTCGGTCCCTATGAGGTCACTGCGTCCATCGGCGCGGGCGGCATGGGTGAGGTCTGGCGCGCGAAAGACACGCGTCTCGACCGCGATGTCGCGGTGAAGGTCCTCCCCCCCGGATTCGCGTCGAACCCGCAGCTCAAGGCGCGGTTCGAGCGCGAGGCGAAGACGATCTCGTCGCTCAATCATCCGAACATCTGCACGCTCTTCGACGTGGGGCATCACGAAGGGACCGACTTCCTCGTGATGGAGCTGCTCGAAGGGGAGTCGCTCGCCGACAGGATCCAGAAGGGCGCGCTTCCGCCCGACCAGGTGCTGCGCGTCGGCTCGCAGGTCGCCGATGCGCTCGACCGGGCGCACAAGCAGGGGATCGTCCATCGCGACCTCAAGCCCGGCAACGTGTTCCTCACGAAGACGGGGGCGAAGCTGCTCGACTTCGGGCTTGCCCGAAGCGGCATCGAGAACGACCCTCTCCGCGGCTTCACCGAGGCCGCGACGCAGGCGAAGCCGCTGACGCAGGAAGGGACGATCCTCGGGACGTTTCAATACATGGCTCCCGAGCAGCTCGAGGGGAGTGAGGCCGACGCGCGGACCGACATCTTCGCGTTAGGCGCGCTGCTCTACGAGATGGCGACAGGGACGCGCGCGTTCCAGGGGACGTCGAAGACGAGCCTCATCGCGGCGATCGTTTCGTCGCACCCGGCGCCGATCTCTTCGGTCACGCCGATGGTGCCTCCGGCGCTCGACCACATCGTGCGCAAGTGCCTCGAGAAGGATCCCGAGGACCGGTGGCAGTCGGCGCACGACGTGGCGAGCGAGCTCCGGTGGCTGAGCGAGGCGGGCTCGCAGGCGGGTGTCGCGACGACGGTGACGCTGCGCCGCAAGACGCGCGAGAAGCTGGCGTGGGCGATGGCTGCGATGTTCGCGCTCCTCGCGATCGTCGCGGCGGGGGCCTGGATCCGCAACCGGCCGGCGCCCGCCGAGCCGTTTCGAGCGACGATCGATCCTCCCGCGGACGCGGCGCTTCTTCCGTACGACCTCCTCGGACTGGCGCTCTCGCCGGATGGCAAGCGGCTCGCATTCGCCGCAAACCTGGACTCCGGTGGCCAGCAGCTCTGGATTCGCGATCTCTCGTCGATGGCGGCAAAGCCGCTGCCGGAAACGGCTGGCGCGGCGTACCCGTTCTGGTCGCCCGACGGCCGGTACATCGCCTTCTTTGCCGACGGAAAGCTCAAGAAGCTCGACCTGCGGGGAGGTGCGCCGCAGGTGCTCGCCGACGCGCCGACGGGGCGAGGCGGCTCCTGGAGCCGCGGTGACGTCATCCTCTTTGCACCCAACATCCGCTCGCCGATTCAGAGCATTCCGGCCGCGGGAGGCACTCCGAAGAACGCGACTCGATTTGACGAGGAGAAGGAAGTCACGAACCGCCTGCCGCACTTCCTGCCCGACGGGAAGCACTTCTTCTACATCTCGCGCCAGCGGGTGGCGAACGGAGAGGTGGGCCGGCTCATGCTCGCGTCGCTCGACTCGCTCGATGCATCCGTGCTCATCGAAGACTCGACCAACGCCCAGTACGTCGAGCCTGGATACGTGCTCTTCGGCCGCAGGAACGACCTCTTCGCGTGGCGGTTTGACCTGAAGGATCTGAAGCTGATCGGTCAGCCGGCACCGGTTCAGAACGAGAAGATCAGTCTATGGGAGCCCAAGAATCTCCTGATCTACACGGCGTCGGATCAGGGCGCGATCGTCTACCTGCCGGAGGTCCTTCGCAAGTCGTCGTTGCGCTGGGTGGGGCGCGACGGCCGCGCGCTCGGTGAGCTCGGAACCCCCGCGTTCAACCAGTCGCCCCGCATCTCTCCGGATGGCACGAAGGTCGCGATGGCGATCGGCGACACGTCGACGACCGTCACCGACCTCTGGATTCTGGATCTCCAGTACGACCGCCGATTCCGCATCACGCAGAAGAGCGGGGCCTTTTCCTATCCGGTTTGGTCTCGCGACTCGAAGAAGATCGCGTTCATCTGCCAGCCGAAGGCGGTGCAGGATCTCTGCGTGAAATCGCTCGCCACCGCGGGCGACATCGAGCTCCTATATGAGTCGCCGTTCTGGAAGACGTCGGGATCGTGGTCGCTCGACGGCAAGTCGTTCTACTTCTCGGAACAGAATCCCGAGACAAACAACGATCTGCTTCTGCTGGATGGATCGGATCCGAAGAAGCCTCCCGTGACGATCCTCAAGACTCCGTTCAATGAAGACATCGTGGAGTTGTCCCCTGACGGATCGTGGCTTGCCTACATCTCGAACGAGTCCGGCAGGCAGGAGGTCTACGTCCGCCCCGCTTCGGGATCGTTCGAGCAGTGGCAGATCTCCAACGGAGGCGGCGCACAGCCGCGCTGGACGCGCGGCGGACAGGAGTTGCTCTACGCGGCGCCCGACGGCAACGTGATGTCGGTCGCGATCACGACCGCGCCGGTCTTCCGCCCCGGCGTGCCGAAGGCTCTCTTCAAGCTCCCCGAGCCTCCCGACCGCGACACGCCGATTTTCGAAGACGTGTCTGCCGACGGCGAGCGGATCCTCCTGAACGTCCCGACGACGGCACGCTCGAGCGTTGCGTTCCACGTCATCCTCAACTGGACGTCGCTGCTCGGAGAGCAGGCGAGATGACGCTCGCCCCCGGCTCGCGCCTCGGTCCATACGAAATCGTCGCGCCGTTAGGCGCCGGCGGGATGGGTGAGGTGTTTCGCGGCCGCGACACGCGCCTCGGGCGCGACGTTGCGATCAAGATCCTGCCCGAGGGTTTCGCGCAGAACGAGCAGTTCCGCGCACGCTTCGAGCGCGAGGCGAAGACGATCTCGTCGCTCAACCATCCGAACATCTGCACGCTCTTCGACGTCGGGCACGAAGTCATCCCGACGAGCGAAGCGAGGAGGGATCTGCTGTCAGCAGATTCCTCTCCCGCTTCGCGGGATCGGAATGACGGGCCCTCGCTTACAAGCGAGATGACGATTCACTTCCTCGTCATGGAGCTGATCGAAGGCGAGTCGCTCGCCGACCGCCTCCAGAAGGGCCCGCTCCCGCTCGACCAGGTGCTCCGCTACGGCTCGCAGGTCGCCGACGCGCTCGAGCGCGCGCACAAGCAGGGGATCGTCCATCGCGACCTGAAACCGGGCAACGTGATGATCACGAAGACGGGCGCGAAGCTGCTCGACTTCGGCCTCGCTCGGCCGGCGGCGGAGTCGGCGGTCGTGCACGGCATGACCGAGATGCCGACACAGGCGAAGCCGCTCACGCAGGAAGGGACGCTCCTCGGCACGTTCCAGTACATGGCGCCCGAGCAGCTCGAAGGGCAGGAGGCCGACGCGAGGACCGACATCTTCTCGTTAGGCGCCCTGCTCTACGAGATGGCGACGGGAAAGCGCGCGTTCGAGGGCTCTAATCGCACGAGCCTGATCGCCGCGATCGTCTCGTCGCACCCGGCGCCGATCTCGTCGGTCGCGCCGATGGCGCCGCCCGCGCTCGACCACATCGTCAAGAAGTGCCTCGAGAAGGATCCCGACGACCGCTGGCAGTCGGCGCACGACGTCGCGAGCGAGCTCCGGTGGCTGAGCGAGGCGGGATCGCAGGCGGGTGTCGCGACGACGGTGACGATCCGGCGCAAGACGCGCGAAAGGCTTGCGTGGGGCGCGAACCTCCTGACGGCGCTGCTCGCGATCGCGGGGACGTGGGCCTTCCTCCACCGCGAGAAACCTCCCGCTCCGCCGCTCGAGTCTTCGATCGGGATTCCCGAGGGAATGAGAGTCGCGCTCGCGGGCGGCTTCGCGATCGCTCCCGATTCGAGCGCCGTCGCGGCGGTCATCAACGACCTCCAGGCCGGGAACACGCTCTGGATTCGGCCGCTGGGAGCTTCGCAGTTCCGCCCCCTCGCCGGCACCGAGGACGCAAGCCACCCGTTCTGGTCTCCTGACTCGCGCCAGATCGCGTTCTTCGCGAATGGGAAGCTGAAGGCCGTGACGGCCGCAGGGGGGAACGTGCGCGTGATTTGCGAAGCGCCGGCCGGTCGCGGCGGCTCGTGGGGTGCGGCCGGAACGATCATCGTCGCGCAGTCGGGGATCAGCCCGCTCGTGAAGGTATCGGCGGACGGGGGCGAGCCGAAACCCCTGACGAAGCTCTCCGCCGGCGAGTCGAGCCACCGCTGGCCCTTCTTCCTCCCCGATGGCAGGCGCTTCGTGTTCGTTTCGTTCCAGTCGGGAGGAACCGATACCGGCGGCTCGAAGGTCATGCAGTCTTCGATCGACGAGCCGGAGAAGATCTCGCTGATCACGACCGCGCACACGTCGGCGGCGTTCGTGCCGGGGGGCTACCTGCTGTTCGCG
>JBPPMG010000416.1:0-2333 GCA_051305935.1 Thermoanaerobaculia bacterium
ACCAAACGTCGCTTGCCAGGTTGAGTTTCCAGGTGTGACCCCAACTTGGGCTTCCGGCGCTCGACTGCAGCGCCTGCGCGCTCGCCGCGCGAGCCCGCGGCCTAACGTGCGCGCTGGAAGCTCGGATCCTGGGTCGTGTTGTCGGTCCAGACGCCGTAGATCACGGCCTGCCCCGACAGCACCTCCCACGTCACCGACTCGTCCCCCGTGAACGCGTGGCCCGTCACCGCACCCGCCGTCGTCTGCTGGAACCACGTCGGCGGGAAGTCGAGCTCCTTCTCCGCGACGACCAGACCGAGAGGCGAGCGCACCGTGACGCGCAGCCGCGCGCCCTCCTCCAGCGTCCGGACACCGACGTTGAAGCGTGCGGCCGCGATGTCGTGAGGCGCGAGAATCGTCGCCTTCGCTCCCGCCTGCAGCACATCGGCTTCGGCGACGACTTCCTCGGTCATGCTCGTCTCCCCGTCGCCGTCGTTGTAGACGCGAACGACCGTTACGACCGCGGACGACGAGGGCGAAAGAGTAAACGACCGCCACGCGCTGAACGCAGCTGTGTGATGTCCGCCGCACATGGGTAGGTCGTGCCTCTCGTTCGCACGAGAATGCCGATTCGATCGCCCGCCTGGACGGCCATCGTGCTTACTGCGCGAGCTTGCTGAGGTACGCGACGTCGCGAAGCTCTCCGCCACGCATGTCGAAACGAAGCTGACGAAAGTTGGCAACGTCCTTCGTAGGATCGGACTCGAGCAGCAGGAGGTCGGCGCTCTTCCCCTTCTCGATTGTGCCGGTCGCCGCATCGATGCCCATCGCACGGCTCGCCGTCGCGGTCGAGGCGACGAGCACCTGCATCGGCGTCATACCCGACGCCTGCATCGCCTCCATCTCGGCGTAGATCGCCGGACCATGGAGCGTGAGCGGATTGCCAGCGTCGGTGCCGGTCGCGATCGGGATTCCCCCGCGCACGAGCGTCGCGAGGTTCTCGCGCGTCACGCGGTTGAACGTCGCCTGGCGCGATTCCCTTCGCGCGAGGTTGTCCTGCTTCACAAGTGCGGCGTCGACCGTCGCCGTCTCCGCGACTTTCGCGAGCGTCGCGCGGTCGACGCAGTGATTCGGGTCGTCGACCACGGGAGCCTTGCGATCGACTACGGGAGGATGGGGTCGCACCCACAGCAAGACTACGGGAGGATGGGGTCGCACCCACAGTTTCAAGTATTTGACGCGTCACAACCCGCCTCCCGCCGAGGTACACTTTCCCCGCACACCGTGATCGAAGCGCTCCGTCTCTCCTCCAGCGAAACGGAATGGCACGATCATTACGTCTCGAACATCCCGGAGCAATCTGGCACATTACGAGCCGCGGCAACGAGCGCCGCGACATCTATCGCACCGACAGCGATCGACTGGCTTTTCTCGACATTCTGGCTGGCGTAGTCGAGCTCCATCGGTGGGTCGTTTACGCATGGGTCCTGATGTCGAACCACTACCACCTGCTGATCGAGACACCGCAACCGACACTCTCCGTCGGGACCAAGCGGTTAAACGAGCGATACGCGCAGGTATTCAATGGGCGCCATCAACGCGCAGGGCATCTGTTTCAGGGACGCTTCAAGGCGATCCACGTCGAGCGGGAGTCTCACTTCCTCGAACTGCTGCGCTACATTGTCCTCAACCCGGTGCGCTGCGGGGCGGAGCAGTTCCCGGGAGCCTATCGCTGGAGCAGCTATCGCGCGACGGGCGGACTGTGCGATACGCCTCCCTGGCTCGCCAGGGACGAAGTCCTGGCCGAGTTCGGCCCCGCACCCGTCGGCGCGCAGTGCGCACGATACCGGCAGTTCGTCGCGGACGCCCGCGGCGCGGAGTACCGCCCCTGGGAGCAGCTCGTGGGACAGATCTACCTGGGCGGACAGAACTTCTGTGAGCGAATGCAGTCGCTTGTCGGAGACCGGCGCGAAGCGCGTGACTTTCCGGAGTCGCAACGAGTCTTCGTTCGACCGTCGTTCGAATCAGTCGCGGAGCTCGTGGCCACGACCTTCGGCGAAACGATGGACCATCTTCGAAAGCGCTCGCACAAGCCGGCACGCAAGGCACTTGCAGAGTTGGCGTCGCGCGAGGCGGGCCTGTCTCTGGTCGCAATTGGAGACAGGATGGGCATTTCGCCGCAGGGAGTTTGGCATCTGATCGCCCGCGGCGACGACTTGCGGGCGCGCGACACCTCGTATTCTCTTCAACTTCAGTCGATCCGAAAGCAGTTGGCGGCGAGGCCGTTCGATAACCAGCAGTCGTGAAACGTACACGCATGGGGTCCGCATGGGGTCGGAGCCACAGTTTCAAGT
>JBPPMG010000422.1:0-20592 GCA_051305935.1 Thermoanaerobaculia bacterium
CGCTGCGATGCGTTCCGTATCAGAGTCCTCAGCTTGATCCCTGCTGGTCGACCGCGCCTGCGTCGAGCAGGATCTGCCGAGCGTCGGGATAATCGGCAGCGCGGTCGAGCGCCGTGAGTCCGTCGTCGTCACGCAACTCGAGGTTTGCCCGGCGCACGACGAGAAAGCGTAGCCCCTCGAGGCTCGGCTGCTCCACCGCGCGCATGAGCGCGGTCCATCCGCTGGCATCCTGCGCATCGATGTCGGCGCCGCGATCGAGAAGGAGCTTCATCGACTCGACGTCGCCGCGGCTCGTGGCGTAAGCCAGCGGCGGTACGCCGGACGAGTCGCGGACGTTGGGACTGGCGCCCGCGTCGAGCAACAGCTTTGTGACTGCGGCGCTGCGGGCAGCCAGCAGCCCGGTCAGCCCGTTGAGGTCAGGCTCCTCGAGAAGCCCCTTCATACCGCGCAGCGCCTTCGTGATCTCCTTCGGATCGTCCCGGTAGACCGTCTGGACGAAATCGTTGACGCGCTGGGGGCGCGCGTCCTTTTCGTACTGGGTGAGCACGAGCCATCCGATCCCGTGAATCACGGCGGCCATGATCAGCGCGCCGATGAGGTAGCCGATCGCCTTCTTCCGGAGCTTCGATAGCACGACGACGAGCGCGCCGGGGATCAGCTCCACCCCCTGGGCGCTGTCGGGATCGGGGACGATGCCTCCCCTGAGGGTCGACCACCTCCCGATCGCGCAGACGTTCGCGCCGGCGGGGACGATCTTCTCGCTGAGATACATGTCGTCGACTTCGATTTCGCCGCCGTTGTTCATGTCGACCTTGATGCTTCCGTCGTCGTCGGCGAGGAGTTCCTTCAACTTCGAGATTGCTGCCGAGATCGTCACCTGCTCGAACTGCGTCGCAGCGACGTACGCGCGCGCGTTCTCCCGGTGATCGTCGGCGTCGAATTGCGTCTCGGCGTAGTTTTGCAGGAACGGCCAGGCGAGCAGCCGCCCGCTGCCGCCCGGCCCCTCGATCACGGCGGGGGCGAGAGCTTCGCCGCTCACCTGCGCTGCCGTGTTGTTGTTTGGTCTGTATCGCGGGCGCATCTTGTACTCGTACGCGACGCATGGGCGCCTGGAGAAGGGTGCCAGCAGAGGCTCCCCGAGAGGACGGATCATGCCGGCCAGGGCGACCGTACTTCCGTCCTCGAACGGCCCGATGCCCGAGCTCGCGCGCTTCAGCGCGCGCCGGTTCGAGAGGGCCGCGAACATGTTCCAGATGAGCCCGGAGACGATCCACACTCCGAAGCCGAGTGCGAGCGCGCCCCAACGGTCGCCAGGCGGCGTGATACGGCCCTGGAGGAGGTAGTAATAGATCGCGATGAAGCCGAAGAGCATCGCCAGGCTCTTGAGGCAGCCCTTGAGCATCGAAGTCGTCTCCCGGTACTCTCGAAATTGGTGAGCACAAAGCGTATCAGGCGAAAGTGGAGTACGAAAGCGGAGCTTCGGTATTTGGAGTCCGGCTGGCGCCGGACCGCGAAAGCTTCGCTTTCGCACTCCACATGCGAGGAATAGCGCTTCGTGGTACCGTGGTTCGCACCACTGACATGCGCAGACTCGCAGCACTGGCCGTGATCGCAGCGCTCGTGACCCTCGTTCCGATGGTCGCGTGGGCGAGCCTCGCCTCGGGCAGCTGCTGCGCGGCAAAGAACACGCCGCCGCCGATGAGCTGCTGCACCACGACGAAGTGCTCGATGTCGGACTCGGCTCCCATGCCGATCCTCCCGAACGAAGCAGAGTCGACCCCCGCGACGCCGAAAATCGCATCGCCCGCGCCGGCCCTCCTTGTTGTCGGCCCCGCCGTCACGACCGCCGACGCGGCGCATGTCGCCTGCGAAGACCAGTCCGCACTTCCCGCGGTCTCGGTCGATCGCAAGCTCTCGCTCCTCTCCATTTACCTCATCTGATCCCCGACAGCGCTCGAAGTGTCTTCGCGTGAGGGCCGCATTGCGCCTTCCCGCGTTCGAATCGTGCAACCGTCGAGGGTCAGATCATGAAGTTTGGAATCGAATGTTCACGCAAATTCACGGGCCTGCTGCTGATGGCGGTGCTCGCGGCCACGTCGAGCGAGTCGCAGGAGCCTGACTCCGCCGATCTCGGAATTGGCGAGCTCACGCGCTCCGCGCTCGTCGCGCTCGTCCTCGAGCGCAACCCGTCGCTCGAGTCGGCCCGCGCGGCGGCACGCGCCTCGGCCGAGCGAGCGACGATCGAGTCGTCGCTCGACGATCCGAGGGTAATGACGCGAGTCGCGCCGCTGAGCATTGGAGGCGACGGGGACTTGGGCACCATGGTGGAAGTCGAGCAGATGCTGCCGTGGAGCGGGCGTCGTGCGGCGCGCGCGACGATCGGGCGGAGCGAAGCGGAAATGCGCCGTCTCGATCTCGAGGAGCTGCGCCTCGAGCTCGCCGCGGAGGCAACCGCGCTCTGGGCCGATCTCTGGCTCTCCGAGCGCCAGCTGGAAACGAACGCGCACCACACTCGACTTCTCGCCGACCTGAAGGGCGCGGCCGAGGCGCAGTACGTCGTGGGTCAGGCGTCGCAGCAGGACCTGATCCAGACGGAAGTGGAGATCGGGCGGACGCGCGAGAGCCGGATCCGTCTCGAGAGGGCGCGACGCGATGCGATCGCGCGGATCAACGCGCTGCTGCACCGTGCGCCGGGGGCGAAGCTTCCACCGTTGCCGATGGCGCCCACGGAGCCGGGCTCCACGCAAGGCGCGAGCGAGACGCTCCAGGTGGAGGCCGTCGAGTCGCGTCCCGTGCTGCTTGCGGCTGACGCGTCGATCCGTGGCGCGAAGGCGTCCGCGGAGCTCGCGACGCTCGCGCGCAGACCCGACTGGGCGCTCTCGGCGATCTACGACTCGATGGAAGGGAAGGACCACCAGTTCCAGGTCGGCGTGAGCATCAACCTGCCGATCTGGCGAAGGCGGCTCGAGGCCGCGGAACGCGAGGCCGAGGCGGGGATCGAGGCAGCCGAGAGCCGCAAGGTTGGCCTGGAAGATCGCGTGAGGCTCGAGGTCGACCTCGCACACCGTGCCGTCGAGACGGCGGGCGAGGTCGCCGAGCTCTATCGCGATCACCTGGTTCCCGCGGCCAGCGACCAGCTCGCCGCGGCGCGTGCTGGCTTTGAAACCGGAAGGGATCCGTTCCTCGCGGTTCTGATTGCCGAAAACAATCTTCGAGACGTGACCCTTGGAGGTCATGAGGCGGTCGCGGAGCTGATTCGCGGTCTGGCGATGCTCGATCGCGCGCTGGGGCGGTTGCCGGAAACCGCAGGAAGGAACTGAGCCATGAAACTCTCAACTTACCGAACGAATAGCCGCGGGCGCGTGAAGGTGGTCGTCATCGCGGTGCTGGTTGCGCTGCTCGCGCTTGGATGGATTCTCGCCGAACCGATCATGAAGTGGTTTCATATCGGGCACGGCGCGGAGAGTGCCGCGACGGGCGAGGGTGGATCGAAGGGGACGCCGATGGTGCTCGACGACGCGACGCGCGAGGGCGTCGCGAGCATGCTCGCGGAGTACGAGGTCGTGCGCGGCATCCTCGCGAACGACACGACCGCGGGCGTTGCCGATGCGGGTGAGGCGCTGAAGAAGGCGACGGAAGAGACGCTCGAGGCGGCGCCCCCGGCTCTCATCGACGCCCTGGGCCGAATCGCGGGGCATGCCGGTGAGATCGCAAAGGCCGGCGACCTCGTGGCAGCGCGCCGCGCATTCGGCGAGCTCGGCCGCGACCTCGTACCGCTCGTTGCGATGGACCAGAGTCTCGCGCAGTCGCTCTATCTCTTCGAGTGCCCGATGGAGCAGGGCTTCAACCGCTGGATCCAGAAGGCTCCTTCGATGGAGAACCCCTACAAGGGGCAGTCGATGCTCACCTGCGGCTCGAAGATCGACTGGAAAGAGTACTCTGCGCAGCTCGGCGGCGACGAGGTCGCCTACTACACCTGCCCGATGCACCCGTCGGTGCGTCAGCCCGAGCCGGGCAAGTGCCCGATCTGCGGCATGGAGCTCACCGCGGTCACGAAGCGCGACGCGGCGAGCGGAATCATCGTGATCGACTCCGAGCGCAGGCAGGCGATCGGGGTGAAGACCGCGCTCGTCGAGACGCGCGCGATGTCCCGCTCCGTCCGGGTCGTGGGAAAGACGACGTACGACGAGTCGCGCGTTCGCGACGTGACGCTCAAGCTCAGCGGATTCGTCGAAAAGCTCTATGTCAACACGACCGGCCAGCCCGTGCGCGCCGGCCAGCCGCTCCTCGCTCTCTACAGCCCTGAGCTCTACGCCGCGCAGAAAGAGCTGCTCCTCGCGGTTGCGAGCCAGGCGAGCGCGACCGGCTCGAGCGCTCCCGAGCGCGCCGACTACCTGGTCGAAGGGGCGAAGAAACGCCTCGACCTCTGGGGCTTCTCGAGCGCGCAGATCGCCGAGGTCGCGCGTACGGGCAAGGCGGTCGAGCGGATGCCGGTGCTCTCGCCCTACAGCGGTTTCGTCATCGAGAAGAACGTCGTGGAGGGCGCGGCGGTGGCGTCGGGGGAGCGGATCTTCCGGATCGCGGCACTCGACGTGATCTGGGTCGAGGCCGACGTATACGAGCGCGACCTCGGGCACGTCTCAGTCGGAGAGAAGGTGACGGTGACGTTCCCGTTTCTCCCCGGCGACACGCGCGAGGGTCAGGTCTCGTACATTTATCCGTACCTCGATCCCGACACGCGTACGGGGAAGATCCGTGTCGAGCTCGCGAACGCGAAGCTCGACCTCAAGCCCGAAATGTTCGCGAACGTGGAGCTCACGAGCGAGAGCGGTGAGCAGCTCGTCGTGCCGACCGACTCGGTCGTCGATACCGGGCAGCGCAAACTCGTCTTCCTCGACCTCGGCGAGGGGCGGATCAAGCCGCAGGAGATCACCACGGGCGAGGTGAACGACGAGTGGATCGCGGTCCTCACCGGCGTGAAGGAGGGCGACCGCATCGTCACCGCGGCGAATTTCCTGATCGCCGCGGAGTCGAGGATCCGTTCCGCGACCGAATCGTGGGGCGGAGGAGGAGACGGCCATGCCGGGCACTGAGAAGCGTGAAAACTTCGTCGAGCGCCTGATCGACGGTTGCGCGCGCAATCCGTTTCTGACGCTCGTCTTCGTGGCGTTAGCCGCGCTCTGGGGCGTCTACTCGATGCGCAACGCGCCGCTCGACGCGGTCCCCGATCTCTCCGACGTCCAGGTCATCATCTTCACCGAGTGGCCCGGGCGGAGCCCCGATCTCGTCGAGAAGCAGCTCACCTACCCGATCTCGTCGGCGCTGCTCTCGGCGCCTAACGTATCGGTCGTGCGCGGGCAGTCGATGTTCGGCATGTCGTTCGTCTACGTCATCTTCGAAGACGGGACGGACATCTACTGGGCACGCAGCCGCGTGCTCGAGTACATGCAGACGGTGCGCGACAAGCTCCCCGAGGGAGTGAACCCGACACTCGGCCCCGACGCCACGGCGGTGGGATGGGTCTACCAGTACGCGCTCGTCGACAAGACGGGGAAGCACGATCTGCAGGAGCTCCGCTCGATCCAGGACTGGAACATTCGCTACGCGCTGCAGAGCGTGCCGGGTGTCGCGGAAGTCGCGTCGGTCGGTGGCTGGGTGAAGCAGTATCAGATCGTCGTCGATCCTCAGAAGCTCGCCTCGTACGGCGTGACGATCGGCGAAGTCATCGAGGCGGTGAGGAAGTCGAACGGCGACGTGGGGGGCCGCTCGATCGAGATGGCGGGGCACGAGTACGTCGTGCGTGGCCGCGGCTACGTCGAGTCGATCGGAGACCTCGGGACGATCCCGCTTCGGGCGAAGAGCGGCGTGCCGGTGTACCTGCGCGACATCGCGAAGATCGCGCTCGGGCCCGACCAGCGTCGCGGTTTCGCCGAGCTGGACGGGAACGGCGAAGTGGTCGGAGGCATCGTCATCGCGCGCTACGGCGAAAACGCGCTGCGCGTGATCGACGCTGTGAAAGCGCGCCTCGAGGAAGTGAAGCAGGGTCTCCCCGAAGGTGTCGAAGTCGTCGTCACGTACGACCGCTCCGGGCTGATCCGTGAATCGATGTCGACCGTCACGAAGTCGATGATCGAGGAGATGATCGTCGTCTCGCTCGTGCTCTTCATCTTCCTGATGCACGCGCGGAGCGCACTGGTGGCGATCATCACGTTGCCGCTCGGCGTCCTGCTCGCGTTCATCCCGATGTACTACCAGGGGATCACCGCGAATATCATGTCGTTAGGCGGAATCATCGTCGCGATCGGCGCCATGGTCGACGCGTCGATGATCATCATTGAGAACATCCACAAGAAGCTCGAGGATGCGGAAGAGGGAGACGACCGGACCGAGCTGATCATCGCCGCGATGAAGGAGGTCGGCCCCTCGATCTTCTACTCGCTCCTCGTGATCATGGTCGCCTTCATCCCGATCTTCACGCTGACGGGCACCGAGGGGCGGCTCTTCAAGCCGCTCGCGTACACGAAGACCTATTCGATGGGCTTCGGCGCGATTCTCGCGATCACGTTGACGCCGGCGCTCGCGGTGCTGCTCATCCGCGGGAGGATCCAGAAGGACGAAGAGAACAGGCTGAACCGCTGGCTCGTCGGAATCTACACGCCAGTCGTCCGCTTCGTGGTCGACCACCCGAAGAGCGTCATCTCTGTTGCCGTGCTGATGATGGTCTTCACGATCCCGGCGTATCTCCGGTTAGGCAACGAGTTCATGCCGCCGCTCAACGAAGGGGCGATTCTCTACATGCCGACGTCGCCTCCCGGCATGTCGATGACCGAGGCGATCGAAGTCATGCAGGTGACCGACCGGAAGCTGAAGGAGATTCCGGAAGTCGTGAGCGTCTTCGGGAAGATGGGCAGGGCGAACACGCCGACTGATCCGGCGCCGATCGGGATGGCGGAGACGACGATCGTCCTCAAGCCGAAGTCGGAGTGGCGGGCCGGGATGACCTGGGAGCTGCTCATCAAGGAAATGGACGAGAAGGTCCAGATCCCCGGCATGCCGAACATCTGGTGGATGCCGATCCAGACGCGCACCGAGATGCTGTCGACCGGTGTGCGAAGCCCGCTGGGCATCCAGGTCTTCGCCGACGACCTCGAGACGATCGAGACGACGGCGATCGAGATCGAGAAGGCCGTCGCGCAGGTGCCGGGAACGCGCAGCGCGTTCGCGGAGCGCTCGGTCGGAGGCTTCTTCGTCGACATCGAGACCGATCGCGAGGCCGCGGCCCGTTACGGTTTGAGCGTTGCCGACATCAACGAGATCGTCTCGAGCGGCATCGGCGGCGAGAGCATCTCGGAGACGGTCGAAGGGCGCGAGCGCTATCCGATCAGCGTGCGATTCCCGGCGGAGTATCGCGAGCGTCCGGAGGCGATCGAGGCACTGCTGATCTCGACTCCTTCCGGCGCGCAGGTGCCACTCGGTCAGGTCGCTACGGTACGCCCGACGCTCGGGCCGCCGATGGTCAGGAGCGAGGACGGGAGCCTCGTCGGCTTCGTCTTCGTCGACACCGATCGCCCCATCGCCGACTACGTCGACGACGCGAAGGTGGTCGTCGCGCGCGACGTGAAGCTTCCGGCGGGCGTGCGCATCAACTGGACGGGACAGTACAAGTACTTCGAGCGGGCAAAGAAGCAGTTGATGATCGTCGTCCCGGTGACGCTCACGATCGTGCTGCTGCTCCTCTACTTCAACACGAAGTCGCTCGTCGAAACGGGGATCGTTCTGCTCGCCGTGCCGTTCTCGCTGATCGGCGCGATCTGGCTGCTCTACCTGCTCGGATACAACATGAGTGTGGCGGTGTGGGTCGGGCTCATCGCGCTGGCGGGTGTCGACGCGGAGACGGGGGTCGTGATGCTTCTCTATCTCACGCTCTCGCACAAGAAGTGGAAGGAAGACGGGAAGCTGAAGACATTCGCCGATCTGCGCGAAGCGATCGTCGACGGCGCGGCGAAGCGCATCCGGCCGAAGCTGATGACGGTGCTGACCGACATGATCGGCCTGCTCCCGGTGCTCTGGGCAACAGGCACGGGCGCCGATCTCATGAAGCGCATCGCGGCGCCGCTCGTCGGCGGCCTGGCGACGTCGTTCCTTCTCGAGCTGACCGTTTACCCGGCGATTTTTGCGATGTGGAAGAAGAGAGAGCTGAAGGCGGAGCCGGAGGCGGACGGGACATTCGGCTCGGTGAACGAGGTGACGACCTGAGCCGCAATCCGAGGACGCCAGGCTGCTTGTGCGAATTTGAGGGTGATACCGGGCACCGGCGCCCCAGAGGCAGTGACCGGTGGCTGGACACCAGCCGCGTACTTTCTACGCGGCTGAGACATCACGTTCGGGTAGTAAGTGCGCTTACCGGCAATGTGTGCCGGGACTAGATTCTGGAACATTGCGGAGGAAGCGCACAATCAGGGCCCGGGCTTGCCGGGATCCTTAGAGGATTAGGTTTTTTGGAGGAGTTTGCATGCGATCAGTCTTTTTCGGTTCGATTCTCTCGCTTTTCATACTCACGTCCGCGTCCGGCCAGATGACCGGTAACGGCGGGGTCAACATGATGTCGACGGAGATCCTCGCTCCCGCCGCGGGACGCGGAGACGGTGCGGGTGGCTCCTTCTGGCGGACAGACCTCTGGCTCAAGAGCACCGCGGGGAGCACGGTCACCCTCCAGTTCCACGCGAACGACAGCTCAACAGACAGTCCGACTGCGACCGCTCAGGTGGTTTTGCCGACTGCCGTCACATTCCTTCCGGACGTTCTGAAGAACACGCTTGGCCTGGAACAGGCGTTCGGCAACATCGTCATTCGGGGATCGAAGCCGGTGTCGGCGACCATCCGCGCCTACACGCTGTCCGGTAGCGGCGCGTATGGCTCTGCCTTCATGGCGATGCCGACGTCAATGGCGATGCGTGGCTCAGGCGGTCCGATGCATGACAACGATCTGTACCAGCTCTACGTCACCGGATTGCAGCCTCAGCCGCGGGCGCGCGTCAACGCGATGGTCACGAACGCAGGGTCGGTTCCGGTCTCGGGCACGGTCGAGGTAATCGACGCCGACGGACAGCCGCCGCTTGGTGGTACGACACAGCATCCCTTCTCGCTCCGGGCGTACTCCTCCCATCAGTTTGGGGACGTGCTGGCGGGAGTGACCAGCCGATACGGCGACGGCAGCGCGATGCAACTTCGCGTGCGTCTCGCGGACGGGTCGAACGGGATGGTCATGGTGCTCGCGTCCGTGATCGACAACGCCACGAACGACACGTACACAGTCATGGGATCCATGATGAATGGCGGAATCGGCATGATGCCGTGAACGACGCGGTGCGCATTTCCGCCAGCGCACCGCAAAACGATGTTGATGGGAGATTGACGATGAAGAAACAACTGATTTACGGAATCGCGATCGCGTTCCTGTTCGTACCCGCCCTTTTCGCCCAGATGGGAGGCGACCAGAAGGCGATGGGCATGCCCGACTGCGCGGGCATGATGCAGAATCACGACGCGATGGAAAAGCATTTGGCCGAGATGAATGCAAAGCTCGATGCGATGGTCGCCGACATGAACAAGGCCAAGGGATCGGCAAAGGTCGACAAGACGGCCGCCGTGATCACTGAGCTCGTGGCCCAGCGCACCATGATGCAGAAGCACATGGCGGAAATGCAGCCGAAGATGATGGAGCACATGATGAAGCACATGAACAGCGGGATGATGAAAGGGATGGCGGATTCGACGTCCGGCTGTCCGATGATGAAGGGTGGAGAGAAAGGTACGGAGCCGCCCGCCGTGCACAAGCATTAGTCAGCCTTGAGAACTCGGAACGATGGGCATCCTCGTCGTCACCTGCGACGGGGATGCTCATGTCGCGACGGGCGCGAAGCCACGAGCCGTCCGTGTGAATCCGCGGCGGCGACGAGCTGCCAGGAAACGCTAGCAATCTGGAAGGCGCGAGACATGATCGACCGACGACAATTCGTTCGCAACATGAGCGCCGCCGCCGTCGGCGGCATGGCCTGGAGTTGTTCCGATGGTTCCGCGGAAGCGGCTGTGCGCCAGCGGCCGGTTCGCCGCGGTACCGACGTCTTCAGGAGCATCGACTCGCAGCTCAACGCGGAATTGAAGGCAGCGGAGACGATGGTCTCGATCGGCGACAGAAGAGCGCGGCTGTTCGCGTTCAATGGCCGCGTCCCGGGGCCGAGGCTGGAGGCGCGCGCGGGCGACGACGTCACGATCCGCCTCGACAACGCCCTGGGCGAAGGAACAAACCTTCACTTTCACGGCCTCCACATTCCGCCGACGGGCGCTGCGGACAACATCTTCCTCCACGTTGAGGAGGGCGGTTCCTTCACTTACCGGTTCACGCTTCCGACCAATCATCCCGCCGGGCTTTTCTGGATGCATCCGCATTCGCATGGCACGGTGGCGCGTCAGGTCTCGCGCGGACTTGCGGCGCCGTTCGTCATCCGCGGCGAGATTGACGCCATCCCGGAAGTTGCGGCTGCAGACGAGCATATCCTCATGCTGCAGGACTTCGAGCTCGGCGCCGACGGATCCATCGTAGAGCCATCGATGGCCGCACTGATGCATGGCCGGGAAGGCTCGACCATCACTGCGGGTGGCGCGATCAACCCGCGCATTATGATCCGTCAAAACGGTCTCCTCCGACTGCGCCTGGTCAATGCGTCGGTCTCCCGGTTCTATCTGCTCCGGCTCGAGGAGCATCCGCTGCACGTGATCGGCGTCGACGGAGGCGCGCTCGGATCGGTCCGCACGGAAGACGAGATTCTCTTTGTCCCGGGTGAGCGGCTCGACATCCTGATCGAAGGGACGCGTGCAGAAGGCTCGTTCCGATTGCTGAGCCTCCCCTACGACCGAGGCTCGACGGAGATGATGGGTGGAATGGGTGGAGCGGGGTCAGGAGCGAGCGGGACGCACACGCTTGCCACGATCGAGTATCGCGGCCGCGCGGAGAGAACGTGGACGATACCGAGCTCACTCGTTCGCCCGGTCGAACCCTTGCCGGCGACGTCGCTTCGGCCGAGGACGTTTCAACTCGGGCAGGGAATGGGGATGGGGATGGGCGGAGGAATGAGGTCTACGATCAACGGGCGCGAGTTCGACGCGAACCGCATCGATGCGACGCCTCGACTCGGTACGGTCGAGGAGTGGGTTTACGTCAACGCCACATCGATGGACCACCCGATGCACCTCCACACGAATCCGTTCCAGGTCATCGGCTCCGATGGAGCCCCGGAAGCCGCATGGAGAGACGTCGCACTCGTCAAGGCAGGTCGTCAGGCGCGGTTCCGTGTCCGCTTCGACGACTTCGCCGGAAAGACCGTTCAACACTGCCACATCCTGGATCATGAGGACCAGGGGATGATGGCAACGGTCGAAATGAAGGGCTGAACACGAGCCTCCGATTGGCCATGAGCCATGCGGATCGAAGGCGTCAGGTCCACCAGGATCGACCGAGGCGCGAAGGCTGGAGTAGCTATCGTTGAGATGATGATTGCGGAACGAGTGGAACCGCTGTGACGATAGGGCACCGCACGATGCTCGGCCGCCGTTTCGCGATGCTCGCGTTAGGCCTGTTCGCCCTGAACTTCGCATGGGAGATGGCGCAGGCGAGCTTTTACTCCAGCATGAAGGGGCTGCCTTTCTGGTCCGCCACGTGGCTCTGCACCCGTGCCGCGGCCGCGGATGTCGCGTTGCTTGCCCTCTGTTTTGCGATTGCCGCGCTGGTCGCGCGCAAGGCCACATGGCCGCTCCGCCTGACGCCGGGAGCAACGACGACGTTCTTCGCTTCGTGCCTCCTGGTGACAATCGCCATCGAACGCTGGGCCATCGCGACCTCGCGATGGAGCTACGGAGATGAAATGCCTCTGATCTTCGGAGTCGGCGCGCTTCCGCTGTTGCAATGGATCCTCATTCCGGTCCTGTCCGTATTCGCCTTCCGGCTCGCGGCACGCGCGATGATTCGGAACGCGGATAAACGCGGCGGAGTGGGAGGCGAACTCACTTGATTTCGCCCCCTAACGCCTGCGGGACGAGATAGGGAGGCGCGCTGAGCCGATGTTGTGGACCCGCTCTGCGCACATGAACCCGGGCGCAGCGGCGAATGTGGGCAGGTCTTTGGAATCCCGCTGCGTTAGAATCCAGCGGCGGCGAGCGGGATCCCGAAAGGCGAGCTCGAGTGGGAGCGTTTCGACAGCCCTCCGATGTGCGCTCGTATCCTTCCGGCTCGCTCCTGAGCTACAATCCGCTATCTCAATCCCCCGGGTACTGTGAAATTCCGACGGCCCATTCCGTCACAATCAAATGGCTGAGCTGAGCGCTCGAGTGTCGCCGCTTGTTGTTGCGGTGCGGCCGTGGAAGTCTGCGGCCGCGATGGCGGTCTGTCTTGGCGCGTCGTTGTTCAACCTTGCCGGTTGCCGCGACGGAGGCTCCTCGACGCCCGTCCGCCAGCCGAACGTCCTGCTCGTGACCGTCGACACGCTTCGCGCCGATCGCGTTGGCGCGTACGGCGCGACGAGTGGAGCGACGCCGAACCTCGACGCGCTCGCGCGAGCGGGGGTCCGTTTCGAGACCGCGATCTCCCAGGTCCCTCTCACGCTTCCCTCGCACGCCACGATCCTCACCGGGTTGCTGCCGACGCGCCACGGACTCCGGAACAATGGAGCGGGGGCGCTCGCTGCGGAGCGGACGACACTCGCCGAAGCATTCGCGGGCCGCGGCTACGCCACGGCCGCGTTCGTCGGCGCGTTCGTGCTCGACAGACGTTACGGCCTCGACCAGGGTTTCGCTCTTTACGACGACGAGATCGACCGCGACGACACGATGGCCGGCGCGCTCGAGGCGGAGCGCGACGCAGCCACGGTGACCGATCGCGCTCTCGCCTGGATCGGCGACACGAAGGGTCCGTTCTTCGCCTGGGTCCATCTCTATGACCCGCACGCGCCTTACGTGCCTCCCGAACCGTACCGCACACGCTTCGCAGATAATCCCTACGACGGGGAGATTGCCGCGACCGACGCGCAGATCGGCCGCCTCATCGCGATGCTCGAGGCGAAGGGGTTCCGCGACGACACGATCGTCGTCGTGACCGGCGATCATGGCGAGGCGCTCGGCGAGCACGGCGAGCTGACGCACGGCCTCCTTCTCTTCGAGCCCACACTTCGAGTTCCCCTGATCGTCTCTGCCCCTTCCGCCAGGCCTGGCCACGTCATCCGGCAGCCGGTCTCACTGGCCGACCTCGCCCCGACGATCGCCTCACTTGCGTCGATTCCGTTCGCCTCCAACGTCCTCGCTGGACGTGACCTTTCGACCGCGGTGCGCGAAGGAACCGAGCCTCCGTCCGCGCCGATCTACTCGGAGACGAAGTACCCGGAGATGTTCGGCTGGAACTCGATCGCGGCGATTCGTTCGGGAGAGATGAAGTTCGTCAGCTCGACGGAGCGCCGGATGTACGACCTCGCCAGCGATCCGGGCGAGACGCGCAACGTCGTCGACGAGCAGCGTCGCGCCTTCCACGATCTCGACGCCCTCCTCACAGCGCTTCGCAGCGCCGAGACGAGTGCCCCTCCCGCGCCGGTCGATTCCGAGGCGATGGCGAAGCTCGCGAGCCTCGGATACGTCGGCGGCGCTCCGGCGCCGGCCACCACTCAAAGACCTGACCCCCACGACATGGCGCCGCTCTTCATGCGCTTCGAGAAGGCAACCTGGGCGAGCAACGACGGGCGGCGCGACTACGCGATCGCTGAGTTCGAGGGGCTGGTCCGAGAAGATCCGGCGAATCCCGTCTTCCGCGGCAGTCTCGCGAAAGCGTTGCGCGACAGGGGGGACTACGACCGCGCGATTCACTACTACCAGGAGGCGGTGGCTCTGAATCCTGCCGACGCGGAGGCCTGGTACAACCTCGCCGTGACCCTCGGCGAGGCGGGGCGGAAGCGGCAGGCGGCCGAGGCGATGGCCGAGGCGATCCGTCGCGGGGGAAAGAACCCCGAGGCGCACAACGCGCTCGGGATCGTGCTGGCGTCGGAAGGGAAGGCGCAGGAGGCGATCCGCGAATTCGAGCGTGCGGTTGCGCTCGATACGAGGCATGCGCGCGCGTACAACAACCTCGGGAACGTATTGCGCGACACCGGCCGGACGGAGGATGCGGCGAGGGCCTACCACAAGGCGATCGAGGTGGACGGCGACTACGCCGACCCGCTGAACGGGATCGGCGTGCTCGAGGTGCAGCGGAAGCGTCCCGGGGAAGCGATCGCGTACTTCGACCGCGCGCTGAAGCTCGCGCCGGAGAACGTCGAGGTTCGGCTGAACCGGGCGATCGCGCTCGACGTCGCGGGCGATCGGCGCGCGGCGGCGAGCGAGTACGAGACGTTCCTGCGATCCGTGGACGGACGCCGTGAGTACGCGGCGCAACGGGAGATCGCCGAAAAGCTGCTGGCGAGCGCTCGGTCAGGGGCATCGAGCATGTGACGAAACGTGGAGACAGAGCCGTCAGGGAGTCTGTCCCGACGGCCTGACAGCTGTGGAATTGATGGCGTCCGTGGAGAGGGCGGCATCGAAACGAAGCGAGGAGGAGAGAGGACCATGAAACCAGGGAACCTGAAGTATCTCGGCGCGATCGTGTTGATCGCGCTTCTCATGCCGGTGACGCTGCTCGCGCAGTCGGGCACCGGCTCGCTGCGCGGACGCATCACCGACGACACGGGCGCCTCGATGCCGGGCGTGACGGTGAGCGTGACGCAGATTGCGACCGGCGTCGCGCGCGTCACTGTGAGCGCGGCGGACGGGGTGTACCACTTTCCAACACTGCAGGTCGGTGACTACGGCATCAGGGCAGAGCTTTCCGGATTCGCGACGATGCAGGTCGCCAGCGTGCGGGTCAACGTCGCTTCCGAGCGCACCATCGACCTCTCGATGAAGACGGCGGCGGTCGAGGAGCAGATCACCGTCACGATCGACGCGCCTCTCGTGCAGGACTCGGCGGCGGGCGGCACGGTCGTCAGCCAGGACGAGCTCGAGAACCTGCCGCTCAACGGCCGGCAGTTCGCCAACCTCGCGAGCCTCGCTCCGGGCACGCAGCTCGCGGTGAACTCCGATCCTACGAAGCCGGGACAGCTCACGGTCGCGCTCAATGGTGGCATTGGGCGCAACGTGAACTACGTTGTCGACGGCGGCGACAACACCGACGACACGATCGGCGGAGCGCTGCAGAACTTCAACCTCGAGGCGGTCAGCGAGTTCAAGATTCAGACGCAGCAGTACAAGGCGGAGTACGGCCGGTCGACCGGCGGCGTCCTGACCGTCGTCACGAAGACCGGCTCGAACACAATCGACGGCAGCGTCTACGGCTACTTCCGTGACGATAGCCTCAACGGCAAGACCGAGTCTGAGAAGCAGGCCCACGTCGCCAAGAGCCCTTACTCGCGCGAGCAGTGGGGCCTCGCGTTCGGCGGCCCGATCGTGCGCGACCGCGCGCATTTCTTCGCGACGTACGAGAAGACCGACCGCAAGACCGAGTACCTCGTCGACAGTGGCGGCATCGACCCAGGCCTCGACGGAAAGGCGTTCTCGATTCCGTTCGAGGACGAGCTGGTCACCGCGAAGGCGACGGTGAACATCTCGCCCGAGCAGTTCCTGCAGGTGCGCTACGGCTATCAGAAGAACTCCGACAAGTACGGCGCGAGCTCGCTCTCGGCGCCCGACTCGCTCGGCACGGTGCTCAACGAGTACGACTCGATCCTCGCGGGCCACACCTGGCAGATCGGCTCGTCGAAGGTCAACGAGGCGCTCATCCAGTACACATCGTTCGACAACGTCATCTCTGCCGACTCGAACGATCCGTACCTCTACTACCCCTCCGGGTACCACTCGGGGCAGAACATCAACACGCCGCAGTCGACCCAGCAGCGAAAGACGCAATTCAAAGACGACTTCTCCTGGTCGATGCTCATCGGAGAGAAGCGGCACGACATGAAGGCGGGCATCAATTACATCGACGAGCCGACTCTCGGCGGCGACTTCTCCACCGGCACCGCCGGACAATTCTCGATGCTCGAGGATCGCGCCGGTTCGCCGGTCACGAACATCACCTACTACGGCGGCTTCTTCGGTGACGACACCCCGGTCGAGCAGTACAGCTTCTACGTGCAGGACGACTGGTATCTGAGCGACCGTCTGACCGTGAACGCCGGGCTTCGTTACGACTACTGGAAGGGATTCGACCTCGACCAGCGCTCGAATCCGATCTGGCAGGAGCTGTCGACGCAGACCGAGTTCAACGAGTACTACCTGAAGGACTTCCGGGGGGGCAAAGGCGGCGTCCTCGAGAACGATGACAACAACTGGGGGCCTCGCATCGGCTTCACCTACGACCTGAAGGGCGACGCGAAGTCGTTCATCCGGGGCGGCTGGGGCATTTACTACGATTTCCCCTACACCAACGCGACGATCCTTTTTCCGTCCGCGGCGGTGCAGTCGAACTACGGCGTGGCGTACGAGTACAACGACCCGAACGGCATCAAGAATCCGGACGGCAGCTTCTACCAGCCGGGGCAGCCGCTTCCTCCCAATCAGCTTCCTCCCGGCGGCGACGTCTTCCCCCCGAACGAAGTCGCTTCGCCGAGCCTTGCGACGCCGAAGGCTACCCAGGCCTCCCTCGGGTACTCGACCGAGCTCAGCGGCTGGCTCGGAGTCACGCTCGACCTCGTGAGCATTCGTTACCGCGACATCCCGTACCGCTTTCGCGCCAACCCGCGTCTGGACGCGGCCGGCAACCCGCAGGCGGCCCGCAGGTTCTCGGACTTCGGCAACTTTCGCCTATGGGTCGGCGACGGTGAGGCCGACTACGACGGCGCCAATCTCGGCCTCCGCGCGCGGCTGACGAACAAGCTCGAGCTTCAGGGCTTCTACACCTACTCCGAAGTCGAGGGGAACGTGCTCGCCGGCGCCGACGAGTTTCGCCTAACCGACGTCGGCTTCCAGCCCGACTGGCGCATCGCGCGCGACGCGTCGGTCGATCCGCTCAATCCACATTGTGACGCGTGCTACGGCCCGCTCAACACCGATGCGCGCCACAAGTTCACGCTCAGCGCGCTCTATCGCGGCGCCTGGGACATGACCTACTCCGGCGTCATCCGCTACCGCTCCGCGCTGCCGTACACGCGCCTGGCGGGCGAGGATCTCGACGGCGACGGCTTCGCCTCCGATCTGGCACCGGGCGTCGACCACGTCAACGACGCGCGCGGCGAAGACTTCTCGCAGGTCGACCTCCGTCTCTCGAAGCTCTTCCGCCTCGGCGAGAGCTACGGGATCGAGGTCATCGGCGAGGTGTTCAACCTCTTTGACGACGAGAACCCCGCGTCGATCGACCGCTTCGGCAATGCAAACGCCTACGCGGGCGATCCGCTCCAGGGCGAACAGCGCCTCATGCAGCTCGGCGCGCGCCTGACGTTCTAGGCGCGTTACACGCAGCAGTCTCCCGACGAGGGGCGCGGCAACGCGCCCCTCGTTTTTTTGCGCCTTTCGCGCGCGCTCTCCCCATTTGGTCCTGCTCGAGCCTTCGTTTCGGCCGCACCATCTGCCTGCCGGACATCCCGTTGCCGAGCCTTCTCCAGGAACATTCCCGAGTTGTTTTGTCGATTCGGGAATATCTTTCTTCAAAATAATCGTTCAAAACGACCAATTGTGATGATGCTCGAACCCGTCGTCACGAGGTCAGTCACTCTCTCGTAAGTGAAAACAACGAAGCTAGTTAGCTCAATCGTAGACCCTTGTGATGTCGAATCTGGGCCCAAAAGCCGTCCTGGGCTCAGGTTCATCAACTCAATCCGGACCGCCCCGGCGGTCGATACATCCTCGAGGAGCGATTCCATGGCGACGAGTCTCACCCCCCAGCCCGACAGCTTCAAGATGCACCAGATCCAGGAAGTCACCGCGATGGGCGAGGAAAAGCTGAACGCCCTCCCGTTCGGAGCGATCAAGCTCGACAAGGACGGCACGATCCTGAGCTTCAACCAGTACGAGGCGAAGCTCACGGGGCGCGACCCCAACAAGGTGATCGGCAAGAACTTCTTCGCGGAAGTCGCTCCCTGCACGAACGTGCAGGCGTTCGCCGGCCGCTACCGCGAAGGCGTGGCGAAGGGCGACCTCCACGCGGTCTTCCCCTACAAGTTCGATTTCAAAATGGCGCCGCGCGACGTGACGGTCACTCTCTTCTACAGCAAGAACACGCAGCAGGGCTGGGTCTTCGTCAGGGAGAACTAGTGCCCTTCAATGCCGTCGTCGCCGACCGGCGCGAGGAGATCTTCGACGAGCTCCTCGGTCCGGAGAAGATCCGAACTCTCCTTCACCCGATCCGCGAGCTGCGGGACGGGTTGAGGGTGATCGGGCATGAAGCGCTGATGCGCGGACCTCGCGGTGTTCCGTTCGAAAGCCCGCCGCTCGCCTTCGCAATGGCGGCGACGATGGGCATGGTCGAGCGGCTCGACACGCACTGCGTGCAGCGCGCGAGCCGCGTGAGGACCGCGACGAAGCTGTTCATCAACGTGCATCCGCGGACCATCGTGTCGCACCGCGAGTTCTGGGGAGTCGTCGGTGAGATGGCGAAGGAATCGACGCGCCGCCCCGGAGAGATCGTCTTCGAGATCGTCGAGCATTCGGCGGGATCGAACGCCGACCTTCTCCACGCCATCAAGGAGCTTCGTGCCCTCGGATTCGGCCTCGCCGTGGACGATCTCGGCGAGGGGGCGTCGGGCCTGCGGCGGCTCGTCGAGACCGAGCCCGACTTTGCGAAGATCGACCGCTTTTTCATCGCGTCGATCGACCGGGACCGGCGCAAGCGCGCCGTGGTCTCCGCGATCACGGCCGCCGCGCACGAGCTCGGCGCCAGGGTGATCGCGGAGGGAATCGAAAACGAGAACGAGCACCGCGTGCTCGTCGACCTCGGGGTGGAGCTCGGTCAGGGCTGGCACTTCGACAAGCCAGAGGAGGCCCAATGATGGAGACGAGCGCATCGCGAATCGAGATTCCGCGCCAGGTGATCGGAGAGGTGGACGCGTTCAGCGCGCAGCAGCTCGACGGCCTCCCGTTCGGCGCGATCCAGCTCGATCGCACGGGAAAGATTCTGCAGTTCAACGAGTACGAGGCGAATCTCTCGAACCGCCGCGCGCCCGAGACCGTCGGCCGGAACTTCTTCCGGGAGGTGGCGCCGTGCACGAACGTGCAGGAGTTCCACGGGCGGTTCGCCGAGGGAATCGAGAGGGGCGACCTTCACGTGTCGTTCGACTACGTGTTCGCATTCAAGCCAATGTCGCGGAACGTGCGCGTGACGCTCTTCTACAGCGCGGCGACCGATACGGTGTGGGTTTTCGTGGAAGAGAAGCATTGACGAACGGAGAGATTCGATGAGCGTGCAGAGAATCGAGCTCGAGCTCGACAGGATCAAGGATGAGGTTGGGCGGATGTCAGCCGAGGAGATCGACGATCTCCCGTTCGGGGCGATCCAGCTCGACGAGAGCGGGAACATTCTGAAGTACAACCGTTACGAGGAGAACTTCGCCGGGCGCGATCGTGTCGAGGTTGTCGGGAAGAACTTCTTCCGCGACGTCGCGCCGTGCACCCGGGTACGGATGTTCTTCGGCGTCTTCGAGGAAGGAGTGCGCCGTCGCGAGCTCGACGAGGTCTTCGACTTCGTCTTTCGCTTCCCGAAGGGCGAGAAGCACGTCCGCATCAGGATGGTTTTCAGCCGCCTCGGAACCGGCAGCGTCTGGATCTTCGTCACGCCGATCGGGTGAAAGGCAGGCCAAAGGGCAGAGGTCAAAGCAACCAGCGCGCCGCTATGCGGCGCGTTGATTTTGGGGCAACGATTCCTCCGGTCGTCGACCGGGAGCTATGCTCGGCCGTCGCTATGCGAGGAAGGTGAGCCAGCCGAGTCGTTACGCGACGCAGGACGGGTGAAGGGAGTCGCTCCGGGAAGGCGGACCGAGCTCGGCGCGATTCCGGGGCTGAAGTCCAATTCCGAAATCCGAAATCCGAAATCCGAAATCCCCTAGAATCCCCCGATCATGCCGCCGATCAGGGTGTTCAAGTTCGGTGGCACGTCCGTCGGTTCTGCCGACGCCGTACGTGCCGCCGCGGAGATTGCGAAGAAATTCGCGCCGAGTCTCGCGGTCGTGGTGTCCGCGTCGTCGGGCACGACCGACCTTCTGCTTTCGGCGGCCCGGGCCGCGCTCGCGCGCGACCGTGAGGGATTCGAGGGCGCGGCGAACGCCTTCCGTTCCCGTCACCTGCGCCTCGTCGACGAGCTCGTCGCCGATGCGACGGAGAGCGCCAGCCTCCGGGAGGTGATCGAACAGTCCTCACGCGAGCTTTTCGCGATGTGCGAGAGCGTCGGAATCCTGCGCGAGCTCTCGCCCCGAGTCGAGGATGCGATCGTCGCGCGCGGCGAACGTGCGATGGCGATGATCTTCGCAGCGACGCTGCGCCAGCGCGGCGTTCCCGTCTCCTACGTCGACGCTGCCGACGTGATCGTGACCGAGA
>JBPPMG010000427.1:0-6720 GCA_051305935.1 Thermoanaerobaculia bacterium
GCCGGCGACGAGAGGCCCAGAGACAGAGACGAACAGCAAAGGCGCTGCGGTCTTCGACCGCACAAAATCAACCAGTCCGTGTAACCTATGCGCCCGGTTTCTTTGTTACCTATGCGCCCGGCAGCACCGAGGCCAAAGGCCAGAGGCCAAAGGCCAAAGCAGGCGAACGGCATTGCGCGTGGTGAAGCGGGCGATTCGGCAGGCGGTCCACCTCCGCCGCGATGCCCCATCGATACGTTGCGAACGTCGGCCACGGTTCCCGCGCTGAGCGCCCGCTACTCAGTAACCGACATTCTCTTCTGCCTGCTCTGGCCTTTGGCCCGCCACTGGCCTCTGGCCTGCCTCCTTGCCTCTTTCCTGCCACGATCCCGCCGCAACATCCGACGGCGACGGCGATACACTCTCCCCTGCAATCAAACAACCAAGCCGTCGAGGAGCCGCCATGCGGAAGTTCGCGATCGTCATTCTCTTCCTCCTCCTTCTTCCCGTCGCCGCTCACGCCGCGGGCGAGCTTCGCGTCGTCAGCTCCGGCCCCACCGGAGAAATCGCGACGCTCGAAGAAGCGAACGAGATCCGGCTCGTCTTCTCCGAGCCGATGGTCGCACTCGGCAAGATCCCCGATCCGCTGCAGATTCCCTTCGTGCGGATCAAGCCGGAGATCCGCGGAAGCTGGCGCTGGTCGGGGACGACGATCCTGATCTTCACTCCCGACCCGGACAAGCCGCTTCCAAACGCGACGAAGTACGAAGTGACCGTCGACACGACCGCGAAGTCGGTCGCCGGCAAGGTTCTCGCCGCGCCTCACACCTTCAACTTCACCACTCCGACGGTGAGGCTGCTCTCGACCAGCTGGTATCGCAAAGGCGAGCGGTACGACGGCTCGATCGTCGTCGTCATGCGCTTCAATCAGCCGGTGAAGCCCGAAGCTGTCGCGCAACACCTTCAGCTCCGCTACCAGCCGCATGCATGGCAGGAACCGTCCCTCGACGCGAACGCGCGCGACTACCTCGCAAAGACCGACCCCGCGTCGCTCGAGAAGTTCGACAAGAAGGTGGCGAAGGCGGGCGCCGCCGCGACGGCCACCGGGCCCGTCGTCAACTTCCTCGCCGAGACGTGGAACGTCGATCGCCATCCGAAGAGCGACAGCATGGTCGTGGTGGAGACGAAGCCAGGGGTTCCCACCGACAGCTGGGTCCGGCTCGCGCTCGACGAATCGCTGCCGGCGGTCGAAGGAAAGGAAGTGCCGGGAAAGACGCAGGAGTTCACGATCCAGCTCGAGCGGACGTTTTTCGTCGAGAGCGGTGATCACTGCAGGTCGAAGTGCGATCCCGACCGTTGGAACGCGATCCGCTTCCGCTCACGCGTGAAGAAGCACGAGGCCGCGAAGCACTTCGGCGTCACCGACGTCACGAACCCGAAGAGCGAACGCGGGATCGTCCGCTCGGGCGCGAAGGCCTCCGACGAGATCGTCGAGTACGACATCACGAACTGGATGACGGTCGAGGAAGCCGGCTTCAGCGTGCAGCCGCCCGTCAGCACATGGCGAGTCTCGATCGGCGAAGACCTGACGGCGCAGGACGGGCAGAAGCTCGGCTACAACTTCGTCAGCATCATCGAGAACTGGCACCGCTGCGCCTACGCCAGCTTCGGCGACGGCCACGGCGTGTGGGAAGCCGACGGCGGCGCAACGCTCCCCTTCTACTCGCGCAACTTCCGCAGGGCGCGCCAGTGGGCCGCGCCGCTCGCGGCCGACGAGTTGATGCCGACGATCCTTCGCCTGCAGGAGGAAAGCTACTTCCGCACTGCTCCCGGCTCCGAGCCGGTCGACCGCAAGCTCGGCGTCACTCCGGACAAAGTGCAGTCGCACGGCCTCGACCTCACGACCGCACTCGCCGGATCGAAGTACGGAGTGTTCTGGACCGCGGTCGAGCCCGACGATGCGATCGACAAGGCCGCCGAGTGCGATCCCGACCGCCCGACCCGCGCCTCGATCGTCCAGGTCACGAACCTCGGCATCCACGTGAAGGACAGCCCGGTCAACACACTCGTCTTCGTCACGCGCCTCGACGACGGCAAGCCCGTCGCCGGGGCCAACGTTTCGATTCGCACCCGCGACAACAAGGCCGTCTGGAGCGGCGTCACCGGCGCCGACGGAGTCGCCATCGCGCCGGAGACCGACCTTCGCAACGAGGACGACTACTGGAAGCTCCAGTTCATCGTCACGGCCGAGAAGGACGGCGACTTCGCCTACGTCGGCAGCGACTGGAACGAAGGGCTCGACGGCTGGGAGTTCGGTCTCGACTTCTCGCGCTACTCCGCGAAGCCGATGCTCCGCGGCGCGGTCTTTGCCGATCGCGGCGTCTACAAGCCGGGCGAGGAGATCCACTTCAAGTCGATCCTCCGCAGCGACACTGCCGCCGGGATGAAGCTCCTCCCCTCCGGGACGAAGGTGAAGATGATCGTCACCGACAGCCAGGGCGAGGAAATCGACTCGCGCGCGGTGACGCTCGGCGAATGGAGCAGCGCCGAGTGGACGATGACGGTCTCGAAGTCGGCCTCGCTCGGCGACTGGTCGGTCTCCGCCGAAGTCGACGGGCAGCGCGGCAACATCTACGGCAACTTCCTCGTCGCCTCGTATCGCCGCCCCGACTTCCGCGTCGACGCGACGCTCTCGGGCACGACCTCCATCGCCGGCGATCCGCTCGACGGCCACATCGAGGCGCGCTACCTCTTCGGCGGCGCCATGGCCGAGCGCGACATTTCCTGGACGTTCCGGCGTTCGATGACGTTCGCGGTACCCGCGCCGATCGCGGCGACGTACCCGCTCGAGCAGTGGAGCTTCATTGGCTACGTCGGCTACGACGAGGAGCGGGTCTCCGACGAGATCCTCAACCAGAACGACGAGCTGCTCGACGAGAAGGGCGACCTCGATCTCGACCTCGCCACGAAGGCGACTCACAGCGTTCCGATGGTCTACACGCTCGAGGGCGACGTCACGGACGTGTCGCGTCAGACGATCGCGAATCGCGCCTCGCTCGTCGTCCATCCGGCCCCCTGGTACATCGGCGTGCGCCAGCCCCCGATGTTCGCCGACCAGAAGACCGGCTTCGACACGCAGATTCTCGCCGTGACCCCCGAGGGGCTGGCGACCCCGAACGTCGCAGTGAAAGTCGTCGTGACGCAGATCCAGTGGAACAGCGTCAGGCGGGCCGAGGGGAATGGGTTCTACACGTGGGACTGGGAGCTCAAGCGGATCGAATCGGGGAGCTACGACGTGACGACCGGCGAGAAGCCGGCGCCGCTCCACATCGACTTCGCGAACGGCGGCTACTTCGAGCTCGTCGCCAGGGCGACCGACGACCGCGGCCGCTCGACGAAGACGACGACGCACTTCTACGTCCTCGGTGAGGGCTACACCGCGTGGCGCCGCTACGACCACAACCGCATCGACCTCATCCCCGAGAAGAAGAAGTACCGGCCGGGCGAGACCGCACGCATCATGATCCAGTCGCCCTGGGAGACGGCGACCGCGCTCGTCACCACCGAGCGTGAAGGAGTGAAGAGCCACCGGCAGTTCGAGCTGAAGTCGACGCAGCAGACGATCGACGTTCCGATCACCGAGGCCGACATCCCTAACGTCTTCGTCTCGGTGGTCCTCGTGCAGGGACGCACGGGGCCGCCGAAGGAAGACGATCCGAGCGACCCGGGCAAGCCCGCGTTCCGGCTCGGCTACATCGGTCTCTCGGTGGAAGACGCGTCGAAGCGGTTGAAGGTCGACGTGAAGGCGAACAACTCGGAGTATCGCCCCGCGACGAACGCGAAGATCTCCGTCAACGTGAAGGACGCGGCCGGCAAGCCGGTCGAATCCGAGGTCACGCTCTGGGCCGTCGACTACGGCGTCCTTTCGCTCACGAACTTCCAGACGCCCGACATCCTCGACGACGTGTACGTCGCGAAGTCGCTCTCCGTGTCCGACGTCGACAGCCGGCAGCGGATCATCAGTCGCCGCGTGCTGACGCCGAAGGGCGCGGACGAAGGGGGCGGCGGCGGCGAAGACGCATCGGTCGGCGAGGTGCGCAAGGACTTCCGCGTGCTCGCCTTCTGGTTAGGCTCGGTCAAGACCGACCGCAGGGGCAACGCGACGGCCGACATCAAGCTCCCCGAGTCGCTCACGACCTACCGCATCATGGCGGTCGCCAACGACAAGGCGAATCGTTTCGGCAAGGGCGACAGCGAGATCAAGGTCAACAAGCCGGTCCTCCTGCGTCAGAACTTCCCGCGCTTCCTGTCGGCGGGCGACAAGGCCCTCTTCGGCTCGGTCGTCAACAGCCAGCTCACGAAGGGCGGCCAGGCCACCGTCACGATCGAGAGCCTCGATCCCGAGGTGATCTCGATCGAGGGCAACAACAAACAGACGCTCGAGATCGGGCCGAAGGGGGTGAAGGAAGTGCGCTTCCCCGTCATCGCCCGCGCAGTCGGCGACGCCCGCATCCGCATGACCGTCAAGCTCCTCGGAGAAAGCGACGCGTTCGAGGACGTCATCCCCGTCCGCATCCTGTCGCCAGTCGAGACGGTCGCCGCGTACGGACAGGCGAAACCCGACGCGAAGGAGACGATCGAGATTCCGGGCGATGTGCGCCCCGACATCGGAGGCATCGACGTCGAGCTCTCGTCGACAGCCCTCGTCGGGCTCGGCGAAGGCGCGCGCTACCTCGTCGACTATCCCTACGGCTGCGCGGAGCAGCGCGCGTCGACGGCGATCGCGCTCATCCTCGCCTCCGATCTCGGCGAGGCATTCAAGTTGCCCGGTATCGCGCCGGCCGACATTCGCAAGGTGGCGCAGGAGACGCTCGTCGATCTCGAGCGCTACCAGTGCCCTAACGGAGGCTTCTGGTACTGGCCGGGCGACTGCTTCTTCAGCTCGCCGTATCTGACGAGCTACATCCTCCACGTCTACCAGCGCGGCGACGCGCTCGGCTACGACGTGAAGGACTCGGTGATGCAACGCGCCTACGACTACCTCGAAGCCGAGCTCGCGAGCGAGCAGCCGGTGAACGAAGGCTGGTGGCCGGCGTACACGGCTTGGCAGGCGTACTCGATCAAGGTGCTCGTCGAAGGCGGGCGCAACCAGGACAGCAACATCAACCGGATCTACGGCTATCTCGACAGGATGCCTGTCTTCGCGCTGTCGCATCTCTATGACGCGCTCGCGGCGAAGGGAGAGAAGAGTGGAGCGCGGGTCGACGAGCTGCGGCGCCGGATGTTCAACGCGATTCTCCCCGAGGGCGGCAGCGCGCACGTCGAGGAGCTCGCGGACGATTACCTGCTGCTGTTCTGGAACTCGAACATCCGCTCGACGGCGCTTGCGCTCGGAAGCCTCGTCCGGAACAGCAGCGACGAGACGCATGTCGCGAGCATGGTGCGATGGCTGATGAACGCGCGGAAGAAGGGGCGCTGGGGCAACACGCAGGAGAACGCGCTCGCGATGGAAGCGCTCGTCGACTACTACCGGAAGTACGAGAGCGAGATCCCCGACTTCACCGGCGTCGTGACACTCGGCGCCGAGGAAATCGCGCGCGAAGGATTCAAGGGACGCTCGACCGTCGCGAAGGGCTCGAGCTTCCCGATGAAAGGCCTGCTGGCGAAGGGCTCGGCGGGCAAGGCGCTCCCGCTCACCTTCCAGCGCCAGGGGACGGGAGTCCTCTACTACATCGCGCGACTGCGCTACGCGTCGATGACGCCGGCCACGAGCTCGATGAACAAGGGCTTCCAGATCAAGCGCTGGTACTCGCTCGAGAGCGACCCGAAGAAGATCGGCACGACGTACGAGGCGGGCGAGCTCGTCCGCGTGACGCTCGAGCTCAAGCTCCCGAAGGAGCGGCGCTGGGTCGCCGTGAGCGATCCTCTGCCCGCCGGCTTCGAGCCGGTGGAGTCGTGGTTCGCTACGACGGCGCTCGATCTTCGCGACGAGCAGCGCTACGGCGAGGAAGCCGAAGAGCGCGACTGGATGACGAGCTGGCGCAAGGGTGGCTTCGACCACATCGAGCGCCACGACGACCGGGTCAACCTCTTCGCGACGCGCCTGAGTGAAGGCGATCACGTCTTCTCCTACGTCGTGCGCGCCACGACCACCGGCACCTTCATCGCCTCCCCCGTCCACGCCGAAGAGATGTACGAGCCCGAAGTCTTCGGACGGTCGAAGGCTGACATCGTGGAGGTGAAGCCGTAGGGGCGCGGGGGGAGGTTGGTTGTTAGTTGTTAGTTGTTAGTTGTTAGTTGTTAGACGATTCGCGTGGATTGTTAGGGCGTCGCGTAGCGACGGCAGATCTTAGCCCCCGGCTTCAGCCGGGGGTCAGGGTCGGCAAAACGTTTCCGCGTCGCGTAGCGACGCAGGATCGGTAGCCCCCGGCTTCAGCCGGGGGTCACGAACGGCAAAACGTTTCCGCGTCGCGTAGCGACGCAGGATCGGTAGCCCCCGGCTTCAGCCGGGGGTCAGGGAGTCAACAGGTCACCTGCGGCGACGCGCAGGCAGGAGTGCCTGCGCCACATTGCGGCAAACCACATTGACATGACTCGCAAAACGAAAACGCTCCTCGCCCTCTCGCTCGTCGCCGCGCTCGCCGCCTTCGCCGCCTGGCTCCGCCTCGGCCCGCTCCCCGATGGTTTCCTCGACCGCGGCCGTTTCGTCTCGACGCGCGTCGTCGACCGTCACGGGGAGGT
>JBPPMG010000428.1:0-15858 GCA_051305935.1 Thermoanaerobaculia bacterium
GCCGGCGACGAGAGGCCCAGAGACAGAGACGAACAGCAAAGGCGCTGCGGTCTTCGACCGCACAAAATCAACCAGTCCGTGTAACCTATGCGCCCGGTTTCTTTGTTACCTATGCGCCCGGCAGCACCGAGCAGTCGGGCGTCGGGCTCCGATCGTTACGCTGAACCGCAGGCCGTTTCAGAGATCGAGGTCAGAAATGTCGAATGAAGAATGTGGAACGCAGAGGTAGCGGAGGGTCCCGGCCTCTCTCCGAGTTCGTCATTCCTCACGCGAGCGCCCTCATCTTGGGGTTACTCGCGTCCAGAACAGCGCGCCGCCTGCTCTGGCCTTTGACCTATGGCCTCTGGCCTGCTCATCGCCTCTCGCCTCGTTCAGCGTTATCATCCCCACACCGTGTCTCTATACGACGTCGTGATCCCTGCGCGGGATGAGGAGAGAACCATCGAGGCGGTCGTTCGCCCCGCGCGCGACGCGCGCGGAGTCGGCAAGGTCTGGGTGGTCGACGACGGTTCGTCGGACCGGACGGCCGAGGTCGCGCACGCTGCCGGCGCGCATGTGATTCGCGCCTTTGGCCGCGGTGACAAGGCGCGCGCGCTCGCGACGGGAGTCTCCGCCTCGCGTGCCGACGTGCTCGTCTTCTTCGACGGCGACATCCTCGACGCGACGCCAGCGCACTTCGAGGCGCTCGTCGAGCCCGTGCTCACCGGCGACTGCCAGCTCTCGTGCGGCCTCGTCGACTACGGCCCGCTGCGCAACCCTCTCTTTCTCCGGCTTCCGCCGATCACCGGACTCCGCGCGCTCAGGCGCAGCGTCTTCGAGGCGATTCCGAAGGAGAAGCTGCGCGGCTTCCAGATCGAGATCATGATCAACGAGGTCATCGCACGCGGCGGCATGCCGTCTTCGATTCGCGTGCTGAGCGGCATCGACCACGTCTCGAAAGTGAAGAAGAGCGGATGGAGGAACGGCAGCGTCTCGCACTTCCGCATGACCCTCGAACTTCTCGACTGTTTCCGGTTCGTGCCGCTCTGGACCTACGCCGCGTATCTCCGCAACCTCGTGGTGCTCCCCCCAAGCGGCCGAACGCCGTCGGAGCACTTCCTCGCACAAAACCAATCCGGCCTGGCCAACGTCTCTTAAGCAACAGGTGTCCCCGCCACGGACGCCGAATCAACTGGAGGAGAATTCATGAGAGCACTCACCCGCACCCTCGCCATCTGCGCCGTTCTCGCAGCCATGGCGCTACCCGGCCTCGCCGCCGAGCCCGATTACTCCGCCTGGAACGGCTTGCTCGAGAAGTACTACAGCCCTCAGTACGGAATGGACTACGACGGGATCCGCAAGAGCGACTTCGCGACGCTCAAGAAACTCGTCGACGACTTCTCGAAGGTCGACGTCTCGAAGCTCAATCGCGACGAGCAGCTCGCCTTCTGGATCAACCTCTACAACGTGTCGACCGTGAAGCTGATCTGCGACAACTACCCGACCAAGTCGATCCGCGACCTGTCGACGGACCCGATCGTGCGCCTCAACGTATTCAAGAAGGCGATCGTCCCGCAGGGCGGGAAGATGATGTCGCTCAACGACATCGAGAACGACAAGATCCGCGCGGGCTTCAAGGATCCGCGGATTCACTTCGCGATCAACTGCGCGGCGCGCAGCTGCCCGCCGATGCGCCCCGAGGCCTTCCAGGGCGCGCGGGTGCAGGAGCAGCTCGACGATCAGTCGCGCGTGTTCATGAACGGCCCCGCCGGCGCAAAGATCTCGAGGAGCGGTAGCAAGGCGACGATGACCGTCACGAAAGTGATGGACTGGTTCGACGACGACTTCATCGACTGGGGCGGTGGCGTCGTGGAGTTCTCCAAGAAGTACCTGAGCGCCGACAAGAAGGCGCAGCTCGACGGGGCGAAGGTCAAGGTCGACCACTTCGACTACGACTGGAACCTGAACGACTGGAAGCGGTAGGGCACGCCGCGTCGCAAATTCGCGATCCGGCGTCGGGATCTGCCGCCGCCACGCGGCGGATTTCCTTTTTGACGTTCGCTCCCCCGGTGGCCGGCCATGAACCGGCCGGCCACCGGGGGCTAAGCTCGGCCGCCGCCACGCGGCAATCCGCCGATGCTGGCCACGCCTCGGCGCCCTTCCGGACGCACTCAAATCCCCATCCCCCCATTCCGCCCCGATCGGGTTAGAATCTCCCACACACATTCACGGAAACTACCCCCGCCGCGCGTGAGCCGCGGAATGGGATTCGTCAACACGAATCGCGAGGTGGCAGGATGCTGGGCCAGCCCCCCAGTTTCAAACGCGCATGGGACCTGTTCGTCGATCCGGTCACTCCGGAGAAGCGGCGCATTCTTTCGGAACGGTGGAACGCCCTCGCGCCTGCGGTGAAGACCCCGACGCAGGGGCTCGGCCAGAAGGCGACCGGCTGCGGCGCCACGGTCGGCATCCAGCCGCGGTGCGACTTCTCCTGCACCGGTTGCTATCTCGGTGAGGAAGCGAACGACATTCCTGCGCTTTCGACCGAGAAGATCCTCGAACAGCTCCGCATGCTTCGCGCGTATCTCGGGCCCAAGAGCAACGTCCAGATCACCGACGGCGAAGTGACCCTCCGCCCGACCGACGAGCTCGTCGAGATCCTCAGGTACGCGCGCTCGATCGGCGTCATCCCGATGGTCATGACCCACGGCGACACCTTCCGCAAGGAGCCGCGCCTGCTCGACCGTCTCGTCACCGAAGGCGGCCTGACGGAAGTCTCGATCCACATCGACATCACGCAGCGCGGAAGGATCGGCTACCGCTCGCCGAAGTCTGAGATCGAGCTCATGCCGCTGCGCGACGAGTTCGCGCAGATGATCCGCGACGTGCGAAAGCGGACAGGCACCCGGCTCCGCGCCGCGACGACGATGACGATTACGCAGCAGAATCTTCCCGACGTCGCTGACGTGATCCGATGGCTCATCCGGAATCGCGACGCGTTCGGGCTCGTCAGCTTCCAGCCCGCGGCGCAGGTCGGTAGAACCCGCAAATCGGTCGAAGGCGTCTCCGCCGAGGAGTTGTGGAAGGAGATCGGCAAAGCGACGCACGACTACGGCCTCGACCTCGAGTCGTCCGAACCGGTTCACTTCGGCCACCCGGACTGCACGGGCTTCGTCTCGGTCATGACGATCGAGCGCAAGGGCGACGAAAAGCCGCGGCTGATGCAGCTCATTCGCGACACTCCGGAAGACATCGCGATCATGAAGGAGTACACGGACAAGGGCCTGCTCGGCATGGCGTTCCGGGACGACCGTCCGCTCGAATTCGTGGCGCGCCTTCTCGGAGCGCTTCGAACGGCGCCCGGATGGATTTTCGGCCGGGCCGTTCCCTGGCTCGACGCGCGCCTTCGCGCCGACGCCGGCATCTCGGGCGCGGGCCTCGTGCGCGGCCTCGCACTCGGCAACGTCAAGGTGGGCGGGCTCACGCTGACGAGCCATCACTTCATGTCTCCCGAAGAGGCGATGTCCCAGCGCGGACAGGAGCGCCTCGACGCCTGCGTGTTCCGACTCCCGTACCAGGGGAAGATGGTGCCGATGTGCCAGATGAACGCGCTCGGCGTGCGTGACCAGTTCTATTCGGAGATCATCGCCGGCGAGCAACAGGTCGACGACGCCGAAGAGCCACGCGTGGCGAGCGTCGGTTAGGCGGGCGAGGACGGCACCACCGGACCAGGTTTTTTGGGGGGTCTTCGGCAGCGCTCGCCGCGCAACGCCTTCACGAGTCGCTCCTACAGCCTCCCCGAGTGCACCACCGCGTCGTAGATCACGCGGACCGTCCCTCCCTGCTGGCATCGCTCGAAGAGCTGCGCGAGCTCGTCGAAGAGGGGCTCGTGCGCGGGATGGCCGGGCGCTGGCACGTAGGACGCCGACGCGATGCGGCCGCGCAGCCCCTCGAAGTCGAGCTCCTGCGCGTGCTCGACGATTCGCTTCGCGTAGTCGCGCGTCAGGAACCCCCGCACGATCTCGTCCGTGATGTTCTCGTGCCGCACGCTCGCGTAGTCGATCGAGTAATCGAGCAGCAGGGTTTCCAGCTCGCGCAGAAACTCGGTCGACTCGGTCTGTCGCACGTTCCAGATGAGCGCGACCCATCCGTCAGGACGGAGAATGCGCGCCATCTCACGGCGCGCCTCCTCGCGGTCGAACCAATGGAAAGCCTGCGCCGCGACGACAAGGTCGATCGAGCCCGAGGCGAGCCTCGTCGACTCGGCCGTGCCGTCAACGCTGTGGAAAGACGCACGCGACCCCAGACGTGCTTCCGCCGCCGCGCGCATGTCGCGATTCGGTTCCACGGCGTAAACCTCCCTGCCAGCTTCGAGAAAGACTGCCGTCGAAATTCCGGTCCCGGAACCGATGTCGGCAATCCGCCAGTTGGAGGCGAGACCGGTCGTCTCCCGAAGAAGGGCCACGACCTCGGGAGGGTAGCCGGGACGGTAACGAACATAGTCGTCGACCCGGTTGGAGAACCGCTCGGTTGGATCAACGCGGTGCTCATGAGTCATGGTAGACAACCAAATGGTAGCAGTGTTGGCCCGCGCGCGCGACGCGGCAACCGCCGCGACGCTACCTGCTCCGTCGAATGCTCTCGGCAACCTCTCGAAACTGCACGACGAACTCCTCCGCGCGCGTTGTCCCGACGAGACCCTGCGCGAGAAAATAGCGGCTCCCGTCCGCCACGACGAGCTGGTAGACACGCAGCGGCATCGCGCTCTTCGGGTCGGCGCCATCGGCCGTGATCTCGATCGCGGGAAGTCCGTCCACCGTCGTCGCACGTTCCTCGAGGTTCTTCACGTCCGAGACCTGCTCGAGTTGCCCGAGTCTTGTCCTCGAGAACGCCGCGAGGTCGGAGAGGTCCAGTTCGCTGACCGATGCGCCGACGACGAGCAGCGGGTCCGCAGGAGCGACGGTACCCTCGACTCCGCCTTCCGTGAGAATCAGCAGGTTCGAGACGCGGTTCGAGATCTTCAGTCCGGCGCTCTCGTTGACGTGGAAGGGCAGGCCCTCGAAGTGGCCGACGTCGGCATCGAGGTTCCATCGCGTCGAGAGCACGGCGCGCTTCATCGTCTCGCGAAGCGCCTTCGCCTCGCTCTCGGGATAGGTCGCGACGACGAAGACCGAGTTGGTGGCGATCCCGAACGCGAGGATCCACTTCTCGAACACGACCTTGCCGGCGCTCTGCGTCACACGGAGCAGCTGCGCCTCCTGGTCGCCGACCGTCGTGCCGCCCGTCTCGTGCAGCGTCATCCCGCGTCCGGCCAGAGAGCTTTTCGTTAGGCCGGAGAGGAGCCGATCGATCGGCCCGGCGATCTCGGTGACCATGATCGTCGCGCCCGTCTCGGCATTGCGGAAGCCGGGAAACTGGGGTTCCACCGCGAATCCGGGAGGCGGATCGATCGAGACCCTGGTGCCCGCGACACGCGCCGCTCCGAATGCCGAGGCGTGCGCGATCGAAAGCAGGAAAATCGCGCCCAGGATAAGCGGTGGTGCCGTTGCTTTGGTGCTGCGGAGCTGCATGAGATCTCCTCGCCGGCGATCGGTATCGCCGCTCGAATCCGCTTCATCTCAGAGCGCTGAGACCCTGATCGTATCACCCGCGTTCGATTGCGCTGGTGTGCTCGTCGGAATGACAGCGGTCGGGGCTCCGGCTACTCAAACTCCGCCTGCTATGACCTATGGCCCATGGCCTGCTCATCGCCTCTCGCCTTCCTCATCGCACGAAGCTGAAGACGACCGCGTCGTGGTTCTCGCCATGCAGGCGCAGGCGCCGCCGGAGAATCCCTTCCCTGACGGCTCCCGACTTCTCCGCGACGTGCAGGCTCGCTGTGTTTCGTACCGAGACGAGAACTTCGAGCCGTTCGAGGTCGGTCTTGGCGAAGGCCCAGGAGACGAGCTCCATCACCGCGCGCGTCGCGACTCCCCGGCCGCACGCGGAGGTGCGCACCCAGTAGCCGAGGTTCGCGCGCCGGTTCAGGTAGTCGACTTCGTTGAGCCCGCAGGCTCCGAGCAGTGCGCCGTCTCCCGTGACGATCAGGAACTCGCTGATGCTGCCGACCGACTGCGCCACGAGCTGCATCCCCACCCACTTGCGGGCATCCTCGATCGAGTAGCCCGGATGGCACCACGCTCCGAACGGCGCAATCTCCGCGCGCGACTCCTCGATCGCCGCGATCACGCGCTGCTCGTCACCCTGGCGGCAGGGACGGAGATTCTGGTTCATCGGTACGCTCATCGCCATTCCACGCATGCCACCATCATTTCGCACCCCCTCGACGCTGCATGGGCCTCCGCGCTCGCTTTAAGTCGGAACCGAATCAAGGCGACTCCGGCTTCCGGGCGAGCAAGTACGTCGTGGAACAGACGAGATGAGCGGACGGCAGATTTGCGAGGGCGCGATCCGCAAAGCGGAGCGGCTGGGAGACGAGCCACCACAAGGCCGCGAGATATCGTCCGATCGTGCCCGATGGCCAGGTCTCCCGAAGCGTGAAACGGATCAGTTCCGCGATCGCGAACGCCGGCCCGACGCAGCACCCGGCCTCGAGAACTTCGAATCCGGCGCGTTCGAACAACCGCCGGTGCCCGACCAACGTGAAATTCTGAAAGTGGCTCGGATAGCCGTGAAACGGCTGCAGGAACGGAGTCGCGGCGTACGCGAGCCCTCCACCTCGGAGCACCCGGTACATCTCGGAGACTGCGGAGGCAGGAAATTCGAGATGCTCGAGGACTGCCTCGCAGTGGATTCCTCCCACGGATCCCGACCCGATCGGAAGCGCGTGCGCGTCTCCCAGGAGATCGACCCCTCCGACGAGCGCGATGTTCAGGTTGCGAAGCCTCGGAGAGATCCGCGTCGGACCTCCTCCGATCGAAAGCGCCTCGCCCTTCACCTCCGCGAGAAAGCGCTCCTGCGCGCGGTGCGACGCCGTCGAACGCCGATCGCCGTCCGCGAGCGCCAGCCTCCAGAGAGTGTCACGCATGGCGGATTCCCATCAGCGCGAGTGTATCCGCTGATTCGGCATGCCGGTCGAAGAAGAGCGCGCAGAGCGGAGGGAGCGTCCCGACACCTGGAGGCCCGTCGCGCCTTGCGCTCAGGCGAGAACTTCGAATCATGCCCGAGACCCGCGATCATCGGTGACGAAGGTCTCGAACGTTTTCCAGAGCGCGTCGCGATCGAAGCGAGTTACGACCTCCGCCTCGCGCGCGCCGCGACCGAACTCGAGAAGCCCGCCGGAGGTGAATCGAATCGTCGTCCGCTCCACGCCTAACAGTTCGCGGTCGACGAGCGCCATGGCAGCGACCAGGTCCCAGACCGGGAACGCGTCGCGCCACTTGAGAAGGCGGGCCCTCCACAGCCACCGCCGCGAGCGATTGCGGAGGAATCCGCCGATCTCGCCGCGCAACGCATCCAGCTCGCGGCCTCGCACCATCAGCCGCTTCGCCACGTCGAGGGGCACGATCGTCAGCGGCACGCGCGACTCGAACACGACCCTCGCGGCGTCGCGAGCCTTCCAGAGATTGAACTCCCAGGGCCAGATCGGCGGCCATCGCCCGATCGAGCCCATGTTCCCGCCGACGAGGACGAGCTCCTCGATCCGGCTGTCGAGGCCGGGGTCGAGACGCAGCGCGTCGGCTACGTTGGTGAGTGGCCCGAGCGCCGCGATTCGCACGCTCCCGGTCGTTTCGGCGAGCCATCGCGCCGCCTCCGACGGACCCCGCTCGCCGCCCTCGCTTCCCCGCAGCAACGGTCCGGAGAAGCCTGCGCGCCGCGCGATCTCGCGGTTGCCCTCCATCGCATTCCGCGCGGAGGTGTTGCCGGCGACCGCTCCGATCGCGGCGACCTGCACAGTCGACCGCAATAGCGCGGCCACCGCGAAGCCATCGTCGACGTCTCCCGACCGCGCCGCGATGGCGTTATCCGAGTCGATGTAGACCGGAGTCATGTTCCGCCATTGTCACCCGGCGCGGGCGCGACACGAATAGGAACCGCACGACCTTCGTTCTTCACTTCGTGCTCCGGATCTCCTCCCTGCTCGCGCTTCTCATCTCGGTTGCGGCCACGACGATGGCGAACGCGCAGCAGATCGTCACGCCCGGCGAGGAGGCACAGCGCCACGCGTCTCCGAGCGAAGAGTCTCCGGTCCGGATCACGCTTCGCCCCGCCGGAATCGTTCACGGAACGCTCGCGCTGCCCGTGAGCACCACGCCGGAGGTCGCCAGGGTCGTCCTCTTGATCAACGGCGTCCGTCATTCCGAGGCGAGCGGATTGTCGATGGTGTTCCAGGTGCGAATCGGAAAGTACCTTCGCCGGATGCGCCTGCGTGTGGCCGGCTACGACGCGGCAGGGAACGAGATCGGCGGCGACGAGGTGGTCGTCAACGACCCGCAGCCGCCGTTCCGTGTCCGCGCGCTCGCGCCCGCTTCGCTCCCCGAGTCGGGGCTCGCGAAACTCGGCGCCTCCGTCTCGGCACCCCCCTCCGACCCAGTTCGCTCGGTCGAGTTCTTTCTCGGGGAGACCTCCCTCGGGTCCGATCCGTCCGACCCGTACGAGGCGAGCTTCGACGTGATCGCGCTCGCGCCCCTTCCGCCTTACGTGCGCGTCACGGCGACGTCGGTGTCGGGGGCGGAAACGCACGACGTCCGATTCTTCGAAGGCACCGTCGCCGAACGGCTCGACGTGCTCGTGCAGGAGATCCCCCTGTCGGTGAAAGGGAAGATCGCGCGACCTCTCGAAGCCGCAGACCTGACCCTCCTCGATTCAGGAACGTCTCGCGAGATCGACTCGCTGCTCCGTGCCGGCGACAGGCCGCTCAACGTCATCCTGCTCATCGACTCCTCGCAGAGCATGCTCGAGGAGTTGCCCGTGGTGAAGCGCGCCGCGGTCGGTTTCGCGCGGAACATCATCGGCGGCGGCAACCGCGTCGCCGTCGTCGCCTTTCGCGAAAGGACGATCTGGCTGACGGGATTCACCGACGACCCCGCGCGGATCGAGCGCTCGCTCGAGCAGTTGCGGCCTCTCGGCGAGACGCACCTCTACGATGCAACGATCGAGATGCTCTACACGCTGCAGACGATGCCGGGCCGGCGCGCTCTCGTCGTGCTGAGCGACGGTGTCAACCAGGGGGGAGACTTCGAGCTGGAGCACGTCGCACACTACGCTCGCTACTCGGGCGTGCCGCTCTACCCGATCATCCAGAACAGCCTGCTCGTGAAATTGAAGAAGATCCCGTTCGCGAAGTTCGATGCCGAGCGCTACGGGCGGATCGCGGAATCGGCGGGGGCGTCCTGGTTCCTCATCCGGAAGCCTGCGGAGCTCGAGGGGGTCTACCAGAAGATTTCGGACGAACTGAGGAATCAGTACATCATCCGGTTCCGCACCGAGTCCGACGGACGCGACGCCTGGCACTCGCTGGCCGTCAGCACCCCGATCCGCGGTGTTCAGCTCCGCGTGCCGCGCGGCTATTTCCCCTGAGCGGGGCGCCGGATCGCGAGACGAAGGACGTTTCGAATCTCGCCGAAGACGGTCTCGGGAGCGACGCCGTCCTCGCGATGGCTCGCCGCCTTTTTCGTCATCGACTCGAGCTTCTTCTCGTCGAGAACCTTCCCGTCGATCGTCGCTCCGTTGAGCTCGCAGAAGACGATCAACGCGACGAGGGCAACGCGACGGTTGCCGTCTCGGAACGGTCGGTCCTTGACGATTCCCCAGAAGAGCACCGCGGCCTTGTCCGAAAACGCAGGATAGGCTTCGCGCCCGAGAAACGTGGCCTGAGGAACCTGCACCGCGCGAACGAGGCCAAACTGCGACTCGACCACGCCGGGGCTCGCGTTGCGGCCGCCGACTTCGCGATCGACGGCCATGTGGAGCTCGACGAGCTCCTCGACGGTCAGATAGCGGATCCCGCTGCTAATCGGCGAGACGACGGAGGGCGTCGGGAAACTTCTTGAGGACCCGCTGAAAGGCTGCTGCGATATCTGGCCGGAGGCCGCCGCTGTCGGGCGCGGCTTTACCTCGGCTGTCGGTTTTGCCGCCTGCGGGCGGGGGAGCGGTTTTGGCTCCGGGGCGCGCGACTGCTGGGGCGCCGGCTTTGGCGGCTTTGCCTTCAGCTTTGGGGGCGGCTTTGGCGACGACTTTAGCTTCGCTTTTGGGGCGGCTGCCGGCTTTGCCTTGGACGGCCTTGGGGGGCTTGTCGGCCTTTTTGCCACTTTGGGCGGCGACTTTTTCACTACCTTTGGCGCCGGCTTTGCTGCTGAGGGCTTCTTTACTGCCTTTGGCGTGGCCTTTGCTTGCTTTTTTGCCATGCTTCATTTCTCAACCCCGGTGCGATCGTAAACTTGTTGACCGAAAGCGTCAAGGGGTCAGTGCGAGGAATCGTGCCCGCGCACTCCACGAAGACCCGGCACCGGCTTGGATAAACAACTAACAAGAAACAGGTTAGCAATTATCAAGACCAGACCCTACTGCACAAGTCTCTGTGCAATGTCGCCGACGTGGAAGCCCAATCCACCTGAATCGAAGCCTCCCGGCGGACAGCCTACCCGTGCGCCGTTAGGCCCACAAAACGTTTGTCGTCATAGACTTGCAGAAGGCAGAGCGCTGCCGCCGGCAGGGGAAAGCCGCTCACGCAGGGAACTCTCGAGAGGGGCGGTCCGATCAGGCGCTCTCGCCCGCCGGCTCCTCGACTGCGCCCGCTGGCGCAGGTTTGGCCGCCAGCAGCGTCCGCGCCCGGTCGGTCAGGCAGAATCCAGACCCCTCCGGGGTTGCCGCGAGAAAGCCCTTCGCGAGGAGCGTCCGGGCAATCTCGATGCCCCCTCCGCCCGGGTGCTTGATCCCAATGATCTCCTCTTCGGTCAGCGCGTCCTTCTCCGTGCGGCGGAACTCCTGCAGCACGCGGATTTCCTGCGGGGTCAGTCCATTCGGCAGTTTCATCGTCGTCGTCCGGCTCGATTCGTTGTTGGTTCGAACTCTCGGTTGCGGGTCGTCACTCGCGGGTCGGTTCAGGGTGACTGTCAGCGGAGCCCGGCTCCTTCGATCCGCGGCGCCACGGCCTCATCCTCGCGGATTGCCCGTCGCAGCGGTATGCGAAAGATCACCCCGGCCTGTGCGCGAACACCGCGTGATGCTCGCGCGAGCATGTCACACTCTCCTCCAACAACTGAATATCGACAATTTTCCGAAGGCAATCGGCGCCACGCGCCCCCCTCGTTCCAGCCACTGCGATCATCGCTGTTCGGCCCCTCGGCCGCCTTCTGCTGGACACGGCCCCCCGTCACTGCAAGAATAGGCCTCACCATTCTCGACCGACGGATTCCGCAATGAGACTGAAAGTGTTGGGTGCCTACGGATCTGCGGACGCGACACACAACCTTACGGGTTACGTGATCGACGACCGGGTCGCGATCGACGCGGGTACGCTCGGGTCCAAACTGACTCTCCTTCAGCAGTCGAAGATCGACGTCATCTTCGTGACGCACGTCCACGCGGACCACATCCGCGACCTTCCGACGCTGATCGAGAACCGCTTCCATTCCGAGGCCCTCCCCCTGGAGATCGTCGCCGAGAAGAGCGTGATGGAGATGCTCCACGCCGACGTTTTCAACGGGAGGATCTGGCCCGACTTCGAGAAGTTCGTCGCGCCGCACAGCGGCAAGCCCGCGGTGCGCTACAGAGCACTCACGGCCGGCAAGCGAGTAGTCATCAACGGCATGGGGTTCACCGCGGCCCTCGTCGAGCACACCGTGCCCTCCGCCGGGGTGATCATCGAGATCGAAGGGCAGGCGATTGCCTTCACCGGCGACACCGGCCCGACGAGCTCGATCTGGAAAAAGGTCAACAAGACACCCGGCATGGTGGCGATGATCAGCGAAGCGTCTTACCCGAACGACTATTCGACGATCGCGAAGGAGAGCGGCCACCTCACTCCCGAGCTGTTCGGGGCCGAGCTCGCGAAAATCGAGGTCGACGCTCCGCTCTACGCGAGCCACCGCAAGCTGCCGTACGAGCGGAAAATCGAGTCGGAGATCCGGAACATCCGCGACCGAAGGGCGCGGATCCTCGTGGAGAAGCAGTACACGTTCTAGTCCGTTCCATGCCAAGACCTCCAATCAGCGCCCTCGTCACGACGTACAACGAAGCCGAGCACATCGAGCCGTGCCTCGAGTCTCTCGAGTGGGCCGATGAGATCGTTCTCGTCGACTCCTTCTCCAGCGACCGGACCGTCGAGCTCGTTCGCGAGCGCTTTCCGAAGGTCAAGCTCATCCAGCGCGAGTACCTCGGCTCGGCCGCCCAGAAGAACTTCGGCCTCGACTCGGTCGAGCACGACTGGGTGCTCGTCGTCGACGCCGACGAGCAGGTGACCACCGAGCTTCGCGACGAGATCCTCCGCGTCCTCGTCGATGGCCCGAAGTACTGGGCGTACTGGATCGGGCGCGCCAACTACGTGCTCGGGCGGCCGGTTCGGCACAGCGGCCTTCAGCGCGACGGCGTGCGACGCCTCATGCACCGCAAGAACGCGCGCTATCCGAACCGGCGCGTCCACACCGACCTCGCCGTCAACGGCCCGGTCGGCAGGCTCCGCCACAAGTTCAAACACCTTTACATTCGCTCGCTCGACCATCAGGTCGAGAAGATGACCCGCTACGGCCTCTGGGGCGGAACTCAGCTCCACATCGAGGGGCGCCAGGTGTCCGCGTTCGGAATCCTCGGGCACTCCTTCGTGCGCTTCTTCCGCGACTACGTCGTCAACCTGGGCTTCCTCGACGGGGCGCCCGGCCTCATCACCGTCGGCCTCCACACTTTCTACACTTTCTGGAAGTACTCGAAGCTCTGGGAGTTCAATCGCCTCAAGGAGCAGGGCAAGGCCCCGAGGCTTCCGAAGATCGAGACCGACGAGGAGGTCTGGAAGATGCCGTGGGAAGATCAGGAGAACTGAGGAATGCGGATTGCGGATTGCGGATTGCGGATTGCGGAATGCAAAACCGCAATCTATTAAGAGGAAGCAAATCGAGCTCAAATAACGGCTTAGTTTTTAGTGCTCAATTCGCGTTCCGCATTCCGCACTCCCTACTTGTCCTTCTTCTCCCACTCCTTCCATGCCCCCTTCGCCGTTCGGTCCTTGAGGCGCGGGCGCTCGAGAATCGCGGCGCCGAGGTCTGCGATTCCCCACGAGCAGAAACAGACGGCGGAAGTCGTCAGCAGCTGGTTGATCGTCTGCATCTCGAGCAGGTAGAAGAGAAGGAGCGGGACCGCGATCCCCATCACCAGAATTCCTGCCACGAGCCTGGGACCGGTCATATGCCATGATTACAGCACATCCGGCCCGCGCACGACCAGCACAGCCGACACCCATCCGATGCGATCCGCACTCCTGCTTTCGTTCGCCATCCTTTTTCCCGGCAGCCGCCCGGCCTGCGAGTGGCAGACCTCCGAGCCCGTGAAGAAGCTCCTGGTAGCTTCTTCGTCGCTCTCGGGCGACGCCTGTTACTACGCGAAGAAGTTCGAGGGAAGACGGACGGCGAGCGGCGAGATCTTCCTCCACGACCGCTTCACCGCGGCCCACAGGAGTCTGCCACTAGGCACCGTCGTGCTGGTCCGCTCGCGCGCGACTGGCAACGAGGTGGTCCTGCGAATCAACGACCGCGGCCCGTTCAAAGGGAAGTTCGTCATCGACCTGACCCGAGCCGCAGCCGAGGCGCTCGGCGTCCACGCCTCGGTCGATCGAAACGTGGACATCGAAGTCCTGCGATTGCCGAACTGATGTGGAGTGCGAAAGCTTCGCTTTCGCGGCGGTGCGCAGCACCGCGGTGTGGTATGCACCGCACGATGAGCTTTCCGGAGCTTCGCTCCGGCGCGAAAGCTGCGCTTTCGCACTCCACACGAATCACAACCCGGCAGTCTCCATCGGCTGGTTCGGATCGATCGGCACGGCGACGATCCCGCGCTCGCTGATCCAGGCGAGCGCATTCGCCAGCACGCTGTCCGCGGGAACCGTGACTCCCGTGCCGATGATCGACGACTCGATTCGCGCTCCGCTCCCGACTCGCGCCCCGTCCCACAAAGCGCTATCGACGACGACCGCCCCAGCTTCGACTACCGATCCGCGGCCCGCGACAGATTTCGAGACCTGACCCTCGAGGCGAGAATCCGAGGCGCCGATCGACGCGTCACCCGTGATGCCCGAGCCTCGCGGCATTCCCGCCTCGCCCCGCACCAGCGCCCCGGTGAGCTCACGGCTTGCCTGGAGATAGCGGGCCGGGCTTCCGACGTCGTACCAGAGACCGTCGTGAACGACCCCCGTGATCGCCCGCTCGCCCGACTGGAGCATCGGAACGTAAAAATCCTCGGTCATCCCGGAGAACTCCGAGTCCGGCAGGTACTCGAAGACGTCGGGGGTGAGCGCGTGCACGCCGGAGAACATCAGCGCCTCCCCGCTCCCCGACGCGCCAATCGCCGTCACGCGAATCCCGTCGAACCAGACGCTCGTGAAGCGGTCGTCGAGCGGCGGGTGCCGCAGCAGCATCGACGCAACCGCTCCCGTCGTTCGCATCGACGAGACCAGTTCCGCCCACGGAGGGAACTGCAGGGAATCGCCGTTCACGAGAAAGAAGACGTCTTCCCGCTCGAAATTCTCGCGCGCGCGCCGCAGTCCGCCACCCGTGCCGAGAATCTCGGGCTCGAACGAGTACCGGATCTCGCAGCGCCCCGCGTACTCCGCCTCCAGCCAACTCTTGAGCTGCAGCGGGTGGTGATGGAGGTTGACGACGACCTCACTCACCCCCGCGGTGATGAGAGAGTCGATCGCCCACCCCACCAGAGGCCGATTGCACAGGGGAACGAGCGGCTTGGGCATCGTCTCGGTGACGGGGCGAAACCGCGTCCCGAGGCCCGCCGCGAGCACCATCGCCTTCATCCTGACGGATATCCTTCGGGCGGAAAGACCATGTTCTCCGAAAGGTCTGGCCGCGTGCGCCGCTGCTGGCGATAAAGATCGGCGTACGTGAGCCGAATCGCCTTGTCCATCTCCATTCCGAGCGCCTCGGCGAGCTCGCGAATCCTGACGAGCGAGCCCTCGATCTCGAAGTAGTCACCGATCGGCGTGCGATCGAGCACGATCTCCGCATCCCCGACTCGCCAGACTTCGCGGAACTTCTGGTAGCGGAAGATCGGCTTGAAGCCGAGCACGTCGAAGAGCGCGAGGGCGCGTTCGAGGCTTTCCACGCCCGTCTGCACTTCCTCGCGGGCCCGCACACCGCCCGTGATCGACATCGGACCCTTGAAGGTGACGAGCGTGTACTTGCCAAACTTTCGGACGCGCAGAAGCGAGCCTCGCGTCCTGAGCTCGCCCCTCCGGTCGAGCACGATGTTGTCCTCGAAGGTCTCGGGATAGAGTCGCTCCGCCCCGAGGCCCTCGAGCCTTCGCACGATCGCGTCGCGATCGGTGAGCGGAAACTTGACTTCGATCTCCTGAGCCATCGGTGCACTGAAAAAAATTAAAAATTGAGAATTGAGAGATAAAAATTATAGCGCAATTTATAGAACGTCATTACCGCTTCTGAAAAATGCATAGAGATCGAGAAGACGCGGCGGCGCCCTTGCCGCCACCATCTCTCAATTCTGAGTTCTCCAATTCTCAATTCGCGTGAGCGTCAGCTCACGCGCAGAACTTCAACGCCTGGCAACGTCTCGCCGCTCACGAACTCGAGGGAAGCTCCTCCACCCGTCGAAATGTGGCTGATCCGGTCGGCATAGCCCGATTCGTTGACCGACTCGACCGACTCGCCGCCGCCGACGATCGAGAGCGCGCCGGCGTGCGACACGGCCTTTGCAACCGCGAGA
>JBPPMG010000433.1:0-14142 GCA_051305935.1 Thermoanaerobaculia bacterium
GCCGGCGACGAGAGGCCCAGAGACAGAGACGAACAGCAAAGGCGCTGCGGTCTTCGACCGCACAAAATCAACCAGTCCGTGTAACCTATGCGCCCGGTTTCTTTGTTACCTATGCGCCCGGCAGCACCCAGGCCAACGGCCTGACACGGCAGTGCGAGTATTGCCTGCAGAACGATCGGCGGAGACCACCAACAGTCGAGCGGGCGGGAGCGAAGCTGCCTGCTTTGGCCTCTGGCCTCTGGCCTTTGGCCTTTGGCCTTTGGCCCTGACGCCTGGCCGTTGGCCTCTAACGTTCGCCTTTCGCCTAACCCTTCGTCCACTTTAATAGCGCGGTCGCGAGGTCTTCCTGGCGGGTCGGCTTCGAGAGGTAGTCGTCCATGCCGGCGGCGAGGCATTTTTCTCGATCGCCTTCGAGCGCGTGCGCGGTCATCGCGATGATGCGTACGCGTCGAACCCCGCCCTCGAGGCGCCGCAGCTGCATCGTCGCCTCGTACCCGTCCATCTCCGGCATCTGGCAATCCATGAGGATCACGGGATAGAAGCGCTCCTGCAGCTTCCTCAGGACTTCCTTTCCGTTCGCGACGATGTCGACTTCGTAGCCGAGCTTGATGAGCTGGCTCTTGGTCAGCTTCTGGTTCAGCGTGTTGTCTTCCGCGAGAAGGATTCGCCTCATTCCATCGGGCGTCGCCAACGGAAGCGCGGAAGGCGGAGGAGGAGCAGGCACCGCGACGGGGATCTGCTTTCGCGCCGGCCTCAGTTCGCTCGCCATGACGATCGTGAGCGCGTCGAGAAGCTCGGCCTGCTCGACCGGCTTCTGGATGTAGGCCGAGATTCCGACCTCGCGCAGCAGATCGTCGTCGACCTGCTCTCCGAGCGAGATCATCGAGATCAGCGAGGTTCCTGCGATCGACACGTCTCCCTTGATCTCCCCCGCAAGGGAGAGGCCGTGCATCGCCGGCATGTGCAGATCGAAGATCGCGACGCGGAACGGGTCGCCGAACGCCGCTTCGCTTCGCATCATCTCGAGCGCGTCGACCGGTGAGGTCGCCGTGTCGCAGCGCATCTTGAGCGTCGACTCGAGGTAGTGGACGACGATCTTGCGGCTCGTCTCGCTCTGGTCGAGGACGAGAACCCTCGTGCCGGTGAAATCGAAACGCTCGGCCCGCGCCGTCCGCTTCTCGAACGGGATACTGAACCAGAACGTCGATCCCTCGAGCACCTTGCTCTCGACGCCGATCACGCCGCCCATCAGGTCGACGAGCTGCTTCGAGGTCGAGAGCCCAAGGCCCACGCCGCCATACTTGCGCGTCATCGAGCCGTCGACCTGCGTGAACGGCGCAAAGATTCTCTCCTGCGCTTCGTCCGCGATGCCCATGCCGGTGTCGGTGACTTCGAACCGGACGATCAGGTGCGTGTCGGTCTCGCGCTCGAGGCGGAGCACGACGCGGATCGAACCGTGCTCGGTGAACTTGACCGCGTTGTTCAACAGGTTCGTGAGCGTCTGCCTGACCGCGCTCACGTCGCCGTAGACGACTGCGGGGAGGTTCTCGTCGAGATGCATCGACATCGACAGGTTCTTTTCGGCGGCGGCGACCTTCATGACCTCGACAATCCACGTCGCGGTGTTGATCAGGTCGAAATCGCTCAGCGTCTTGGAGAGGCGTCCCGCCTCGAGCTTCGAGACTTGCAGGATGTTGTTGATGATGCTGAGCAGCTCGTCGGCGCTCGAGAGCGCAGTGCGTGCGAACTCCGTCTGCTCGGCGTCGAGCTTCGAATCGAGAAGGAGCTGGAGCATGCCGACGATCGCGTTCATCGGCGTGCGGATCTCGTGGCTCACGTTCGTCAGGAACTGGCTCTTGAGACGGGCCGACTCCAGCGCCGCGTCACGCGCCTTCCCGAGATCGACCTCGAACTGCTTGCGCTCGCTGACGTCGCGGAAGATCACGCGGACGAGAGACGAGCGTCCGTCGATGACGCGCGGGCTGAGCTTCCCTTCCACCGTGATCCTGCGGCCGTGGTTCGTCAGGAATACCGTTTCGATCGTCTCCGGGCGGCCCGTTGCCACCACCCGCTTGAAGACGTTCACGAACTCGGCGCGAACGTCAGGGTTCACGATCTCGAAGATTGAGACGCGTGCGATCTCCTCGCGCGAATAGGCAAAGGTCTCGAGCCACGCGCGATTGACGTGCATCAGACGTCCGTCGGTCGAGATCGTCAGGATGAAGTCGTCGACGCTCTCGAACAGATCATGGAGGCGCTCCTGCGTCTCGGCAAGCGCGTGCTTGACGTCCGTCGTCTCCCGCGCCCGCTTCTCGAGCTCGCTCACATCACGTCGCATGATCAGCGCACTGATCACTTCTTTCGCGAGCGACTCGAGGATTCGTTTCTGCGTGGGGTTCAGCGTCGTGCGGGCAACGCTGTCGAACACCGCGAGAGTTCCCAGAATCTGCCCCTCGGCTGTTACCAGCGGCGCGCCGGCGTAGAAGCGTATGTGCGGCGGGCCCGTGACTAGAGGATGCCGGGCGAGCTCGGGATCGCGAAGCGTGTCGGCGATCGTCACCGTGGAGAACTGCTGGATCGCCCGGTTGCAGAAGCTGAGGTGCCGGGGCATTGACTCGATCGTCCACCCCTGCTTCGCCTTGAACCACTGGCGATCGGCACCGACGAACCCGATCATCGCCACGGGAGCGGCGCACGAGAGCGCCGCAATCTTCACGATCTCGTCCAGCGTCTCGTCCGCTTCGAGGTCGAGCACGCCCCAGTCTCGAACCGCTTCGAGACGCTCTTTCTCCGCCGCGTCGTCCAGGCCGTCTGTCGTCATTTCGCTCGCCATTGTAGTCCGGTCGGATCGGTCCAGGCGACCCGGGGGCCGCGGGTCATGTGCGGGAGCTCCCCTTCCCGATCCAGCCAAGCCGCTTGAACACCCCGAGGAGCACGATGGCGAGGATTCCCATGCCGCCCAGCACGACGAAATAGGAGCTCCTCCCCTCGAGCTCCGGCATGTGCCGGAAGTTCATGCCGTAGATGCCCGCGACGAGCGAGAGCGGCAGGATGATCGCGGAGACGACTGTCAGTACGCGCGCGATCTCCGCCGTCTTGGCCGAAGCGCTCGCCTGGAAGCTCGCGACGATGCCGTCGAGAAGGTCGCGCGACGAGTCGATCGCCCCGCGCACCGACTGCACGCTCTGCAGCAGCTCCGCGAACGAGAGTCTTGCTTCCCCGCTGATGAACGGGCTCCGCTTCGTCACCATGAGCATCAGGACGATGTGAAGACTCGCCGTCAGCTTCTTCAGGGTCAGAATGTTCATCCCCGCCACGGAGATCATCTCCTCCAACTCTCTGACCTGGCCGCTTAGTTGGCGCGCCTGGAGCGAGTCGAGATAGTTGTCGTTCGCCAGGTTGAGGTGCGCGTAGTCGTAAAGGCAGCGGCTCAGGAAAAGGAACGCGATGAATCCGGGAGACTTGCCGAACATCCGGAAGTTCTCCTCGCAGGCCTCCTTCACGTACTCGACGGCCTCGATCGGACGCTGGTGGTACGTGATGACGTAATCGGCGCCGAGAACCATGATCATCCGCTGCACCTCGAGCTCGCGCAGGCCCGACGACGTATCGAGGTGGGCGTCGGGGTGGAGAATCTCGTAGAGGTAGAACGCGAAACAGTCCGATTGATCGACGATTCTGGGGAGGATCTCGTCTTCGCCGAAGTGGCTCACCAGCACCAGGTCGATCCCTACCTGCTGGAGCAGGCTGTTCATCGCGCCGATGTCACGACCCTCGAGGTCGATCCAGGAGAAGACATCCTCGTCCTTCAGCTCGTCGGCAAAGCCCGCGCGATCGAACGCGCGGACCGTCCGCGTGGCGGGATTGAAGCTCCGCCCGTGGAACGTCCACTCCGTCGCGGCATCCGCTCCGTTCGGCAAGTCGTCGTCTCCGGTTGTTTGGATCGTACTGTCGATTATCACCGATCAAGGTATCATTCGCGACTGCTTCGAATGACGGAGAGCCGACACCCCCGACGCGCGAGCGTCGCCCTGCTTCTGATCGCCGCCGCGGTCCTTCTCCCCTGCGGCGCGAGCGCGCACGAGTTGCGTCGCGGGAGCGAGCGCGACCCGGCGCTCGCCGCCCGTCTCCATTCGCGGGTCTACACCGACGACGAGGGCCTGCCGCAGAACTCGATCGAGGCACTCGCGCTGAGCCCTGGCGGAACGCTCTGGGCGACCACCCGCGAGGGAGGTGCATCGTTCGACGGATCGCGCTGGGTGCCGGTCGAGATGCCCGCAACCGCGCCATCGAACTGGCCTCGAACTCTGCTCGCCTCCGCAGACGGCGCCGTCTGGTTTGCCACGGAGGGCGGAGGGCTTCATCGGCTCGACGGAGATCGCTGGTCGAGCGTGGCGACGGCGCGGATCAAGTCCGAAACGGTCGGCGCGCTCGCGGAGACGAAGACACCTTCCGGAGCCAACATCATCTGGGCGGGCTCTGCCGCGGGGCTGCACCGCGTCGATCCCGTGACGCTCACAGCATCGATCGTCACGGGGCTCGACGGAACGCGGGTCACGGCTCTCCATGCCGGCGCGACCGCACTGCTCGTCGGCACGGCGACGGGCGAGATCTACCGCTGCGACGCTGCGCGGTGCCAGCCGGATGCGAAGGCGACGGCAGCGGTCGGCGGGGCGCGCGTCACCGGCTTTGCGGAGCGGGAGGACGAGGCGGAAGGAAACTCACTCTGGATCGCGTCCGAACGAGGGCTCGTGTCCGTCGGAGGCGAGGAACGGACGACGGAGCTCGAAGGCCGGCGGGTCAACGCCGTGTCGCTCACCCGCGACCCGCTCGGCACCGAGACGCTCTGGGCCGCGCTCGACGGCGACGGCATTCACTATCGCATCGATGGCCATTGGCACGAGATCGGTCTCGAGACCGGGCTGCCGAATCTCTTCGTCTTCGGGCTGGCTCCCTATCCGTCCTCCGGTCCCGCCCGGCACCTCTTTGCGGGGACGCTCAATGGCCTGGTTCGGTTCGATCTGCAGTCCTGGCGCTCCATCGATGCCGGCGCCGGGCTTCCCGACTCGTCGGTCGTGAGCATGATCGAGACGACGACGCCGACAGGGCGAGGATATTTTCTCGGAACGACGGCAGGCCTCGCTCGCTTTGAAGATGGGATCTGGAAACGCGTCGAAGACGAGACCGTTGCGCGCACCTCGGTCTTCGCGCTGCTCGAGAGCGCAGATCGGCAGACCCTGTGGGCGGGCACGAATCGAGGGCTCGTGGCGCGGCGGGGCGGACGCTGGTTCCTCGAGAGTGCGGACGGCGGCCTTCCCCGCGAGTCCGTTGTGTCGCTTCTCGAAACGCGGGAGAGCGATGGGACGCGAATCTGGGCGGGAACCTATGGCGCCGGGCTCTGGTCGCGCAGGCCGAAGGGAACCTGGACCCGTATCGAGGGGCTGCCCGACGGCCGAATCGAGGCCCTGCTCGCGGAAGAGCTCGAAGGCGGCGTTCGCGTCTGGGCAGCGACGAACCGCGGCATCGCGCGCATCGACGGGGATCGCGTGGAGGTGCTCAACCCGAGCAACGGACTCCCGGCGGACATCGTTCGGAGCCTGCACATCTCGAGTGGCCCGGGTGGACGCCGCTACCTCTGGGCAGGCACCTCCGCGGGCCTCGCATGGCGCGAGATGGGAGAGAGCTCCGGAAAGTGGGCGACACTCTCGAAACGGAGCGTGCCGGCTCTGCCAAGCGACGTCGTATACCAGATCCGAAGCGATCGCGCCGACCGGCTGTGGCTCTTCACGGGCCGAGGAGTTGCGCGAATCACGTTCCCTTCAGACGCCGCTCCGACCGCTGCGAACGCGTCGGTACGAGTGTTCACGACTGCCGACGGCCTGCCTGGCAACGAATGCAACTTCGGCGCTTCGATGATCGACTCGGAAGGCCGTCTCTGGGCGGGAACCACCCGCGGCGCCGCGATCTTCGACCCGGCCACGGTTTCGGACGACAAGACGCCGAAGACACTCCGGATGCTCGAGGTCCGCGTCGGGGCGCGGCGTCACGATCTCGCGAGCCGTTCCTCTCTCCGCCACGACGAGGCCGACATCACGTTTGCCTACCGCCTCATCGATCTCGGGCACGGCGAGGACGCAACGTACCGAACCCAGCTCGTCGGAGCGGAAGATGAGCCGAGGGAATGGGAGCGAAGGTCGGAGCGAAGCTTCACCGATCTCGGTACGGGCCGCTACACGCTGCTGGTCTGGGGACGGGATTTCGAGGGCAACGTCTCGGGACCGATCGAAGCACGCTTCGAGGTCCTCGCGCCGCCGTGGCTTTCGTGGTGGGCGATCCTCGCCTATCTGGCCGCGGGCATCGGGACGCTCGCGTCGATCCACCAACTGCGGCTGCGCGCGCTACGGGCGCGAACCGAAAAGCTCGAAAAGGTCGTTCGCAGCAGAACGCGCGACCTCGAGCGGATGAATCGGGAGCTCGAATCGGCCAATACCACGCTCGCGGACATGAGCGTCACCGATCCGCTCACCGGGGCCAAGAACAGGCGCTTCCTCTCGCAGGAGATGGCGCGCGAGGCGGGACGTGTCGGGCGCTCGCTGCGAAGCGGCGACGACCTGATGTTCTTCGTCGTCGACATCGATCTCTTCAAAAACGTGAACGACCGGTTCGGACACACGGTCGGCGACGCGATCCTGCGACAGTTCTGCGGAACGCTCGCATCGGCCGTCCGCGAGACCGACACGATCGTCCGCTGGGGCGGTGAGGAGTTCCTCGTCGTCGCGCGCCGGAGCTCGCGCGGCGAGGCCCCGCGCATCGCCGACCGCATCCTCGAGGCGGTCCGCGGCGAAGTGTTCGACGCGTTCGACGGAAGACTCATTCAGCTCGGCTGCTCGATCGGATGGGCCGTCTTCCCCTTCGTGTCCCGCGACGCCGACCTGTTCAGCTGGGACGAGGTGGTCGACATCGCCGACCACTGCCTCCTCGCGGCGAAGTCGAGCGGCCGCGACTGCTGGGTCGGCCTCGGTGCGGGGCCCGCGCTGAATGCGGACACGTTCTTCCCGCGGCTGCGCGCCAACGTTCCCACCATGGCCGCGGATGGCGAGCTCGTGATGTCGACGTCGCTCCCCGATGCCACCACGGTTCGGTGGCAGTAGGCAACGCAAACGTTCGCCCGTGTGGCGCAGACACTCCTGTCTGCGCGCGGCGCGAAGCGCCGAGGTGGTTGTGGAGCGCTGAGGCCGGAAGACGGTCGCCTTCGGCGATGCGCAGGCAGCAGTGCCTGCGCCACATCGCGTGGCTCGCCTCTCGCCCTTAGCTTGCTCACACCTTCCAGAGAATTCCACGCTTCCACAGCGGCCAGAGCAGCAGCGCCCAGACGCAAACGAACGCCGCCGCCCACGCAAACGACGCCGCATGGGGCGGCAGCCACGATGCAAGCGCCGTTTCGTAGAGCGCTTTCTGCAGGGGAACACCCCTCCCTTCCCACTCGACCTTCACGACCGAGGTGAGCAGCCTCGCCATGACGCCCGAGCCGACGAACGCGAGGAGAGGGTTCACTCCGAACACGACCCACGGCATCGCGGCGGCGCGTGCTCCTCGGATGTCGAGCAGCCACGCGAACGTCGCCAGTCCCACCGCCGCGCAGCCGGCCGTGAACACCACGTACGAGCTCGTCCAGAGGTTCTTGTTGATCGGAAAGAAAACGCCCCACGCGAGCCCCAGGACGATGCCGGCACCTCCCGCCGCCGCGAGCAGCGCGACCTTTCTGCCTAACTCCACCCCGCCCGTGATCCATCGGCCTGCGAAGAGCCCGAGCAAACCCGTTGCGATCGCGGGAATCGTCGAGAGCGCCCCTTCCGGATCCCACTCCTTCGCCTGGCGGTAGAGGTGTGCGGAACCGAAGACGGCGCGGTCCGACCACGCCGCCAGCGTCGCCCCGGGCTCGTTCAGCGCCTCGGTTCCACTCAGGCCGCTTCCCGGCACGGGAACGAGAGTGAGCGCCGCCCAATAGCCGGCGAGGATCACGGCGACCGCGACCACCTCCGCGGGCGAAGCGATTCCCCGCCTCACACGACTCGAGGTGCGCAACTCCCAGAGCCCCACCGCGAAGTACACGAGCGCGATCCGTTGCAGCACGCCCGGAATCCGAAACGTCTCGAGCCGAAAGAGCACGCGATCGCCGATCGACGGGTCGGCCGATCCCGGAATCGCACCCAGCTCGACGAACGGGAATGCGCTCAGGGCGAGCCCGAGAAGGAAGATGATCGCGGCACGCTTCGCGATCTTCCTCGCGATCGCCCCGACTGTCGCGCCCCTCTTCCGCTCGCCTCGAAGGGAGAGGTGCGTCGTGATGCCCACCACGAACAGGAAAAAGGGGAAGATCAGGTCCGTCGGAGTCCAGCCGTGCCACGCGGCGTGCTCGAGCGGAGCCCATACCGCCGCCCAGCTTCCCGGGTTGTTCACGAGGAGCATCGCGGCGACGGTGACGCCTCGGAACGCGTCGACTGACAGCAGCCGCGTCGGCGCGCCATTTTCGCGCGAAACATTCCCCTCCCGCTCGCGTCGTTCCATGTTGGTCACCGCTCGTTCCGCAATGTTGACAGCGCTGCGCGGCGCGCCCGCACCCGTTCCGAATCGTTTACAGCGGCAGCGCCCGGTCGCATCTATTCTACGTTCCAGACCCATGAAGAAGCTCCCGACTCGACTCGCCCTCGCCATGCTGCTGCTCACCGCCGCCTCGGCAGCCTTCGCTGCCCAGCCGGTCGCCGACGTGCAGAACGAGGCCGACATTGCAAAGCACTTCGACCGCAACGCGAAGGTTCGCGTCCTCAATCTCTGGGCCACGTGGTGCGCCCCGTGCGTGGCAGAGATGCCGGCGCTCCAGGCGATTCACTCCGACTACCGCGGCAAGGGCGTGTCCCTCGTTGCGGTGTCGATGGACGACGTGCTCCCGGGCAGCCGCGACGAGGCGCGCGACCGCGTGTCGAAGTTCCTCGCGGCGAAGTCGATCACGTTCCCTAACGTGCTCTACGCGGGCCGTGTCACCACGATCGAGGAAGAGCTTCGCCTCAGTGGCGAGATCCCGGTCACCATCGTCTACGACGCGAAGGGCGTGGAGCTCGCGCGCATCGAGGGGATTCTCGAGGAGCAGGCGTTCCGCGCACAACTCGACAAAATTCTCTCGACCAGATCGAAATCAACCAGATAGCGGGCGCGAGCGCGCCCAAACTCACGACTCGGAGGAACACGATGAAACAGTCCACACTCTCCCTTCTCGCGCTGCTGCTGCTCGCTTCGACCGCCTTCGCCGGCGAGGAGCTCGCCGTCGGCGCCGACGCGCCGAAGTTCTCGCTCCTCAACGCCACCGACGGAAAGTACGTCTCCTTCGACCCGGCGAAGAGCAAGGCCTCCGTGGTCGTGTTCACCTGCAACCAGTGCCCGTGGGCCAAGGCGTTCGAGCCAAGGCTCATCGAGATCGCGAAGCAGTACTCCTCGAAGGGCGTCACGTTCCTCGCGGTGAACCCTAACGACGACGTCGCCTATCCCGAGGAGACGATGGAAGGGATGAAAGCCCGCGCGACCGCAAAGGGCTATCCGTTCCCTTATCTCAAGGACACCGACAGCGCGATCGCGGCGAAGTACGGAGCTCGCGTCACGCCTCACGTTTTCGTCGTCGACTCGAAGGGCAAGGTGCGCTATCGCGGCTACGTCGACGACAGCGCGAAGCCGGAAGAGCGCACGCACACCGGACTGAACGAGGCGCTCGACGCCGTCCTCGGCGGCGCCTCGGTCAAGACCACGTCGACGAAGGCGTTCGGCTGCTCGATCAAGTGGAAGAAGGCGAGTTAGCGATTGCGGATTGTGGAATTCGGATTGCGGATTGAGATGTCGTCCTGAACGAAGCGAAGCGGAGTGAAGGACCTCGCAGGCTTCTACCTGCGCGCAACGGGTAGAAGCCAGGTGCGTCCAGCGGAACCGCAGGGAAACCTGCGAGGCTACTCTCCCGCTTCGTGGGATCACATCGACAAGCCACTGAGTTCTGCAAGCTTCGCAGTTCGAAGTTCGACTTACCCCCGTCCTCTCCGCCTCACTTCTCATGCCGCCCCACCATCGTCGGGTGGTCTGCTTCTTCGCGGCCGCCGTCTATAATCGGAGTGAATGTCGTCAATGTCGCTGTCAGACCGCGAAGAAGCCGTGTTCGCGGGTACCGACAGGTTCGAAGTTCGTCGCAGACTCGGCGAGGGTGCATTCGGTGTCGTCTACGAGGCGTTCGACCGCGAGCGGAACGGCGCCGTCGCGCTGAAGGTGCTTCGCCGCGCGCGGGGCGACTTCCTCATCCGGTTCAAGGGCGAGTTCCGGGCACTCGCCGATATCGCGAATCCGAATCTCGTGTCGCTCTACGAGCTCTTCTGCGATCACGACTCCTGGTTCTTCACGATGGAGCTGGTGGAGGGCTGCGAGTTCCTGCAGCACATCGCGGTTGATTCGGCCGACGCGACGATCGACGACGCGGCTCCCACGGAGATCATCCCGCGAGGCGGAACCGTTCGTGGCTCCGGCGAATCTCCTACCCGGCCATCACAACCAAGGGAGCCTTTCGCCCCGCACTTCGGCCGACTGCGCTACGTCCTGCCCCAACTCGCCCGCGGGCTTCAGGCGCTGCACGACGTCGGAAAGCTCCATCGGGACATCAAGCCGGCGAACATCCTCGTCTCGAGACACGGCCGGGTCGTGCTCCTCGATTTCGGGCTCGTCACCGAGAGGTTGAACGCGGGGAACGATGCTTCGGCGCCGCTCGTCGGAACTCCGGCGTACATGTCTCCCGAGCAGGCCGCGGGGCGTTGCCTGACGGAAGCGAGCGACTGGTACAGCGTCGGCGTCGTGCTCTATCAGGCGCTCACCGGCCGCTTGCCGCACTCGGGCAAGGGAGTTCGCGCCCTCGTCGACAAGCAGTCGGTGGTGCCTCGCTCTCCCCGCTCGCTCAATCCGGACGCGCCAGACGATCTCGCGGCCCTCTGTGAGGACCTCCTCCGCATCAACCCGGAGGAACGGCCGGGAGGAGCCGAGATTCTGCGCCAGCTCGCGCTCGGCTCGCGCTCGACCGGCACGACCGCGCGCCCTCCTCGGCGGGCTTCGGAGACACTGCTCGGTCGCGACGCCGAGCTCCGGGTCATGTCCGCGGCGTTCGACCGGACGCTTCGAGGCTCGACTTCGGTCGTCTTCCTCGCCGGCGCGTCGGGCATGGGCAAGACGACGCTGATCCATCACTTCGTCGCGACGGCGCGAGCGAGTCACGAGGACGTCGTCGTGCTCGAAAGCCGCTGCTACGAACGCGAGAGTGTGCCCTACAAGGCGATCGACCATCTGATCGACGGCCTCAGCGCGTGGCTGCGCACCCTCCCCGAGGGCGAGCTCGTCACGATCCTTCCCCCCGAGATGGGCGACCTCGCCCGGCTGTTCCCAGTGATGTCGCAGATCGAGGCGATCGTCGGAAGGAGCACCGGAGTCACGCCCGACCCGCAGGAGTCGCGGCGGCGAGCCTTCGGCGCTCTCCGTCACATCCTCACTCGCATCGCCGTGCGCAAGGTCCTCGTCCTCGTGATCGACGATCTCCAGTGGGGCGACTCGGACAGCGCGCTGCTGCTCGGAGAGGTGCTGCGCCCGCCCGCGTCGCCGCCACTGATGCTGCTTGTGACCTGTCGGAGTGAAGAGGAAGAGACGAGCGAGTTCCTTGCGACGTTGCGAAGGCTCCTCCTGCCGCACGATCGGGTCAGCCCGTTCTTCTCCGCGACGCGGATGTGCCTCGGGCCGTTGGCCCCTGACGCATCTCTCGATCTTGCCCGGAGCCTGATCTCGAGCGAGGGAGGCGAGCGATTTCCGGTCGCGGATGTCGAGCGCATCGCGAAGATCATCGCCGAGGGTTGCGGCGGGCAGCCGATTTGCATCGTCGAGTACGGGCGGTTTCTGCTGTCGCGCGCCGACGAAGCGCGCGTGGAGATGCCGCAGTCGATCGAAGCGCTGATCCAGCGGCGCGCCGCGCGTCTGCCGGAGCACTCGCTCCTGCTGCTCGAGCTCCTCGCCGTCGCCGCCAAACCGGTGACCCAGGAGATCCTGCGCTCCGCGGCGGGGCTCGCCGAGGAGTTCCCGAGAGCGCTGGCTCTGCTCACGGCGAGCCACCTCGCACGATCGAAGGGGATTCGCTTCTACGATGAAGTGGAGAGCTATCAGGTTCAGATACGCTCCGCGGTCCTCGCCGCGCTCGACCCGGAGCGCAGGAAGGAACATCACCATCGCCTCGCGGTCGCGATGCGCTCGGTCCGGACGCAGGATGCCGAGACACTCGCCAGTCATTTTGCCGGCGCAGGCGACATGGAGAATGCGCGCGAGTACACGATCATGGCGGCCGACCAGGCTCGGCACGCCCTCGCATTCGATCGCGCCGCGCGCCTTTATCGGCGTGCGATCGATCTGAAGCCGCCCCGCGACACGGCGCGGGAGCTCGTCGTCCACCTCGGTGAGTCGCTCGCCGGAGCCGGCCGAGGCGCAGAGGCTGCGCTCGTGTACCTCGGTGCCGTCGAGGGGGCCAGGGTAGCGGATTCGATCGAGCTCCAGCGCAGGGCGGCGGAGCAACTGCTTCAGAACGGCCACATGGACGACGGTCTCGTCACGCTCAAGCAGGTCCTCGCCCGCCTCGGGATGAAGCTCGCCGACTCGCCGCTCCACGCGCTCGCATCCTTGCTGCTGCGGCGGATCATGGTGCGCCTGCGCGGGCTCGCGTTCGAGGAGCGCGACTCGACGCAGCTGTCTCAGCAGGAGCTCACGAAGATCGACGCCTGCTGGTCGGCATCCGTCGGGCTCGGCCTCATCGACACGATTCGCGGAGCCGATTTCCAGGCGCGGCATCTCCTGCTCGCGCTCGATGCCGGCGAGCCGTTCCGCGTCGCGCGGGCCCTTGCGACCGAGGCCGGGTACTCGGCCGCCGCGGGAACGAGAGCGCGGGAGCGAACCTCACGGCTCCTGGAGCTCAGTAGAAAGCTGGCGAAGAAGATCGAGAATCCGCATGCCGAAGGGCTGACTCTGCTGATCGAGGGCATGGCCGCGACGCTGGAAGGCAAGTGGAGAGAGAGCCTCGCGCCGTCGCGCGCCGCCGAAGCACTGCTGCGGGAGCGATGCAGCGGCGTCTTCTGGGAACGCTTCATGTCTCAGCTCTATCCGCTCATCTCGCTGATGTGGCTCGGCGAGTGGAAGGAGATTTCGACGCGCGTTCCCGCGCTGCTCGCCGAGGTTAGGCAGCGCGGAGACTTCTTCGCCGAAACCTACATTCGCACGAGGCTCGAGTGGATCGTCGCGCTCGCCGGAGACGATCCCCGGGAGGCGCGTGCGATCGTCGACGACGCCATCGGCCGGTGGTCGAGCCAGGGCTTTCACCTCCAGCATTTCCAGTACATGCTCTCGCGGGTCGAGATCGGCCTCTATACCGGTGACGTTGCGGAGGCATACGCCGAATACCGCCGCCGGCTCCTCGCACTGAATCGCTCGATGCTGACGAGGGCGCAGATCGTGAGCATCGAGGTGAACCACATGAGTGCGCGCGCGAAGCTCGCACTGCGCGCAGCGGGCGCAGACGGTGCGCCCTCGCTCGCATCGGTGATGCGTGACGTCGCGCGCATCGAGCGAAACGACGCGCCGTGGGGCAACGCTCTCGCGCTCGCGATCCGCGCAGGAGCCGCATCGCTGCGCGATGATCGCGCCGTGACGGTTGCGCTTCTCGAGCAGGCCGAAAGCGCGCTCGAGAAATCCGGGATGGCGATGTGCAGCGCCGTCGCGCGGCGTCGTCGCGGACAGATGCTCGGGGACGAGACACTCGTTAGGGCCGCAGATGCGCGGATGTCCGCCAACGGTGTCGCCCGCCCCGACCGGATCGCCGACGTAGTGCTGCCGGGGCGGTGGGGATAGGCAGGCCAGAGGCCAGAAGCCAAAGGCCAGAGGCCAGAGGCCAAAGGCCAGAGCAGGCACGGTATGAACCGGGCGGATAGGTAACAAAGAAACCGGGCGGATGGGTTACACGGCACCTCGACGATGAGTCGAGGGGGAATCGTGGCCTGGAAGGAGACCGACCCGGTGAAGGAACGCGAGAGATTTGTG
>JBPPMG010000471.1:0-13849 GCA_051305935.1 Thermoanaerobaculia bacterium
TTAGTTTTGGGTTGTTAGTTGTTAGACAGGCAGCGCGAAGGCACGGGACAGTCCCCGGCTCTTTCTCGCCGGAACCGTCGCTACTTTCATCGTTTCGCTGACCGATCATTCTTGGCCTAACCATCTCAACTCTCGCAACCTGTCTAACAACCAACAACTAACAACCTCCAGCGGGCGATGCCTGTCTAACAACTGAAAACTAACAACTAACAACTCAAAAAACGACTCGCCGGGGCGGGGCGGAAGTCCCCGCCCCGGCGACTGCCAGGCACGCGGCACACGCCCACCGCACCCCCGGCCCGGCGCCGGCAGAGGATCCCCGGCGGGGATGGAGCAATCCTCGCCGTTTGGGTGATCCCCCGTAGCCGCGCGCGCTGTTCCAGTTTTCGAACCTCTCAGTTGACGACGCCTATCTAACGACTTCCAACCACCAACCAACGGCTGCCTGTCTAACAACTAACAACCAAAAACTAACAACTCCCCCGCCCCTACTCCTGTGCGAACCACTGGCGGAACGTCTCCGCCACTCTCGCGAGTCCCTTGCGCTGCGGTTTGCGCGCTCGCTGCCTGCTCCGGTATCCCCAGAGCAGCAGACCCGCCGCCGCGGCCCACTCGGGGCCGTTGATCGTCTCCGCGAGGCCTCCAAAGCCCTGCGGCGTTCCCTTGCGTACCTGCTGGTCGAAGACCTGCTCGATCATCTCGACGAAGCCTTCCATCTCCGCTCCGCCGCCGACCACGACGACACCCGAGCGGATCTCCTTCTCGAGACCCACCTTCTCGAGGTCGCGATAGATGAGCTTCGCGATCTCGGCCGCGCGCGGTTCGAGGATGTTCGTCAGCTCCGCGCGCGAAATGATCTTCGGCGCGCGCCCCCCCACGGTCGGCACCTCGATCGGATCCTCGCTCGTCGCGAGCGAGGAGATCGCGCAGCCATACTTCTTCTTGATCCGCTCCGCGTCGTCCATCGGCGTGCGCAGCACGACCGAGATATCCGAGGTGAAGTGACCCGCGCCGGCAGGGAGGACGTTCGTGTGGACGACGTTCCCCTCGATGAAGACCGAGTAGTCCGTCGTTCCGCCGCCGATGTCCATCAGCAGCACGCCCATCTCCCGCTCGTCGTGCGTCAGCACGGCCTCCCCGGCTGCAAGCGGCTCGAGCACGAGCTCGCGGACCTCGATCCCTGTCTTGTTGACACAGGCGAGCACGTTCTGGTCGTGCGTCCTCGCGCCCGTGACGATGTGCACGTTCGCCTCGAGGCGCGAGCCGGTCATGCCGATCGGGTCGTGGATCCCGTCCTGCCCATCGACGACGAATTCGCGCGGGATCACGTGCAGGATCTCGAGCTCGGCAGGCACGTTGATCGACCTTGCGGCCTCGATCACGCGGTCGATGTCCTCGCGCGCGACCTCTTTGTGCTTGCCCGAGACCGAGACGACGCCGCGCGAGTTCACCGAGCGGATGTGATCGCCCGCGATCCCGACGAACGCCGACTCGATCTGCACGCCCGCCATTACCTCGGCTTCGTCGACCGCGCGCTTGAGCGCGTCGACCGCCTGGTCGAGGTTTGCGATGTTCCCGCGCCGCGTCCCGCGCATCGGCGACGTGCCCTTGCCCGTCACCTCGAGCTGCCCGCGGTCGTTCACTTCACCGATCAGCACGCATACCTTCGACGTGCCGATGTCGATCCCCACGATGTAGTTGTCGCTCTTCGCCATTAGTCCTTTACCCCCTGGTTCCCCGCGCCTGCGCCGTCCGGCGCCACGCCCGCATTCATTGCATTTCCAATTCCGGCCCTGTCGAGCCTCTCGACCGGCGCGTGTCCGGTCCGCGGCTTGACGACTACCCGGTTCGCGAACCTCAGGTCCGCGTACTCGAGCGTTCCCGGCCCGTACCCTTCCGCATCCGCGATCGCGCAGAGCGACGCCCACTTCGTCGCGGCGTCAGCGGGATCGACGAGCACCGGCGCGCGCAACTCCCGATCGAAGATCCGGTACGTCTCTCCTTCCTCGGGCCTGACCTCGGAGACCCGCGCGTAAAGCTCGGGACTCTCGGTGCGGAGCGATTCGAGAAACGTCACGCAGCCTTCGACCCCGGCCCGCGTGTCGGCGACGACGAGCGGAAGCTCGCGATTCCCGAACTCGGGGCGCACCTCCGCGAACACGACACCCTTCGCGTCGGCATACCGGAGCGCGCCACCCGTGGAGACGATCGCCACCGGCACGCGCTCGACGAGATGAATCGTCAACCTTCCGGGCAGCTCCTTCTCGATCGCCACCTCGGAGACCCAGGGCAACGCCGTGAGACCACGGCGCAGCTCCTCGATATCGAGGCGGAACAGATTCCGCCCGACGTACGGCTTCGTGACCGCATCGAGAGCCGCGCGCGAAGTGTGCTGCGCGCCGACCGTCTCGATGTTCCGGATCGCGAAACGCGAATCGCTCTGTGTCCGCTGCCAGAGCCAGTAGCCGATGGCAGCGACGACGAAGACGACGACGACGTTCGTCGCGATGGCGAGAATCCGATGCGCCTGCACGCGGCGATAGTTTCTCCGCGTCGCCTGCGGGTCGCTCGGCCGGAAGAAGCGGTCGCTCGAAGTCTCGAACGTCCTCATCGCGCCCCTCCCGCGAGGATCTCGGCTACCTCGTGAATGTCGCCCGCGCCCATCGACACGAAGACCGAGCCCGGCGCGAGCTCGCGGCCGAACCGCGCGGCAATCTCTGCGTTGGTGCCTTCCATTGCGCGGACGTTCCCGCCGCCCGCGGCGTTCGCGATCGTCGACGCATCGACGCCCTCGATCGGCTGCTCCCTCGCGGGATAGATGGGCGCGACCCACGCTTCGTCGGCCTCTGCCAGCGCTTCGGCGAACTCGCGCGCGAAATCGCGCGTGCGCGAATAGAGGTGCGGCTGAAACAGCGCGACGATGCGCCGCCCGGGAAAGCTCCCGCGCGCCGCCGCGAGCGTGGCCCGAATCTCGGTCGGATGGTGCGCGTAGTCGTCGATTACGATCGACCCTCGATGCTCGCCCAGCCGCTCGAAGCGCCGCTCGACTCCACTGAAGGTGGCGAGGGCCGCCGCGATCTCCGCCATCGGAACGCCGAGCTCGAGCGCCGCGGCGATCGCAGCCAGAGAGTTCCGTACGTAGTGTTCGCCCGGAAGCTTCAGCGTGACCGTACCGAGCGAGGTGCTGCCGCTCTCCAGCTCGTACGTGCTCGTCCCCTCGGAGAACCGCAGGTTCGTCGCGCGCAGCGTCGCCCCGTCGCCGATGCCATAGCGCACCGCGCGCTTCCCGCTCTGCGCGAGAAGCGCCTCCACCTCAGGCTCGTCGCTGCAACCGATCAGCACGCCGGCCTCCGGCACGAGCCGCGCGAACTGGCGGAACGCGCCGCGAATGTCGTCGAGGTCGCGGTAAATGTCGAGGTGGTCCGCTTCGATGTTCGTGACGACCGCGATCGTCGGGTGGAACGCGAGGAAGGAGCGGTCGTACTCGTCAGCCTCGACGACGAGCACGTCGCCCTTGCCGAGGACCGCATTCGTCTGCAGGTCGTGCATCATGCCGCCGACGACGATCGTCGGCTCGAGCCCGGCCTTCGTGAGAATGTACGATGCCATTGCGGTCGTCGTCGTTTTGCCGTGCGTGCCGGCGATCGCGACCGTCTTCTTTCGCGCAGTGATCGCACCGAGGAACTCCGCGCGGCGCATCACCGGCACTCCCGCGTCGCCCGCTTTGACTACCTCGGGGTTGTCGCGTTTGACTGCCGACGAGATGACGATGAGGCTCGCGCGATCGACATGCGCGGGGTCGTGACCGACCGCGACATCGATGCCCCGGCTCACGAGCCGAGCCGTCGTCGCCGAGGCCTTCATGTCGCATCCGGACACGGCGAGGCCTTCGGCGGCGGCGATCTCCGCCAGGCCGCTCATGCCGATCCCGCCGATCCCGACGAAATGGATGCTCTTATGTTCACCCAAATTCATATCTCTAAAACTACGTTTGGCATCGAATTTTAAAGTTTCCTCAATGGGAAAGGCAATTGATTAGTGTGAATCCCGGAGATTATCTTTCGATCCAAATTCGACCCGCCCGCGCGACAGTAGGCCAAAGGCCAGAGGCCAGAGGCCAAAGCAGGCGAAAGGCCACCTTCAGCCACGACCCGCAGGCAGGCTGGTGTCGTGATTCGCTGCTTCGTTCCCATTCGATCCAGATTCATGCGCCTCTAACCTTTGCCTCTCGCTCCACCGCCTGCTCTGGCCTTTGGCCTATGGCCTGCTGTTAGCCTGCTTTGGCCTTTGGCCTATGGCCTCTGGCCTGTCCTCTGGCCTGCCTCACGCCGACTCCTGCGACAAATTGAGCAATAGCCCGACACAGATCATGCTCGCCAGCAGCGACGAGCCGCCGTAGCTGATCAGCGGAAGCGGAAGCCCCTTTGTCGGCAGCAGACAGAGGGTCACGCTCATGTTGAAAAGGGCCTGGACGCCGATCATCAGCGTCAGCCCGATGGCCGCGTAGAAGCTGAACCGGTCGCGGCTCCGCGTCGCGATCACGAATCCGCGCCAGACCATCACCGCGAAGAGGGCGACCACGAGGATCGCGCCGAGGAACCCGAGCTCTTCGCCGATGATCGAGAAAATGAAATCGGTGTGCGGCTCCGGCAGGAAGAAGAGCTTTTGCCTTCCGTTGCCGAGCCCCAGCCCGTTCACGCCGCCGGTGCCGACGGCGATCAGCGACTGCATCGCCTGGAACCCCTTGCCGAGCGGATCGGCCTCGGGGTTAAGGAACGTCGTGAGTCGGTCGCGCCGGTAGTCGGCCGACAGCAGCACGTACGCTCCGAGCGGCACGAGTGCGAGGGTCACCACCGCGATCCGGCCCCACGAGAGCCCCGCGATGAAGATCATCGAGACCGATACGAGAAGGATCATCGCGGCCGTGCCGAAGTCAGGCTGAAGGAGGATCAGCCCGCCGATGACCGCGAGCACGGCCGCGAAGGGGAGAAGCGTTGGCGTCACTTCGTTGACGCGCTCTTCCTTCTGCGCGAGGAACAACGCGAGGAAAAGCACGATGACCGGCTTCGCCATCTCTGCCGGCTGGAACTGGAACCCTGGAAGAACGAACCACCTGTGGGTCCCGTTGATCGGCGCCTGGAACAACACGAGTACCAGGGCCGCGACGATCCCGCCGAGCATCAGGTAGATGATCCGCTGGTCACGCACGAGCGAGGTGTCGAGGTTCATCAGCGCGAACATCAGCAGCGAGCCCGCCGCCAGCCAGATGCACTGCTTGACGAGAAAGAAGTACGGATTCTCACCGCCCGTCTTCTGCATCGCCATGATCGCCGAGGCGCTGTAGATCATGACCAGCCCGAACACCACGATCACGATCGCGGCGCCGAACAGGTACTTGTCCCAGGAGAGCTTTCTACTCATCACGCCCTCCCTGCCGGGCGAGAGGCAAGAGGCGAGAGGTGATGAGCAGGCCGGCGGCCAGCGCAGGCGAAGGGCGAGAGGCGAGAGGCGATGAGCCAGCCCCGCCACGTCGCCGCGACAGCGGCGAGAGATCGGTAGCCCCCGGCTTCAGCCGGGGGTAACGACCGGCGCAAACCAAACCTGGCGCCGCTTCAGCGGCGCGACGATTCGCTGCGATCTCGCGCCTCATTCCCTATCCCCCAACGCCCTGACCATGTCTTCGAACACTTCACCCCGATGTTCGAAATTGTTGAACTGATCGAAACTGGCGCAAGCCGGTGAGAGCAACACAACATCGCCTTGCTTTGCGTTTGCGCGCCCGTACTCGATCGCGCCGCGCATGTCGCTGCACGCGACGATCGGCGCCGCGCCTGCGAGCTTCTCCTCGATTTTCGCGGCCGCCGCTCCGATGGCGAGCACCGCCCTCGCCTTCGCGCGGACGAGCGGCGCGAGCCGTTCGAACTCGCCCGCCTTGTCCTTGCCGCCGAGGATCAGGAAGACGCTCGCGTCGGGCATCCCCTCGAGCGACTTGAGCGTCGCGTCGACGTTTGTCCCTTTCGAGTCGTTGATCCAGCGGACGCCGTCGAGCTCGCGCACCAGCACCATCCGGTGCGGCAATCCAGCAAAGCTCGCGAAAGCGCGCGCCACGGCGTCGTCGCCGCAGCCGAAGCGCCGCGCCGCGAGCCACGCGGCCAGGGCGTTCTCGACGTTGGCCGTTCCCTCGAGGCGGAGGTTCTGGCGCGGGATGCGGGCCTCTCCCTCGCCGAGGTAGAGGACGAGGTCGCTGCCATCGAACCACGCTCCGGGGACGACCTCGCGGGTCGACGAGAAGCGCCAGACCTCGGCGCCCGTCGGCGGGTGCACCGTCCGGACGTCGTCGGCGTTCACGATGGCACAATCGCTCGCTCGCTGATTGCGGAAGACGCGGTACTTCGCGGACGCGTAGTCGTCGATCGTCGCGTAGCGGTCCATGTGATCGGGCGTGATGTTCAGGAGTAGCGCGACGTCGGCGCGGAAATGGCTCACCGTCTCGAGCTGAAAGCTCGACAGCTCGATCACGTAGTTGCGCTCGAGGTCGGAGATCGAGCCGCTCAAAGGCTCGCCGATGTTCCCGGCGACGACGGGGGCGAGGCTCGCCTCGCCGAGGATCGCGCCAAGGAGCGCGGTCGTTGTCGACTTGCCGTTCGAGCCGGTGATCGCCGCGATGCGGCCGCGCAGGTAGCGCGAGGCGAGCTCGATCTCGGCGATGATGCGGATCCCTCGCGCGTCGGCCTCGGCGAGCATCGGAATCGTCCGCGGGATGCCGGGACTGAGGACGATCTCTGTGGTGTCGTCGAGCAGGCGCGCCGGGTGTTCGCCGAAGACGCGTTCGACGCGCGGATCGATCGCGTCGGAGAGCGCGATCGCGCCGGCCGGCTGCGCGTCGGTGATCACGACACGCTCCCCGCGAGCCGCGAGCAGATTCGCCGCCGCGACTCCCGATTTTCCCGCTCCGAAGACCACCGTTCTCATTTCGATTTCGTCCCCTGTTTTCCGGCGCCCCGATGGGGCGCAAATTCATGCCTCGTGGATCTGTCCCTCGGCGCTCACGCGCCTTCCTCGGCGCTCACGCGCCGAGCTAACCATCGCCACGCCGCTTTGCGGCTGTACCGCCTGCTCATCGCCTCTCGCCTCATCGCCTCTCGCCTGCCTCACCTGAGCTTGAGCGTCGACAAACTCACGACTGCGAAAATCAACGCCACGATCCAGAAGCGCACGACGACCTTCGTCTCGCTCCAGCCCGACAACTCGAAGTGGTGGTGAATCGGCGCCATCCTGAAGACGCGGCGTCCCGTCGTGCGGAACGAGCCGACCTGCACGATCACCGAAGCCGCCTCGATCACGAAGAGGCCGCCGACGAGGACGAGCAGGAACTCCTGCTTGATCATCACCGCGACACAGCCGATCGCGCCGCCGAGCGCGAGCGATCCGACGTCGCCCATGAAGATCTCGGCAGGATGCGCGTTGAACCAGAGGAAGCCGAGCGACGCGCCGACGAGCGCTCCGCAGAAGACGGCGAGCTCGCCCGTGCCGGGCACCCACGCGATGCGCAGGTAGTCGGCGATCCGGTAGTTCCCCGCCGCGTAGGTGAGGATCGCGTAAGTTCCCGCCGCGATCAGCGTCGTCCCGATCGCGAGCCCGTCCAGGCCATCCGTCAGATTCACCGCGTTCGACGCGCCGACGATCACGAAGACCACGAACGGCACGTAGAACAGGCCGAGATCGAGGACGAGGCTCTTGAAGAACGGGAACGTCAGCGCCGTCGTCCCGGAGTTGTGAATCGTCGGAAGCCACGAGATCGCGGCGCCGGCGACCAGCGCCACGATCGCCTGCAGCGCAAGTTTCTGCTTCGCCGTCAGCCCCAGGCTGCGTCGCCGCGCGAGCTTGCGCCAGTCGTCCGCGAAGCCGATCGCGCCGAATGCGACCGTCACGAACAGGACGATCCAGACGTACGGATTCATCACGTCCGCCCAGAGCAGCGTCGCCACGAGCACCGCGAGGTGGATCAGGATCCCCCCCATCGTCGGCGTGCCCGCCTTCGCGTGGTGCGACTGCGGCCCTTCGGTGCGAACGTACTGCCCCACCTTCACCCGCGTCATGAAGCGGATGAAGGCCGGGCCTACGAGGAAGCAGATCACGAGCGCCGTCAGCGCCGCGTAGGCGGTGCGGAACGTGATGTAGCGGAAGACGTTGAAGACCGAGATGTCGTCGCGCAATGAATAAAGGAGGTGATAGAGCATCAGGCCTCCTCCAGCGCCGCGACGGCGCGATCGAGGCCGATGCCTCGCGAAGCCTTGAGCATCACGAGGTCTCCCGGGCGAATCGTCTCGCGCAGCCACCGCGCCGCGGCGAGCGCGTCATCGAAGTGAAAGAGCGAGCCGAGCGCGAAGCCGGCCGTACGTGCGCCGTCGAGGATGAACTTCGACCGCCGGCCGACGCCCACGACGATGTCGATCCCCTTCGGAATCGCGCGCCCGGCCTCGAAGTGGAATGCCTTCTCCTCGGGGCCCAGCTCGAGCATGTCGCCGACGACGGCGATGCGACGCCCTTCGCATTCGGCAACCGCAAGGAGCTCGAGCGTCCGGGCGAGCGCCCAGGGGTTCGAGTTGTACGTGTCGTCGTAGATCGTCGCGCCGCGCCACGCCATGACGACGCCGCGGTGGTACAGCGGCCTGACTTCTGCCACGCCGCGCGCGATTCCGCTCCAGCCGACCCCCAGCACGCGCGCCGTCGCGATCGCCGCGAGCAGATTCTCGAGGTTGTGAAGGCCCGGCATCGAGAGAGCGAATTCGTGCGAGGCGCCTTCCGCCTCGACGCGGAACGCGGTGCCGCGAAGCCCGCGCTCGCGGACGTCCACGGCGCGAAAGTCGGCCGGTGCGGAGATTGCGTAGGTCACACGCGGCCCTTCGAACCCGCGCCCGATCTTCATCACCATCGGGTCGTCCGCGTTGAGCACCACCGTGCCTCCGGGAACGAGGTTCTCGAGGAGCTCGCGCTTCGCCGCCGCGATTCCGTCGATCGACTCGAAGAACTCGAGGTGGACCGGGCGGATCGTCGTGTAGACGCCGACGTTCGGGTGCGCGAGCTTCGCCAGAAACTCGATCTCTCCCTTCGCGCTCATCCCCATCTCGGACACGACCACGTCGGTGCCGTCGGGGGTGTTCGCAAGGCAGAGGGGAAATCCGATGTGATTGTTGAAATTGCCCCACGACTTCCACGTCCGCTTCTCCGACGCCGCGAGCGTGGCAATCATCTCCTTCGTCGTCGTCTTGCCGGCCGAGCCGGTCACGCCGACGAGCATGAACTCGTAGTCGCGACGAACCGCGGCGGCGAGACGCTGCAACGCCACCATCGTGTCGTCGACCCGTACGATGCCCTTCCCTTCGGGCACGTTCTCGGGCACCGAGGAGACGACCGCTCCCGCGGTGACGCCGAGCGCCTGCGCGAGGAACGAGTGACCGTCGAGCTTCTCGCCACGGATCGCGAAGTAGACCGAGCCTGGCTTCGCCTCGCGGTTGTCGATGACGACGGAATCGCACACGGCGCTTCCGCCGGCGACCACCTCGCCTCCCGCCATCGCGGCGAGCTTCTGGAACGTCAGCGCGGGCACGTGGCCCTCCGCTCCAGATTGAGGCGCGACGGCGACCGGTAGCGTACGGAGACGTGGTACGAACAGACGTGGAGTGAGATGGGAATGGGTGCGGAATCGCGCTGGAGACGCGCGTAGGCGGTCACGACTTCGACCGCCTCGGCCGATGTGCTCATCCGGCCCCGCCGAGTGTCTTCCTGCTCGATCGCCCCTTCCCCTTTGGACTGCCTGGCGATCGCGCCACGCTCCCCCCCACACGTCAACGGAGCCGGATCAACACATCCACCTTCGAAAGCGGCGACATCGTACTTGATTTTCATAGTTGATTTCAATCTCTTTTCTCGATGGTTTTACATCAAGCAATCGCGCCGACTATTCATCTTGATTTTTTGCGATTTTTCAGTGCTGATTCGACCTCTTCCCTGTCGTCGAAATGAATCACCCGGTCGCCCACCACCTGGTAGTTCTCGTGCCCTTTGCCCGCGATGACGACGACGTCGTCGCTCCCGGCAAGATCGATCGCGCGCGCGATCGCCTCTCTGCGATCGACGAGCACCTCCCACTTCGCTCCCTCGACCGACTCGATCCCCGCCTCGATCGCCCTAACGATCGCCTCGGGCGATTCCGAGCGCGGGTTGTCGCTCGTGAGAATCGACAGGTCGGCAAGCCGGCCCGCGATCGCGCCCATTTCGGGACGCTTGCCTTTGTCGCGGTCGCCTCCGCAGCCGAAGACGAGAATCAGGCGGCGCCCGGCCGCAAGGCTGCGCACGGCGTGGAGCAGCTTCTCGAGAGCGTCCGGCTTGTGCGCGTAGTCGATGAGCACCGCGGGGCCTTCCGGCGACGAGATGCTCTCGAACCGGCCACGCACCGAGCAGAGCGCGCGAATGCCGTTCTCGATCGCGGCGCGAGGAACACCCGCGGCGATCGCAGCGCCTACCGCGCCCATCCAGTTGTAGAGGTTCGGCATTCCGACGAGGGGAGACTCGACTCGGATCTCTCCCGCGGGAGTCGCGAGCACGCCGCGCAGGCCGTCGAGGGCCGGCGCGAATCCGCTCACGGGATGGATGTCGCATTCCGCGCCGCGGCCGAATGTCATCGCGGCCGGACCGAGCTCTTCGGCGAGGCGGCGCCCGTGTTCGTCGTCGACGTTGATCACCGCGCACCGTTTCGCGCGGTCGATCTGGTCGAAGAGAATCTTCTTCGTCGCGAAGTAGTCGTCGAAGCCGCGATGGAAGTCGAAGTGGTCGCGCGAGAGGTTCGTGAAGACCGCCGCAGCGAAGCGGATCCCGTGCGTGCGTCGAAGCGCGAGCGCATGCGACGAGACCTCCATCACCGCGCGACTCACTCCCGCGGCAACCATCGTCGCGAACCACTGCTGCAGCACCGTCGCGTCGGGCGTCGTGCGGTCGGCGATCTCCCGACGATCGCCGGCGCGGTACTCGATCGTGCCGATCAGCCCCACGGGCTCGCCTGTCTGCTCGAGAATCGACTCGATCATCTTCGTCGTCGTCGTCTTCCCGGAAGTGCCGGTGACGCCAATGAGTGAGAGCCTCTCGGCGGGGCGGCCATGGAAGTTCGCGGAGATCCCCGCGAGCGCGACGCGCGCGTCCGCGACCTCGACCGTCGCGGCGCGAAGCGACAGGCCGCGCTTTTCCGTGACGATCGCGGCTGCGCCTTTGCGTACCGCCGCGTCGATGAAGGTCGCGCCGTCGAACTGGAATCCGGACACGGCGACGAAGAGCGATCCCGAGCCGGCGAGTCTCGAATCGGAGGTCACCGACGAGATCGGGGAGTCTGTATCGCCGCTCACGGAGAGCGTTTCGACACGATCGAGAAGCTCGCGAAGCGTCATCGTCTCGCTCCTCCGGCGATCGCCGCAGGGGGGGTCGCGGCAAGCGTGAGGCGCACGAGGCTCGCATCCCCTGTCGGCGCTCCCGACGCGGGACTCTGCGCCGTCACGAGGCCTTCGCCTGTCGTCGTCACGCGCAACCCCGCGGCCGTCGCAACGGCAATCGCCTCGCGTGCATCGAGACCGAGAAGATCGGGCACCGAGCCGCGGGGGACCGCGGGCTGCCCGCGCTGCGGGCGCGCCTGGAGGCGCGGCGGCTCGACGGCCAGGTTGCGACCGGGAATCGACGGCTCCACGCGCAGGTAGCGCAGTGTCGCTTCTGCGATCTGGCGGAATGCGGGGGCGGCGATCTCTCCCCCGTACTGCCCGATCGTCGGCTCGTCGACGACGACGAGGATCACGAGACGCGGCCGGTCGGCGGGCACGTAGCCGACGAACGACGCAATCGTCTTGTCGGGTGCGTAGCGTCCGTTCTCCGCCTTCTGCGCCGTGCCGGTCTTTCCGGCGACGATGTGGTCCTCGAGCGAAGCCCGGCTTCCCGTTCCGCGCGACACGACACCCTTGAGAATTTCGTTCAGCACGGCTGCCGTCTTCTCCGAGACGACGCGCGGCGCCGGAGGGGGGCGATAGTCGGCCACGACGTTGCCCTCGCGATCGACGACGCGAGAGATCACGTGTGGCGTCGGAAGCGTACCGCCGTTGGCGATCGCCGCGGTCGCCCGCGCAATCTGAAGCGGCGTTACGGCCAGCTCCTGGCCGATCGACAGCGTCGCGTTCGAGAGCGCCGACCACTTCTTCGGCGCGCGCAGGATTCCGCTGGCCTCGCCCGGCAGGTCGATGCCGCTCTTCGAGCCGAAGCCAAAGCTCGTCACGCGCCGGTAGAACGCCTCGGGGCCGACCGCGAGCGCCACCTTGATCGTTCCCACGTTCGAGGAGTGCGCCATCACCTCTTCGAAGGTGAGGTAACCGTAGGCCTTGCCTCCATGCTCACGAATGCGCGTTCCGGCGATCTCGATCGATCCCGGGCCGCAGTCGATCACCTGCGAGGGAGTGACGCGCCCTTCTTCGAGCCCCGCCGCTCCCGTGATGATCTTGAAGGTCGACCCCGGCTCGTAGGAGTCCTGGATCGCGCGATTGCGCCAGGTGTTTTTCGAGAAGTCGCGGAAGCGATTCGGATCGAAGTCGGGGAACGACGCGAAAGCGAGGATCGCGCCGGTGTCAGGCTCCATCACGACGACCGAGCCGGCCGCGGCCCTGCTGTCTCGGATCGCGTCCTTGAGCGCAGTCTCGGCGATGTATTGGATGACCTCGTCGATCGTCAGCTCGACGCTCACTCCGTCGACGGGCGCGTTCTGTCCTTCACCGCCGACGAGGTAGACGCCGCGCCGCGCGTCGCGAAGCACCGTCACCCTGCCGGCTCGCCCGCCGAGTGACTCCTCGAATGCGAGCTCCGCGCCTGCGAGCCCTTCGCCGTCCACGTTGACGAAGCCGAGCACCGAGGCGGCAAGACGTCCCTTCGGGTAGGCGCGCACGTGCTCTTCGAGCGCGTAGATTCCCTGCAGCTTGAGCTTCTGCACGTCCCGCGCTACTTCGTCGGTGACCTGCCGCGCGATCCAGGCGAACTCCGAGTCCCCTTTGAGCTTCTGCTCGAGCTGGGCGCGGGTCAGGCCGAGCCCCTTGACGGCGGCCAGCTGTTTGGCGGCGCCGCGGCGATCGGTGATCGCCTTCGGGTCGGCCTAGATCGAGATCGCGGGCACGCTTTCTGCGAGGATGCGGCCGCGCGCGTCGAGAATCGATCCGCGCACCGGCGTGAGCTCGATCGTCCGCTCCTGCTGGCGCGCCGCCCTCGCGACGTAGTCGTCGTGACGGAGGATCTGGACCTGCGCGAGGCGCCCGACGACGACGATCGCCCACGCGACGAGGAATGCGCCGACCATCAGCAGCCGCTTCCGGCTGATCGTCATCGCCCCGCCTCACGCACGGACCGGCTCGAATACGACACCACGACGACGCGAGCGCCTTCGGCAGGTTCGAGTCCGATCGCCGCTGCTTTCGACTCGACGGCATCGAGAGCCGTAAGGCGCTCGACCTCCACTTTGAGTTTCTTGTTGGTCTTCTCGAGATCGGCGCGAACCGTGCGCAGCCGCGTCGCCTCACGGCCGAGGCGGATCACCTCGAGGTTCTGCCAGGCGAACAGCCAGAGAAAGAGGCCTAGCGGTACACCAAGTAAGACGACGGCGAAGAGCTCACGCGAGCGGCGCTTGTCGCGCTCGCGGATGATGAACTCGTTCTCGATCGGCTTTCGCTGTGAGTACCCGTATCGCATCTCTCGAAGCGAAGCCGAACAACAAGGGTGAAGACCTGCCTGTCGCAGCCACCCGAAGAAGCATCACACGCACCCACCCCACCCG
>JBPPMG010000483.1:0-18019 GCA_051305935.1 Thermoanaerobaculia bacterium
AAGCGGGTCCTCGTCATCGCGTCCGCCGAGAAAGTGCGCGAAGCACTGGAAGCGGGCGCGGACATCGCGGGCGGAGACGAGCTCGTCGAGAAGATCCAGGGTGGCTGGGTCGACTTCGACGCGGTGATCGCGACGCCCGACATGATGCGCGCGGTCGGCAAGCTCGGTAAAGTTCTCGGTCCTCGCGGGCTCATGCCCAATCCGAAGACCGGGACGGTCACTCCTGATGTCGCGAAAGCGATCCAGGAGATCAAGGCGGGTAAAGTCGAATTTCGCGTCGACAAGACCGCCATCATCCACGTCCCCGTCGGGAAGATCTCGTTCGACGCCCAGAAGCTCACCGAGAACGCGACCGCCCTCATCGGCGCCGTGCGCAAGGCGAAGCCGGCGACGGCGAAGGGTCGCTACATGCGCAGCATCTACGTCTCGTCGACGATGAGCCCTTCGATCCAGATCGACTCCGCGGTTGCCGACGTGAAGGCGGAGTAGGAGGCGGCCGATGAATCGAACTGAGAAAGCAGCCGTCGTTACCGAGCTCCAGACCGCCATGGGTGGCGCGACCAACGCGTTCCTCGTGGATTTCACCGGGATCACCGTCCCGCAGGTCACCGAGTTACGCCGCCAGGTTCGCGATACGAAGTCGCGCTACGTGGTCGTGAAGAACACGCTCGCGCTCCTCGCGATCAAGAACTCACCGCTCGAGGGCCTCAGCGACAAGTTCGCGGGCCAGACGGCGGTGGTCTACAATGACACCGACCCGGTCGCACTCGCCAAGGCACTCAAGAAGTTCGCCAAGGACGTGCCGGCCGTGAAGTTCAAGGGCGCGCTGCTCGACGGGAAGGTCGTTCCGGCCAACCAGATCGACGCGATTGCCGAGCTCCCCTCGCGCGAAGTGCTCGTGTCGAGGCTTCTGTACGCGCTCCAGGCGCCGGTGCGCAATCTCGTCATCGTGCTGGGCGCGAACATCAAGAACCTCGCCGTCGTGCTTGACCAGGTGGCCAAGCAGAAGGGCGAGTAACCAGAACCGTTTGCTGCGGGGACGCGTCTCCGCGTGGAAATCGAACAGCTTTCAACATTCGGAGGAAACAAGACATGGCCATGAACACTGAGCAGTTCGTCCAGGAAATCGAGACGATGTCGGTTCTCGACCTCAACACCCTCGTGAAGGCTCTCGAGGAGAAGTTCGGCGTGTCGGCCGCCGCGGCCGCGATGCCGATGATGATGGCCGCCCCGGCTGCCGCCGCTGCCCCTGTCGAGGAGCAGACCGAGTTCACGGTCATGCTCACCGAAGTCGGCGAGAAGAAGATCAACGTGATCAAGGCGGTCCGCGAGGTCACGAGCCTCGGTCTCAAGGAGGCCAAGGATCTGGTCGAGAGCGCCCCGGGACCGATCAAGGAAGGCGTCTCGAAGGACGAGGCCGCGAAGATCCAGAAGGTCTTCGAAGAGGCCGGCGCGAAGGTCGCGATCAAGTAGCCTGGTTTCCTCGCCGGGGCGCGCCGCGTAACGTGGCGCGCCCCGAGCGAGTCTCACAGGAGTGAGTGCCAAATGCAGCATGTCGTGAGCGGAGCCTTTTGAGTAAGGGCGCCGCCCGTCACATTCTGCGTTTCGCAGTCCCGAAGTCTGGATCAGGAGAGGGGGGGAGCGGCCCTCTCCACGATCGGAAGTCCCGCGAATCACGCGCCGCGTTGCCTGCGGCCGCCTCGCCTGCTATTCGTCTTTGTTCATGCAGAACGCGAGTCGACTGAGCCCGGAACCCGCCGTGATGTACGCGAGCCGACGCCTGCCGTCCTCCCGCCCTGCCTTTGTCCCGCCCAAACAACACGGAAGGAGTTAGCGATCTCATGCCGAATCGATCGATGCCCAGGCAGGAACCGGTGCGTCACGACTTTTCGAAGATCCGCAGCTACATGGCGCTGCCGAATCTGATCGACGTCCAGCGCAGGTCTTACGAACGTTTCCTGCAGATGAATCTGCTCCCGGAGGAGCGCGATGATTCCGGCCTCCAGGCCGTCTTCACCAGCGTCTTCCCCTTCTCCGATTTCCGCGAGACCTGCTCTCTCGATTTCGTGCACTACACGATCGGGAACTGGGAGTGCAAGTGCGGACAGCTCAAGGGCCTCGAGCATCTCCGCATGACCTGCGGGAACTGCGGTAAGCGGATCGCGACGATCCACCCGCACGAGGAGACGGTGCACTGCACCGAGTGCGGCTTCGTCAACAAGAACCGCGTCGAGATCTGCGACATCTGCGGTAACCCCGTCGACCTGCAGATGAAGTACTCGGTCGAGGAGTGCCAGGAGCGCGGCATGACCTACAGCGTCCCGCTGAAGGTCACCTTCCGTCTCTACGTCTACGACAAGGATCCCGAGACCGGCGTCAAGCACATGCGTGACGCGAAGGAAGAGGAAGTGTTCTTCGGCGAGATCCCGCTGATGACGGACAACGGAACGTTCATCATCAATGGGACCGAGCGCGTCATCGTCTCGCAGCTCCACCGCTCGCCCGGCGTCTTCTTCACCAAGGAGAGCGCCCACACGTTTCTCGCGAAGATCATCCCGTACCGCGGGTCGTGGGTCGAGTTCGAGTACGACCAGAAGAACATCCTCTACGTTCGCATCGACCGCAAGCGCAAGTTCCTCGGCTCGGTCTTTCTTCGCGCCCTCGGCCTCACGACGGACGAGGACATCCTCCGCCAGTTCTACACCCCGATTCGCGTTCACGTCGCCAAGGGGAGCGTCGAGCTGTCGTTCGACCGCCGGGTGCTCGACCAGGAAGAGGCGAAGGAGAAGCACTCGATCCGCGGCCGCCGCGAGATTCGTCCGATCTTCGCCGGCGTGAAGCTCGACAAGAAGATGGCCGACGCGCTCGAGAAGAGCGGCACGGTCAGCGTCAAGGTGGAAGCCGAGGCCCTCGACAAGGCCTGCTTCCTCTCCGACGTCGTCGACATGAACACGGGCGAGGTGCTGTTCGAGGCGGGAGACCCGCTGCCGGCCGACTGGTCGGAGATTCTCAGCTCGCGCGGCATCGGTGACGTCGAAGTCATCTTCCCGGACTGGGACCTCGTCAGCGACATGCTCCTCAACACGGTCCGTAAGGATTCGACGAAGACCTTCGAGACCGCGATCATCGAAATCTACCGCCGCATGCGTCCGGGCGATCCCCCGACGCTCGAGTCGGCCAAGGCGCTGTTCGAAGGCATGTTCTTCGACGCGCGCAAGTACGACTTCTCCCGCGTCGGCCGTTTCAAGTTCAACATCAAGCTGTCGCTCGACACGCCGGTGACGCAGAAGACGATGACGCCCGACGATTTCTTCGTCGTCATCAATTACCTGCTCCGCCTGCGCAAGGACGTCGGCCGCGTCGACGACATCGACAACCTCGGCAACCGCCGCGTCCGCGCGGTGGGCGAGCTTCTCGAGAACCAGTTCCGCATCGGCCTCGTCCGCATGGAGCGGGCCATCAAGGAGAAGATGTCGGTTCACCAGGACATCGACTCGGCGATGCCGCACGACCTGATCAACTCCAAGCCGGTCATCGCGGCGATCAAGGAGTTCTTTGGCTCGTCGCAGCTCTCGCAGTTCATGGACCAGACGAACCCGCTCTCGGAGGTCACGCACAAGCGCCGGCTCTCCGCCCTCGGGCCGGGCGGGCTCTCCCGCGAGCGCGCGGGCTTCGAGGTCCGCGACGTTCACCCGACGCACTACGGGCGTATCTGCCCGATCGAGACACCTGAAGGACCGAACATCGGCCTGATCTCGTCGCTCGCCTGCTACGCGCGCATCAACGAGTACGGCTTCATCGAGTCGCCCTACAAACGGGTCGACAACGGACGCGTGCTCGACCACTACCGGATCGTCAAGGTCGGCGACGCGAGCTTCCAGCTCGGCCAGATCGTCGAGAAGGGCGAGTTCCTCAAGGAGAACAACCGGATCGTCAAGCAGAACTCGGAGGGCGCGAAGAAGAAGCAGCTTCAGCTCGCCGAGGCTGAGCCGTTCGCGTTCTACCTCTCGGCGTGGGACGAGGAGCGCTACACCATCGCCCAAGCAAACGCGATCACCGACGACGAGGGCAACCTGCGAGACGCGCGAGTCATCGCGCGCCAGGCGGGCGACTTCGTGTCGATCGAGCGCGAGAAGGTCGACTACATCGACGTCTCGCCGAAGCAGCTCGTCTCCGTCGCGGCCTCGCTCGTTCCGTTCCTCGAGAACGACGACGCGAACCGCGCGCTGATGGGAGCGAACATGCAGCGCCAGGCGGTGCCGCTTCTCCGCACCGAAGCGCCGCTGGTCGGCACGGGCATGGAGAACGTCGTCGCCCGCGACTCCGGAGCGGTCGTGCTCTGCAAGCGCGGCGGCGTGGTCGACCTCGTCGACTCGAACCGCATCATCGTCCGCGTGGAGTTCGAGGACGCGGAGACGGGCGAGACGAAGGAGTTCGGCGCTGACATCTATCAGCTCATCAAGTTCAAGCGGTCGAACCAGAACACCTGCATCACGCAGAAGCCGGTCGTCTACGAGGGCCAGCGCGTGCGCAAAGGTCAGGTTCTGGCCGACGGACCGTGCACCGAGGTGGGCGAGCTCGCACTCGGCCGCAACATTCTCGTCGCGTTCATGCCGTGGCGCGGATACAACTTCGAGGACGCGATTCTCGTCTCCGAGAAGCTGGTCCGCGAGGACTACTACACCTCGATCCACATCGAGGAGTTCGAGATCGAGGCCCGCGACACCAAGCTCGGTCCCGAGGAGATCACGCGCGACATTCCCAACGTCTCCGAGGCCGCCCTTCGTGACCTCGACGAGTCGGGAATCATCCGGATCGGCGCGACGGTCAAGCAGGGCGACATCCTCGTCGGCAAGGTCACGCCGAAAGGCGAGACGCAGCTGACGCCGGAAGAGAAGCTTCTCCGGGCGATCTTCGGCGAAAAGGCCGGCGATGTCCGCGACGCTTCGCTCAAGACGCCTCCGGGCATCGAGGGCACGGTCGTCGACGTGAAGATCTTCTCGCGCAAGGGCGTCGAGAAGGACATTCGCGCGAAATCGATCGAGGACGCCGAGCTCGAGCGGATGGCGCGCAACATTCAGGACGAGATCCGCATCATCAACGACGCGCGCAACAAGAAGATCTACGAGGTCCTCTCGGGCGTCGCGCTGCAGCGCGATCTTCTCGACCGCACCGGCGAGCTGCTCCTCAAGAAGGGCGAAAAGGTGACGCGTGAGGCTCTCGGCCGTCTGACGAGCCGCGAGATCACGAGCCTTCCCGTCAACGAGGAGTCGCGCGAGGCGGTCAAGATTCTCGTCGAGCGCGCGATGAATCGCGTTCGCGTTCTCGAGAAGAAGGCCGAAGAGCGTCGTGAGGACCTCCAGAAAGGCGACGAACTGCCTCCGGGCGTCATCAAGATGACGAAGGTCTACGTCGCGATGAAGCGCAAGTTGTCGGTCGGCGACAAGATGGCCGGCCGCCACGGTAACAAGGGCGTCATCTCACGGATCCTCCCCGAGGAGGACATGCCGTACCTTCCGGACGGCACTCCGGTGGAGATCGTGCTCAACCCGCTCGGCGTTCCTTCCCGAATGAACGTCGGACAGATCCTCGAGACGCATCTCGGCTGGGCCGCGCGCACGCTCGGCCTCTTCTTCTCGACGCCGGTGTTCGACGGCGCGATGGAAGCCGAGATCAAGGCGCAGCTCGAGGCGGCAAAGCTTCCGACGCACGGCAAGACGACGCTGATCGATGGAATGACCGGCGAGCCGTTCGATCAGAAGGTCACGGTCGGGTACATCTACATGCTCAAGCTGTCGCATCTCGTCGACGACAAGATTCACGCGCGGTCGATCGGCCCCTACTCGCTCATCACTCAGCAGCCTCTCGGTGGCAAGGCCCAGTTCGGAGGCCAGAGGTTCGGAGAGATGGAAGTGTGGGCGCTGGAGGCATACGGTGCCGCGTACACCCTGCAGGAACTCCTGACATCGAAGTCCGACGACGTCGAAGGGCGATCGAAGATCTACGAGGCGATCGTCAAGGGAGAGGTACCGGACGATCCGGGTCTGCCGGAGTCGTTCAACGTTCTCGTCCGCGAGCTTCAGTCGCTCTGCCTGGACGTGGAACTCCTCAAGGAATAGCAGGACGACGAGTCGGATAGGAGGCATACATTGGAAAGTTTCAACACACTCTTTCAGCCGACCAAGACGCAGGCGATCAACGACTTCAACGCGATCAAGATCTCGTTGGCGTCGCCGGAGAAGATTCGCTCGTGGTCGTATGGAGAAGTAACGAAGCCGGAAACGATCAACTACCGCACGTTCAAGCCTGAGCGTGACGGGCTCTTCTGCGCCAAGATCTTCGGACCGATCACCGACTGGGAATGCCTCTGCGGCAAGTACAAGCGCATGAAGCATCGCGGCGTGATCTGCGACAAGTGCGGCGTCGAGGTCACGAAGTCGAAGGTCCGTCGCGAGCGGATGGGACACATCGAGCTCGCGTCGCCCGTCTCGCACGTCTGGTTCTTCAAGGGTCTGCCGTCGCGAATCGGGCATCTGCTCGATCTCTCGCTCCGCGATCTCGAGCGGATCCTCTACTTCGAGTCGTACGTCATCATCGATGCGGGCGACCTCGAGGGAACGATCGAAGAGAAGAAGCTCCTCACCGAAGAGGATTACCGCAAGCTGCGCTCCGAGCACGGCGAGGTGTTCATCGCGAAGATGGGCGCCGAGGCGATCAAGGAGCTGCTGCGCCGCGTCAACGTCGATGAGCTGAGCGACGAGCTCCGCCTCATCATGAGGACCGAGAACTCGCAGATCAAGAAGCTCAAGGCTGCGAAGCGACTCAAGGTGGTCGACGCGTTCCGCAAGTCGGGGCATCGTCCGGAGTGGATGATCCTCGACGTCATCCCGGTCATTCCTCCCGAGCTCCGTCCGCTCGTTCCTCTCGATGGCGGGCGCTTCGCGACGTCGGATCTCAACGACCTGTATCGTCGCGTCATCAACCGCAACAACCGCCTCAAGAAGCTCCTCGAGCTTCGCGCTCCCGACGTCATCGTCCGGAACGAGAAGCGGATGCTGCAGGAAGCGGTCGACGCGCTCTTCGACAACGGCCGCCGCGGCCGCGTGCTGAAGGGCTCGAACAATCGTCCGCTCAAGTCGCTCTCCGACACGCTCAAGGGCAAGCAGGGGCGCTTCCGCCAGAATCTCCTCGGCAAGCGCGTCGACTACTCGGGCCGTTCGGTCATCGTCGTCGGGCCCGAGCTCAAGCTCAATCAGTGCGGCCTGCCGAAGAAGATGGCGCTCGAGCTCTTCAAGCCGTTCATCTATAACTGGCTCGAGCGCGAGCATCACGTCGGCACGATCAAGGCCGCCAAGGAAATGGTCGAGCTCCAGGAGACGGTGGTCTGGGACGCTCTCGACGAGGTCATCAAGGAGCACCCGGTACTCCTCAACCGCGCGCCGACGCTCCATCGTCTCGGCATCCAGGCCTTCGAGCCTGTCCTCGTCGAAGGCAAAGCGATCAAGATCCACCCGCTCGTCTGCGCGGCGTTCAACGCCGACTTCGACGGAGACCAGATGGCCGTTCACGTGCCGCTCTCTCCGAAGGCGCAAGTCGAGTCGCAGATCCTGATGCTGTCGTCGAACAACATTCTCTCGCCCGCGAACGGCAAGCCGCTCACGGTTCCGTCGCAGGACCTCGTTCTCGGCTGCTACTACCTCACGCTGTCGAAGCCGGGGACGAAGGGCGAAGGGAAGATCTTCGGCAGCTTCGACGAGGTCGTTCTCGCCCTCGAGGCGGGAGTCGTCGAGCTCCTCACGCCGATCAAAGTCCGCTACTCGGGGCGCATCATCAACCTCCCGAAGGATCGGCAGGAAATCGTCCACGCGGAGGTTCTCGAGGTTCACAGGGAGTTGATCGAGACGACCGTCGGACGCGTGATCTTCAACATTCACGCGCCGAAGGAGATCCCTTACATCAACGGCCTCCTCAAGAAGAAGGGCCTTCAGGATCTCGTCAACTACGCATTCATCAACTACGGCAACGACATGACGGTCAAGATGCTCGACGAGCTGAAGGACCTTGGATTCCTTTACGCGACGCTCGGCGGCGTCTCGATCGGCGTCGACGACATGGTCATTCCGGCGAGGAAGGGCGAGATCGTCGAGAAGGCGCGCAAGGCGGTTCTCGAGGTCGAGAAGCAGCGTCTCGACGGAGCGATCACGCAGGGCGAGCGCCACAACAAGATCATCGACATCTGGCACCGCGCCACCGAGCATGTCTCCTCCGCGATGATGGAGGACATGAGAACGGTCGAGCTGAAGAGCAAGGAGTTCAACCCGATCTTCATGATGGCCGACTCCGGCGCCCGAGGCTCGAAGGAGCAGGTGCGGCAGCTGGCCGGAATGCGCGGACTGATGTCCAAGCCATCGGGTGAGGTCATCGAGACGCCGATCACGGCGAACTTCCGCGAGGGCCTCTCGGTCCTCCAGTACTTCATCTCGACGCACGGCGCCCGCAAGGGTCTCGCCGACACGGCGCTCAAGACGGCCGACTCCGGCTATCTGACCCGCCGTCTCGTCGACGTCGCCCAGGACGTGATCGTCACCGAAGAGGACTGCCAGACGTTCGACGGCATCACGGTCGGCGCGATCATGGAAGGCGGCGACATCCTCGAGCCGCTCCGCGACCGCATCGTCGGCCGCGTCGCGCAGGAAGACGTCTACGATCCGATCACCGGAAAGCAGATCCTCTCGCAGAACCAGGGAATCAGCGAAGACCTGGCGAACGAAGTTCAGGAAGTCGGCATCGAGATGGTGAAGATCCGCTCGGTGCTCACCTGCGAGACGCGTCGCGGGGTCTGCCGCCTCTGCTACGGCCGCAACCTCGCAAGCGGCCGTCTCGTCGAGATCGGCGAAGCGGTCGGCGTCATCGCCGCGCAGTCGATCGGCGAGCCCGGCACGCAGCTCACGATGCGCACGTTCCACATCGGTGGTACGGCGTCGCGAGTTTCCGAGGCGTCGAAGCACGAGGCGACCAACGCCGGCGTGGTTCACTTCCTCAACGTCCAGACGGTCACGAACAAGGACGGCAACGAGGTCGCGATCAACCGTAACGGCAAGCTGCTGATCGTCGACAAGCAGGGCCGCGAGAAGGAGCGCTACGCGCTCGTCTACGGCTCGCTGCTGAAAGTACACGACGGCCAGAACGTCAAGGAAGGCGAGGCGCTCGTCGAGTGGGATCCGTACACTTCGGCGATCCTCACCGAGGTCGGCGGCAAGGTCACCTTCAAGGACATCGTCGAAGGCGAGAACGTCCGCGAAGAGACCGACAAGGTAACCGGCCTCACGCAGATGGTCATTGTCGAGTCGGCGGCGACCGAGAAGCGGACGCCGACCCTCATCATCAAGAGCAAGAAAGGCGAGGAGAGGAAGTATCTCCTCCCGACGGGCGCGCACCTGTCCGTCACGAGCGGACAGGACGTTTACCCGGGCGACATCCTCGCGAAGATTCCTCGCGCGACGATGAAGACCAAGGACATCACCGGCGGTCTGCCCCGCGTCGTCGAGCTCTTCGAGGCTCGCCATCCCCGCGACAAGGCGATCATCACCGAGGTCGACGGCCGCGTGAAGCACGGGCCGCTGGTCAAGGGCATGCGCAAGATCTACGTCGAGATGGAGAACGGAGAGAAGAAGGAGTACTCCGTTCCGCGCAACACGCACGTCAACGTGCAGGAAGGCGAGATCGTACGCGCCGGCGATCCGCTCGTCGACGGTCCGATCGACCCGCACGACGTTCTCTCGGTTCTCGGCGTGAAGGACCTGCAGCGCTACCTGGTCGACAAGATCCAGGAGGTTTACCGCTCGCAGTCGGTTGCGATCAACGACAAACACATCGAAACCATCGTCCGCCAGATGATGCGCTCGGTGCGCGTCTCCAAGGTCGGCGACACGGACTTCCTCATCGACGAGCAGGTCGATCGTTTCCGCTTCATGGAGGAGAACGAGAAGGTCATCGCCCGTGGCGGCGAGCCGGCAGACGGAACCCCGCTGCTGCTCGGAATCACCAAGGCGTCGCTCTCGACCGACTCGTTCATCTCGGCGGCGTCGTTCCAGGAGACGACCCGCGTCCTCACCGAGGCGGCGATCGCCGGTCGCGTCGACTATCTCCGCGGGCTCAAGGAGAACGTCATCGTCGGCCGGCTCATCCCGGCCGGTACGGGCATGCCGACCTATCGCGAGGTCTACCTCGAGAAGGAAGAGGTCCTCTCGCCTCTCGAGCTCGAAGCCGAGCAGCGCGAGATGGACGACGAGGCGCTCTCGATCACCGAGATGGACCAGGAGCAGTAGGAACCAGAGCAACGAGCAACGACCGGCGGGCCGAGAGGCCCGCCGGTTCTTTTTTGGGGCTGGGTCAGCCGCGCGAGTGAGACTTCGTGCGCCAGTGCTGCGGATGGGAGCCGGAGACCCTTACACTAGACGCGTGCCGGAAGTTCCGACGATCGAGGATGCGAGTAGCGGGGAGGAGGCGCGGGAGCAGCGGCTCACCCGTCCGGAGCTGCGCGGCCTCGCGCTGCTCGTCGCGGCCTGGCTTCTCTTCCAGATCCCGTTTCTTTCGACCGCGTTCCGCGTCGACGAGCCGAACATCATCCGCATCGCGGAACGAGCGGCAGTGGCTCCATCCGATCCGTACGGCTTCCGGATCAACTGGGGTGGAATCGACGAAGATGCGTTTCCTATCCTCGCCAACCCGCCGCTGGTGCCTTACTGGCTCGCCGCGTGGGGTTCGACGCTGGGGTGGACGGAGACGGTGCTTCACGCCTCGATGCTGCCGTTCTCGGTGCTCGCCCTCGCCGCATTCGCGTTTCTAGCAAAGGCGTTAGAAGTGCGGCCGCTGGTCGCGACGCTGCTGCTTGCCGCCTCACCGGCATTCGTTCTCGGGAGCCAGGTCGTGATGCCCGATGTCGCGATGATCGCGTTCTTCATCACCGCGATTGCGTGTGCGCTCGGCTATCTCAAGGGAGGGCCGGCGTGGCTGATCCCTCTCGGGTTCGCCGCCGGAGCGCTGGCGCCGCTCGCGAAGTACAACGGCGCGCTCGTCGGGCCGTTGCTGGGGCTGCTCTGGCTCTATGGTCGCGGGCGGCGTAGCGGGCTTTTCGTTATCGCCGCGGGGCCCGCGATCGGCCTCGGGGGGTGGAGCGTCGTCAATCTGATGACCTACGGGCGCACCCACATCCAGACCATCGCGGAGTTCGAGAGCGGCGGCACGGTCGTGATCCTCAGCGCGATTCTCGGCTACATCGGCTTCGGCCTGCTTCCCGCGGTTCTCGCCATCTCGGCGGCACCCGTCGAGATGCCGGGAAGGGTCCTTCACGCGGTCACGGCGGTCATGGGCCTGATGATGGCGATCAGCATGTTCCTGCTCTTCGACGTCGGTCCCTGGGCCGCAGCGGGGTACGGGCTGAGCGTGGCGATCTCGTGCCGGTTTCTCGTGACGACGTGCGTTCTGGCGTGGCGCGGGGCGCATGCCCGTGATGCGGTCACGGTCCTGCTCGTAATCTGGATCGCGCTCGGACTCTGGTTTCAGTTCGGGCTTCTCTTCGCCTCGGTGCGATACCTCCTGCCGATCCTTCCCGCCGCGCTCCTGCTCGTGCTGCGCGCGGACCTGCTGCCGGTCGGGAAGCCGTGGTTCCGCGCCGGCCTTGCCGCCAGTCTCGCGCTGACGGCGAGCGTTGCGATCGGCGACGCAAAGACGGCGAACCTCTACAGGCAGTTCGTCGATGAGGTCGTCGTGCCGCGAAAGGCGGCCATCGGAGGGCGCCTGCTCTTCGACGGGCACTGGGGGTTCCAGTACTACATGGAGCGGGAAGGCGGAAAGATTCTGAACTACTTTCGCCAGCCGCGCTGGCGTGCCGGGGACGTCATCTTCATCGCGAGGAATCCTTTCCCTTCGTACCAGGATCTGACGCCGACAGGAGCGCTCGCAATCCGATCCGAGGAGATCGTCGTCTCTCCAAGTTGGCCGGTGCGGACGATCGACTGCGGAGCCTTCGCAAACTTCTATGGCCCCGGAGTGATGGAGTGCAAGGGCCCGGTGCTTCCCTTCGGATTTTCCACGAAGGCGAGAGACGCATTTGCGGTCATGACGGTGACGCCGCGCGGGGAGGTAAGCGCACCATGAACCGCCGCTTCGTCGAGTCGGCTCTCTGTGCAGCGGCGCTTCTCGCCTGCATTCTCTTCGTGGGGCCGCGTGGCGAGTTTCCTCTCAACGACGACTGGAACTTCGCGCTGACCACGTGGAAGTTCGTCGACAGCGGAGAGTTCGTCTACAGCCGGTTCACGGCGATGACGCTGAAGCTGCAGGTTCTCTGGGGAGCGCTCTGGACGATTGCGTTAGGCAAGTCGCACGAGGTATTGCGGTTCTCGAGCCTCGCGCTCTTCGTTTTGTCGACGGTCGTGGTCAATCGATGGCTCGCGCGGCTCGGTGTCGATGGGGGGATGCGCGTCGTCGCCACCGCGGCCTTCGCGTTCCACCCGGTACTTTTCTGGTCGGCATTCACGTTCATGACGCAGGTTCCGTTTCTCTTCTGCTCGGTCCTCGCGCTGTGGGCTTTTCACAGGGGGCTCGATGACGACGACGCGCGCTATGCGTTGCTGGGGGCCGCGGCAATCGTCGGAGCATTTTTCATTCGCCAGACGGGCGTGGTGCTGGCGCTGGCTCCGACGATCGCGATCCTGAGGCAGAGGGAAACGCTGTCTCCCCGCTGGCGACGGCTTCTCGCCGTGGCACTCTCGCCCGTTGCGCTGTTCACGATGCTGATCGTCTTCACGAATGCGCTGCGCGGCTATCCCGGTCAGATCCTCGAACACTTCGTCGTCTGGAAGGTGCCGCTCGCGGAGTTGCCCGCGCAGGTCATGCGGGTCGCCGGCTACTACTCGTTCTTCAATTTCCAGAATGCCGGGCTCTTCCTCCTTCCGCTGACGCTGCTTCTGCCGGTCTGGCTTGCACGCGACAAGGCGGGCAGAATCATCGGCGCGGGAAGCGTCGCCGTCTTCGCCGCCGGGGCCGCCCACATGATCCTGCGAGGCTACCCGATGCCGTACTGGAGCGACGTTCCGAAGCTCGAGGTCCATCCTGGGAACATCCTCGTGAACCTCGGGCTCGGACCGCTGACTCTTCGCGACACGTGGACGCTCGACATGGAGCCGCCGTTTTCCGCAGGGTACGGCGAACGGACTCTGCTGACGCTGGTCGCAGCGATTCTCGGCGGCATCGTCGTTGCGGCGCTCATTCGGTCCTGGACTCTGGCGAAAGGGAGGTCGCGCCCGGAGCGCTGCATGATCGAGATGTCCGTCGTGCACTGCGTCGCGGCAACGGGGGCGCTGTTCGTGTCGGGAATCTACTTCGATCGCTACGTCGTCGATTCGCTCTGGACGCTCGCACTGCTGATTCCGGTGGTCGTCGGGAGCGTGGGCAGGCCGGCACGGGTGCTGGCCGCAGTCGCGACGATCCTCGTCGCGACCTTCAGCCTGCTTGCCACGCAGGAGTACCTTCGATGGAACGGGGCGCGCTGGCAGGCGTTCTCGCGTCTCCAGGCAGAAGGGATCTCGATGGCGCGGATGGACGGCGGATACGAGATCAACCAGTTCCTCGTCGGTGGATTCGACGGGCCGATCCTGCTCAAGCGAAGCGGATTCTCCGTCGTCGATCCCGAGTACATCCTCACGTTCAACCGCGTACCTGGCTACACCGTCGTTTCCGAGGACCGTTTCGAGTCGTTCCTCGGGCGTCGTCGCGGCGCGGTGCTGACGCTTCGTCGTGTCGACGGAGCGCAGCCGTGACGAGCCTGGGTTAGGCGCGCAAGGGAGTTCGCGACCCGTGGGTCGTCGTTCCTCTGATCGCGTACGTGCTGCTTGGTCTCGTGCTCGCCATGCATCACGAAGCGTGGCGCGACGAGGCCGACTCGTGGCTCTGGGTTCGCGACGGCAGCCTTGGTGAATTGTTCGGACGGCTCGGCCACATGGGCACGCCGGCGCTGTGGTACCTCGTGCTGTTCCCGTTCGCGAAAGCGGGTCTGCCGTTCGCGGCGCAGGGCCTCGTTCACGTCGCGCTGGCGGCCGGCGGCGCGTTCCTGATCCTCGCGCACGCGCCCTTCTCGCGACGGTTCCGGCTGCTTCTCGTCTTCTCGTACTTTCTCGGTTTCGAGTATCTCGTCATCGCACGAAACTATGCGATCGGGCTCCTTCTTCTCTTCGCCCTCGCCGCGCTCGACGAGAAGAGGCGTGAGCGGGCGCTCCTCCACGGCACGTTGCTCGCGCTGATGGCGAACACAAGCGTGCACCTCTTGTTCGTCGGGACGGTGCTCTTCATCGCTTCCGCCCGGGATCTCTGGCTGGACCGGAGGAAGGCGGGCAGGGCGCGCTTTGCGGGACTCGCCATCGCTCTCTTCGGCCTCGGCGCGGCTGTTTGGCAATTGTGGCCGCCAGCCGACGGTGCGCACACCGGGCTGTTCTATTCGTTCGAGCCGCGCGCACTCCGCTGGTCGCTTTCCCAGTCGCTCCTTCCGGGGATTCCGGTGTACGGGCTTCACGTCGTCACGATCCCGATTGTGCTCGCGTGTCTCTTCGCGATGTGGCGCCACCCGCGGAGCTTATGGATCTGGGTGGCCGGCTACTCGGGCCTGCTCTACATCATGATGTTCAAGGTCGTCGGCGGGCTGAGGCACTTCGGGCTCGTGTTCGGGTTGCTGATCTTCTGCCTCTGGGTAGCGGAGGCGGCGGGGCGGGAAGCCTACGTACGGACGATCTGGCGACGCTACGCGATGCTCGGTGTCGAAGTCTGTCTCGCGGTCTCGCTGGTCGTGGCGGCGGTTTACTGGTCGCTCGAGATCAGGCGGCCGTTCTCCGGATCGAAGGAAATGGCGCAGTACCTCGAGTCGTCCGGTCTGGCAGGGCGAAAGATCGCGGCACACTACCCGGTCGCCGGGTCGGTCGTTCTCGTCCATCTCAGCGAGCCGCGACGGTTCTGGTATCCCGCGCTCGGCCGCGAGGGCTCTTACATGTACTGGGATCGGCGTTATCAGGAAGCGGACGCGGTGTCGGTCGAAAGCATCGCCAGGAGTGTCGGGGCGGAGTCTCCGGACGCGCTCCTCCTGACGAATGCGCAACTCGAGCGGCCGCAGGACTTCGGATTCCGGCTCCAATTCAAGACGAGCGAGGACGTGTTTGCAAAGCGGGACGAGATTCTTTACCTTTACGTCCCGCGCCTGGCGGTCAGGGCGGATTCCGCGAGGTAGGGTTGTGGTCGAGGCGCCGTCACGCGGGATGCGCGCTGGCGGGACCAGGGTCCACCCACTTGCGGAATAAGCACCTATAGGGGTATGTTGTCCGACCCCGCGAGACTTGACAGGGCCTCGTGTCGGGAGTATTTTGCGATGCCCCGGACGACCGGGCCGTCAGACGTATCTCAAGAGGAAAGAATGCCTACGATCAATCAGCTCGTCCAGCAGGGGCGAACCGCGGTCAAGTACAAGACCAAGTCGCCTGCCCTGCAGTCCAGCCCGCAGAAGCGGGGAGTCTGCACCCGTGTCTACACGACGACCCCGAAGAAGCCGAATTCGGCGCTCCGCAAGGTCGCGCGCGTGCGCCTGACCAACGGAATCGAGGTCACGACGTACATCCCGGGTGTCGGCCACAACCTGCAGGAGCACTCGATCGTGATGATCCGCGGCGGCCGCGTCAAGGATCTCCCGGGTGTTCGCTATCACGTGATCCGGGGAACGCTCGATTCGACGGGCGTCGCCAATCGCAAGCAGAGTCGCAGCAAGTACGGGGCCAAGCGGCCCAAGTCGTAGTTTTTAGAGGATCAGCATGCCGAGACGACGTGAAGTTCCCAAGCGCGAAGTACTCCCTGACCCGCTCTACAACAGTCAGCTGGTGACGAAGTTCATCAACAGCCTGATGCTGCAGGGCCGCAAGTCGGTCGCAGAAGGTATTTTCTACGGCGCGATGAAGAAGGTCGAAGACCGCGCGAAGGACGATCCCCTCAAGATCTTCAAGAAGGCCGTCGACGGCGTGAAGCCTGCCGTCGAGGTCAAGAGCCGCCGTGTCGGTGGCTCGAACTACCAAGTTCCGATCGAAGTCCGCCCGTCGCGCCGCACCTCGCTCGCGATCCGCTGGCTGATCCAGTTCGCGGCCAGCCGCGGAGAGAAGACGATGATGGACAAGCTTGCGGGCGAGCTGCTCGACGCGGCCAATGGCCGAGGCAATGCCATCAAGAAGAAAGAAGACACGCACAGGATGGCGGAAGCCAATAAGGCCTTCTCGCACTATCGCTGGTAATGTTCGAGCCGGGATTGCATTGCAATCCCGGCGGCAGTTGTGGTAAGAATGCCGGCCGCGCTGAAAAGCGCGACGGTTAGTTCAGAAATAGCCCCCCGTAGCTCCGTCTCGACCGGATAACACAGAAATCGTTCTGCGGTTCCGGACCGAGCAACGGGAAACGACGAATCGAATTGGGAAGACTGGCCAGTGGCTGCGGTGTGTTTTCCGCGTCCATCGGCCGAAGGGCCCGCTTCCGCGCGCGGATGCCACGCTTGGCGTCCTGTGCGCGAAAGTTCGACCCGGGGTTTCATATGGCACGACTCGTACCGCTAGATCGACAGCGCAACATCGGGATCATGGCCCACATCGACGCCGGTAAAACGACGACGACGGAGCGTGTCCTGTATTACACCGGCATGACCCACAAGATTGGTGAGGTCCATGACGGGACTGCGACCATGGACTGGATGGTCCAGGAGCAGGAGCGCGGCATCACGATCACCTCGGCGGCGACGACGGCGATGTGGGGCGACCATCGCATCAACATCATCGATACTCCTGGTCACGTCGATTTCACGGCCGAGGTCGAGCGCTCGCTTCGCGTGCTCGACGGGGCCGTTGGCGTTTTCTGCGCAGTCGGCGGCGTCGAGCCGCAGTCCGAGACCGTGTGGCGTCAGGCGGACCGCTACGGCGTTCCACGCATTGCGTTCGTCAACAAGATGGATCGCATCGGGGCGAACTTCGCGACTGTCGTGGGCCAGGTCCGGTCCAAACTCGGCAAGAATGCGATTCCTCTGCAGCTCCCGATCGGCGCCGAAGAGAATTTCAAGGGCGTCATCGATCTGGTCCGCATGAAGGCCCTCGTCTTCCGCGACGAGGCCCTCGGTGCGAAGTACGACATCGAGGAGATCCCCGAGAACCTGCGTGGTGAAGCCGAGGAAGCGCGTCACCTGATGGTGGAATCCATCGCCGAGTCGAACGATCAGCTCCTCGAGAAGTACCTCGCGGGCGAGCAGATCGAAGAGTCGGAGCTCAAGGCTGCCCTTCGCATTGCGACGATTGGCGGCGTGATCACCCCGGTGGTCTGCGGATCGGCATTCAAGAACAAGGGCGTGCAGCCGCTGCTCGATGCGGTCGTCGACTATCTGCCCTCGCCCCTCGATATCCCGCCGATGCCTGGCACGAACCCCGACAACGAGCAGCCGGAAGAGCGTCCCGCTTCCGACACCGCGCCGTTCTCAGGTCTCGTCTTCAAGATCATGACCGACCCGTTCGTCGGTCAGCTCGCGTTCTTCCGCGTTTACTCGGGACACGTCGAGTCGGGCACCGCGGTTTACAACTCGACCAAGGGCAACACCGAGCGCATCGGACGCCTGCTCAAAATGCATGCGAACAAGCGCGAAGAGATCAAGGAAGTCTGGGCGGGGGACATTGCCGCGGCGGTCGGCCTCAAGAACGTCACCACGGGTGACACGATCTGCGAGAAGGCGAAACCGATCGTCCTGTTGGCGATGAACTTCCCCGATCCGGTCATTGCGGTCGCGATCGAGCCGAAGACCAAGGGCGACCAGGAAAAAATGGGCGTCGCGCTCGCGAAGCTCATGCAGGAAGACCCGACGTTCAAGGTCCACACGGACAAAGAGACCAACCAGACGATCATCCGCGGGATGGGCGAGCTGCACCTGGAGATCATCGTCGATCGCCTCGTGCGCGAGTTC
>JBPPMG010000514.1:0-7365 GCA_051305935.1 Thermoanaerobaculia bacterium
GCGGATGAAACTCGGGATCGTCGGAGGGGGACGCGCCGCGTGGGCATTCGGCAGCGCGTGGTCTGCCGCGCAGGGCGCGATCGCAGGGATTGCTCTCCGCCGCGACTCCGCGAGCGCTCTCCCGGAGTTGCTCGAGGTCCCGCGGCTCACGATCGACGAGCTCCTGTTGGCGTCCGACCTCGTTCTCGTGGCGGTCAGCGACAGGGCCCTGCCGGAGGTGTGCGAGCTCACCGCGACACGGGCCCCGGCCGGCGCATGGCTGTTCCACCCGAGCGGCTCGCACACGAGCTCGCTCTTTGCGCCGCACTCGGCGGCATTCAGCCTGCACCCACTGCGCTCACTTCCGTCGGCGGGAACGCCGGGGGCGCTCGATGGCGCTCTTCTCGTCTTCGAAGGCCCCGCCCCGGCGTTCGAGGTGGCGTCGAGCATCGCGTCTCCCTCCCATGCCCGTATCACGAGCGTCGCTCCCGCTGCCAAAGGCGCCTACCACGCGGCAGCGGTGCTCGCTGCAAATTACCCGGCGGCTCTGCTTTCGATGTGTGAGGACTTGCTGCGCGAAGCGGGAGTCGACGGAGTCGGCAGTGACGACATCGCCGCGTTGTCGATCTCCGCGATCGAAAACTGGCGCAAGGGATCGGGTGCGACGCGCTTCACCGGCCCCGTCGTGCGCGGCGACAGCGAGATCGTCCGAAAACACTTGGATCTTCTCAGCGATCGGCCCACAATGCAGTCGGTCTACGGGAGCCTCGCGCTCGCGCTCTGTGAACTCATCCTTCGACAAGAACCGGACAACACGCATGTGAGACGGGTCCGCGAGGCCCTTCTCTCCGTCCCGCTTCCTTGATTCGTTTTGGAAGCGGGTGCTACCATCGATCCCTACCTCGGAGCAGGAGCGGATGGTCTTCTTCAATTACGCGACGATGCAGATGGCCGCGAAGATCGTGTACTACGGTCCGGGCCTCTGCGGAAAGACCACCAACCTCCACTACATCTATCAGAAGACTTCTTCGCAGAGCCGCGGTGAGATGGTCAGCCTCGAAACCGAGACGGACCGCACTCTCTTCTTCGACCTCCTGCCGATCGACGTCGGCGTGATTGGCGGCTTCAAGACCCGGCTCCAGCTCTACACGGTTCCCGGCCAGGTCTTCTACAACACGACGCGGAAACTCGTCCTCAAGGGAGCCGACGGCCTGGTCTTCGTCGCCGACTCGCAGAGGGCGATGGTCGACGCGAACCTCGAGAGTTTCGGCAATCTGCGAGAGAATCTCGCGGAGATCGGTCTCGATCTCGACGAGCTCCCCGTCGTGCTGCAACTGAACAAGCGCGACCTGCCCAATATCCTGCCGCGCGAGGAGCTCCACACGCTGCTCGATCCGGACGGACGTTACGAGAGCGTCGAATCGTCGGCGGTCTCGGGGCAGGGGGTCTTCGAGACTCTCAAGCTGATCTCCAAGCAGACGCTGAAGAATCTGCGTAAGAGAATGATGGGGGACGAGCCGGCGACGCGGGTCGCGCCGATCGTCAGGGAGCGCACGCACGCGACCTCGGCACCCACCGCAGCAACTGCATCGGTGGCGGCAGCAGCGTCCCCTGTGCGTGCCGAGCCGGCGAAGCCCGAGCCCGTCCGCCCGGCGCCCCCGCCTGTCGAAACCGCGAGGCCTCCGGCTCCCGTCGCGGCATCGAAGGCTGCCACCGAAGCCCCCCCGCGTTCCTCCGAGACGCCTTTGGCGCCGCCCGAGCGTGCGGAGCCGCCCGCAGCCGCGCCCGAGACCAGGGCGCATCCCGTTGAGACCCCAGAGGTCAAGCACGTGAAGGTGCGGTCGTCGGTCGACGTGATGGCGGAGCTCGACGCGCTTCGCAAGAAGGCGACGCAGGGAACGAGGAAGAGCTCGACGTCGGCGCTCGATGCGCTGAGCGCTCTCGGCGCGATGACGAGGAAACCGGCGAGCCGGATCGCGGTCAAGGCAAACGCCGACGCGGCAGCAAAGACAAAGCGCGTGAAGATCACGATTCAGATGGAAGACGGCGAGCGCAACACGCTCCAGGTCGACGAGCAAATCGTCGAGTTGCAGGACACGGCCGAGCCTTATCAGGTAAACTTGAAGATCGACTTCGGAACGGCGCGCTAGCGCGCCCGACCGCAGGTGTGGTGGGAGCGAGAACGACGATGATCGCAAGAACACTGACCATCGCGGGACTTTCGCTGCTTCTCGCCGCCTGCGCGTCGAACGGCACGGCCCCCGCACCGCTGCCGGCGCCGCACCCGGTCGCCGCCGTGTCTCCCGCCTTCGCGCTCCAGGGCGACGTCGCCGGGCTCAACGACGCGCTCGACCAGGTCCACAAGTTCATCGTCACGAGAGAGAACGAGACGGCGGCGGGGCTGATCGCCGACTACGAGGCCGCGACGTCGATCGAGATCCCCGATCACCCCACGGTGTTCGGCGCCCTCAACCTCTTCTCCACGGCCCTCAAGCCGAAGATCCAGGCTTCGCTCGACCGGTCGACGCGCTACCGCGCGATGATCGACTCGATCCTCGACGAGCACGAGCTTCCGCGCGCTCTCGCCTATCTTCCGGTGATCGAGAGCGGCTACATCACTTCCAGCGTCTCGCGCGTCGGCGCGTTCGGCATGTGGCAGTTCATGCCTGCGACCGCGCGCGAGTACGGCCTGCGCGTCGACTGGTGGGTCGACGAACGCGCCGATCCCGAACGTTCGACGCGCGCCGCGGCCAGGTACCTCAAGAATCTCTACAAGCAATTCTCGGATTGGCCCCTGGCGCTCGCCTCTTACAACGCCGGCCCGGGTCGGGTCAGCCGCAGTCTCTCGGCGAACAGCTCCGCGGACTTCTGGGAGCTCTACGGCAAGGCCGCGCTTCCCCGCGAGACTCGCGGCTACGTGCCGACCTTCTACGCGACGCTCATGATCGTCAGCGAGCCCGATGCTCACGGCTTCCTGCTTTGCGAGCCCGAGGAGCAAACGGAAGACTGGACCGAGGTTTCGATCCCCGGCCCCGTCTCGCTGAAGTATCTGGCTGAGACGCTGGGTGTCCATGACGGGGTAATGCGCGAGCTGAATCCGGCGTTCCGCCACGGTGTCACCCCGCCTGGCACAGCGCACGTGCGCGTCCCGAAGAGCGTGGCCTCTCGCCTGTCCGAAGCGGCCGGGAACCTGCGCGGCGACGATCCCCACGCTCGGGTCGCGCACTACAAGGTTCGAAAGGGCGACAACATCAAGTCGCTCGCACGGAAACTCGGCTCCGACTCCCACACGATCTCCGGCATGAATGGCGGGATCACCAGGCTCCGAACCGGAACGATGATCTGGGTTCCGGTGAGCCACACCGAGCTGTCCGCGAGTCTCGCCCAAAAGCCGAAATCGAAGTACCACACCGTCAAGCGAGGCGAAACCCTTTACGTCATCGCGAAGCGAAACGGTCTGTCGGTCGACGACCTCCGGTCGATGAACAACCTCTCCAGCAAACACGTCCTGAAGGTTGGCGAGAAGCTCCGAACCTCGACCTCGAACGCGGTCACTGCCGGCGGACTCTAGGCCGAACGCTGATTTCGGATTGCGGAATGCGGAATTGGGCCGCCGCGTCGGCTGAATCCGCGCACTGCCCTTCTCAACTGTCTGGCTCGGAATCCGACACGCCATCCGCCTGTCTCCCGCCTGACGCCTGGCTCCCTAATCCGCATTCCGCATTCCGCAATCCGCATTTCCCTCCGTTCTGCCTTGAAATTCGCACGACCGCGATGTTAGTTTCGCCCACTTGTCACGGAAGGACTCCCTATGGCCGATAAAGAGGATTTGAAAAAAACACTCAACTTGCCGAAGACCGCGCTCGCCATGAAGGCGAACCTCCCGCAGAACGAGCCGAAGCGGCTCGAGAAGTGGGACGCGATCGATCTCTACGGCCAGATCCGCCGCAAGTCGGCCGGCCGGAAGAAATACGTCCTCCACGACGGCCCTCCGTACGCGAACGGCCACATTCACATCGGCCACGCTCTCAACAAGATCCTCAAGGACATCGTCGTCAAGTCGCGCACGATGATGGGCTACGACTCTCCCTACGTTCCGGGCTGGGATTGCCACGGTCTGCCGATCGAGCACCGCGTCGACAAGGAGCTCGGACCGAAAAAGAAGGAGATGTCGGCGGTCGAATTCCGTCGCGCCTGCCGCGACTTCGCCGGCAAATTCGTCGACGTCCAGCGAGAGGACTTCAAGCGCCTCGGCGTTCTCGGCGATTGGGCCAACCCTTACACCACGATGTCCTACGGCTACGAGGCCGATATCGCCGACGCGCTCGGCAGGTTCTTCGAGGAAGGGCTCGTCTACAAGGGCCTGAAGCCGGTCCACTGGTGCACGCACTGCCAGACCGCGCTCGCCGAGGCCGAGGTCGAATACGACGAGCACACTTCGCCTTCGGTCTTCGTGCGCTTCCCGTTAGGCCCCGATGCGGCGTCAGCTCTCGGGATCGCAGCCGGTGAGGCTGCCTTCGCAGTCATCTGGACGACGACGCCGTGGACCCTTCCCGCGAACCTGGCGATCGCGCTGCACCCCTCGCACGACTACGCTCTCGTTCGCGTTCCGGACGGTCTCCATATCGTCGCTCAGGAGCTTCTCGACGGCGTTGCTAAGATAGCGGGTTGGACCGATCCCGAGATCGTTCGAACGTTCAAGGGCCCCGAGCTCGACCGCAAGACGTATCGCCACGCGTTCCTCGAGCGTGACGGGCTCTTCGTCGTGGGCGACCACGTGACGCTCGAGGCCGGCACCGGCCTCGTCCACACCGCGCCGGGACACGGCGCCGACGACTACCGCCTCGGCGTCGAGTACGGCCTCGAGGTCTACACGCCGGTCAACCATCGCGGCGAGTTCACCGCCGAGGTCAACGACTGGGCGGGCACGCACGTCTTCAAGGCGAATCCATTGATCGTCGAGCTGATGAAGGAGCGCGGCGTGCTGCTTGCCTCCGAGAGCGTCCGCCATAGCTATCCGCACTGCTGGCGGTGCAAGAACCCGATCATCTTCCGCGCGACGGAGCAGTGGTTCATCTCGATGGACCGCGAGTCGTCGAGCGGCAAGGCGCCGCTGCGCGAGCGCGCGATCGCCGAGATCGCGAAAGTCGAGTGGCTCCCGAAGTGGGGCGAGGAGCGCATCCGCGGCATGGTGGAGAACCGTCCCGACTGGTGCATCTCGCGCCAGCGCCTCTGGGGCGTGCCGATCACGGTGCTCTACTGCGAAGGCTGCTCGGAGACGGTCTGCAACGAGGACTTCTTCGCGCGCGTCGTCGCCGCATTTCGCGAGGAAGGCGCAGATTCCTGGTACGCGCACCCGGCCGAGCACTTTCTCCCCGCGGGCTACCGCTGCAAGTGCGGCAGTTCCTCGTTCCGCAAGGAGAACGACATTCTCGACGTCTGGTTCGACTCCGGATGCTCGCACATCGCCGTGCTCAAGCGCCGCCCGGAGCTCGGCTGGCCGTGCGCGGTCTATCTCGAGGGGCATGACCAGCATCGCGGCTGGTTCCAGTCGTCGCTTCTCGTCGGCACCGGCATCGAAGGAGGCGCGCCGTACGGTCAGGTCGTGACGTGCGGGTTCGTCGTCGACGAGAAGGGCCGGAAGATGTCCAAGTCGATGGGCAACGTCGTCGCGCCCGAGGATGTGATCAAGAAGCACGGCGGCGACATCCTGCGGATGTGGGTCTCGATGATCGACTACCGCGACGACATGGCGATCGGCAACGAGATCATCGCCCGCATCTCGGAGGCGTATCTCAAGATCCGCAACACCTGCCGCTTCATGCTCGGGAACCTGAACGACTACGCCGATTTCGATCCGGCGAAGGACGCGCTGCCGTTCGAGGAGATGGACCCGCTCGACCGCTGGGCGGTGAACCGCGCGTACGAGACGTTCGAGCGCTGTCTCAAGGGCTACGAGGAGCTCGAGTTCCACGTCATCTACCACAAGCTTCTCGAGCTGAGTACGGTCGACCTGTCGGCGCTGTACTTCGACGTCATCAAGGACACGCTCTACATCGAGTCGAAGGACTCGAAGCTACGGCGCTCGGCGCAGACCGCGCTGCACATGATCCTCTCCGGGCTCGTGCGGGTCGTCGCGCCGATCATGTCGTTCACGGCCGACGAGATCTGGGAACGGATGGGGGGCGCGAGCGAAGCGTCGGTGCATCTCGCGGACTTCCCCGATTTCTCGTCCTCGCGGATCAGCGAGGCGGAATCGGCGGCGTGGGACCGGATCTTCCGCGTGCGCGAGGCCGCGAACAAAGTTCTCGAGCGAGCGCGCGCGGCGCAGAAGATCGGCAAGTCGCTCGAGGCCGACATCGTGCTCACGGGCGACTTCGCTCCGGAAGCGCTGACGGGAGGCGTTGCTGCGGACGACCTCGCGCGCGTGATGATCGTCTCGCACGTCGACTTCGATCGCAGCTCGTCCGAGAGCGACGCCGAGCCGCTCGCATTCGACGGAATCGGCACGGTGGGAATCGTGATGAAGCCTGCGCGAGGAACGAAGTGCATGCGCTGCTGGCAGTATCGCGAAGAGGTCACCGAGGCTCGCGCCACGTGCGATCGATGCGCGGAGATCGTCTCGCGATCGTGACGGAGCGATCTCGTTTCGATTACACTGGGTGCGTTCCCCGGATGGAAACAAAAGGAGGCACCTCAAAACATGGTGACCAAAAAAGAGATCAAGAAGAAAGTCAACAAGCTGACGGCTACTGCAAAGAAGAAGACCGCGAGCGCGGTTAAGGCGGTGAAGAAGGCGGCCGCGCCGAAGATCAAGGCCGTCCAGAAGGCAGCCGCGCCAAAGATCAAGGCCGCGAAGAAGACGACTGCGCGCGTGACTGCAAAGGTCAAGAAGTCCGCGACGCGGATGGCCGAGAACGCGAAGGACGCCGCCACTCCGGTCGTCAAGAAGGCGCGCCGCGCCACTGGCAACGCCCTGATCACCGCAGGCAAGAAGATCCGGTAACAACGCGAAACGTAGAACGCGGAACGCGAAACCGCGGACGGGAGAGGGCTTTGCTCTCTCCCGTTTCATTTGGCGTGGCGTCCTTCGCACGCCCCGCCTTCACTCGGTTTCGAGTTCGCGTTCCACGTTCCCCCATCTGCTATTCTTCGGCGATGGAGCGCGTCGCCGATCTTCACACCCACACGAGGCACTCAGACGGCCTGTACGAGCCCCGCGATCTCGTAGAGCGCGCTGCCACGGCCGGCATCTCGATCCTCTGCATCAGCGATCACGACAATCTGGCCGCGTCTCGCGAAATGCGGGCGCACGCCCGTTCGCTCGGAATCTTCCTCGTTGCCGGCACCGAGCTCTCGTGCCAGCACCACGGCATCGACGTTCAC
>JBPPMG010000525.1:0-30002 GCA_051305935.1 Thermoanaerobaculia bacterium
CGCACCTACATCGGCGCCTTCCCCGGCCAGATCATCCAGATGATGAAGAAGGCCACCGTGCGCAACCCGGTGTTCCTGCTGGACGAAGTGGACAAGATGTCCATGGACTTCCGCGGCGACCCGGCGGCGGCGCTGCTCGAGGTGCTCGATCCGGAGCAGAACCACGCCTTCGTCGACCACTACCTCGACGTCGAGTACGACCTCTCTCGCGTGATGTTCATCGCGACCTCGAACGTCTCGCACACGATCCCCGCGCCTCTGCGCGACCGGATGGAGATCATCAACCTCTCGGGCTACACGCACGTCGAGAAGCTGCAGATCGGCCGGCAGTTCCTCGTGCCGAAGCAGCTCACCGAGCAGGGGCTCGACCCGGCGAAGATCTCGATGACCGACGACGGCATCGCCGGCGTGATCGAGCACTACACGCGCGAGGCGGGAGTTCGCAACCTCGAGCGCGAGATCGGCTCGGTCTTCCGCAAGGTGGCGCGCAGCGTCCTCAAGTCGAGCGGCGACTACACCGCCGTCATCGACGGCGCGATGGTCAAGGGCCTCCTCGGCAAGCCGAAGTTCCGCTCGCGCAAGCGCGAGGAGCAGAGCGAGATCGGCGTCGCCACGGGGCTGGCCTGGACCGAAGTCGGCGGCGAGCTGCTCTCGACCGAGGTCGCGCTCACGCGCGGCAAGGGAACGCTCACCCTGACCGGCAAGCTCGGCGACGTCATGCAGGAGTCGGCCCGCGCCGCGCTCACCTACGTCCGCTCGCGCCTCGAGATCTTCGGCGTCGATCCCGAACTGCTCGACAAACTCGACATCCACATCCACGTCCCCGAGGGAGCGATCCCGAAGGACGGCCCCTCGGCCGGAATCACGATGGCCACGTCGCTTCTATCGGCGGTCACCAAGATTCCGATCCACAAGGACGTCGCCATGACCGGAGAGATCACGCTGCGAGGCAAGGTCCTTCCGATCGGCGGCCTGAAGGAAAAGGTGCTCGCGGCCTCGCGCAGCGGCATCACCCGCGTCATCGTCCCGATGGAGAACGAGAGAGATCTCGACGACATCCCGGCGGACGTGCGGGAGACCATGGAATTCCATCTCGTCGAGTCGATGGACGACGTCATCGCCATCGCCTTCGACGGGCTCATTGCACCGGTCGTGGGGGCCAAGGACAAGCTCCCCGAACCGGCGAAGACGGTCGACGGCGAGGAAACGCTGACGCACTGAGCGTCCTCCTCCCGAAGCCCAACCACACGACGGTGACCGCCGCGGCTTCCTGCCTCGGCGGCCCCCGGCGGGCGCCCGAGAGCACCTCGGATGCGCAGGGACAAGACTGAATTGAGAACGTAGAACGATGAATGTGGAAGCCGGGAAGAGAGTCTGAAGCGTCTTTCTGGATTCCACGTTCTCAGTTCATCGTTCTAACTTCCGCCTTTCCCGCGTAAACTGAGCCCCTCTCGAGCAAGATGTCCTGACCCTGAACCCGGGGATAGTTCCACCGGGACTTGAATCCAACCCACAAGCAGACGGAGCGCCATGCAGGTTCGATCGGTCGAATTTCACCGTGCCGCCTATAGCCCCGCGGATTTCGTACGCGACGGCAGGCCGCAGTTCGCCTTCGTTGGCCGGTCGAATGTCGGCAAGTCGACGCTCATCAACACGCTCCTGAATCGCAAAGGGGTCGCGCGCGTCAGCTCGACGCCCGGAAGACGCAGGCGGTGCAGTACTACATCGTCAACGAGAAGATCCACCTCGTCGATCTTCCCGGCTACGGCTACGCGAAGGTGTCGAAGACGACTCGCGGGGAGTGGGCCGAGCTGATGGAAGGCTTCTTCGCCGAGGCGCAGTCGCTCGGGGCGCTCTTCCTGCTGCTCGACGCGCGGCGCGAGCCGACGGACGAAGACGCAATGATGCTCGAGCTCGCGCGCTCGGCCGGCGTCGGGGTCGTCATCGTGATGACGAAATCGGACAAGCTCTCCGGCAACGAGCTGGCCAAGAGCCGCCGCGCGATCGCGACGGCGATGCAGATCGACCCCGACGCGCTGATCCCGTTCTCGAGCATCTCGAAGCGGGGAGTCGACGCGGTCTGGAAGATCATCGACGGACACATGAACGTAAGCGCCGCGTCGTAAGACGGGGCGCGGGAATCGAAAAAAGGCCCGTTCGAAACGACGCGGGCCGATGACGAGGTAGAAATGGCAGACCAGGACAACGAGAACGGGCAGACAGCGGTGACGGACGAGGCGGAAGCGCCGGCGAAGCCGGAGAAGGAAGCGAAGGTAAAGCCCGAGCGTCCCCCGCGCAAGAAGGCCGCGAAGGCCGAGGCGGCTCCTGCCGCGGAGGAGGAGGCGGCCGCGGAAGCGGCGGCGCCCGACGCGCCCGCTGATGAGTCGCCTGCGACGGCTCCCGCCGAGGAAGGTGAGGCCGCTGCCGCGCCCGAGAAGGCCGAGGCCGCGCCCGCGCCTGCGGCTGCGCCGAAAGTCGCCGCGGAGACGCTCGACATTCGCGTCCTCAAGGAGATGCGCCTTCCCGACATCACCAAGGTCGCCAAGGACCATGGGATCGAGAACGCGGCGGGCATGCGCAAGCAGGACCTGATCTTCTCGATCCTGCAGGCGCAGACGGTGAAGTCGGGGCTGTTGTTTGCCCAGGGAGTCCTCGAGTGCCTGCCTGACGGCTTCGGCTTCCTGCGCGCTCCCGAGTACAACTACCTGCCGGGGCCGGATGACATCTATGTCTCACCCTCGCAGATCCGCCGCTTCGACCTGCGGACCGGCGACACGATCTCCGGCCAGGTGCGGCCTCCGAAGGAAGGGGAGCGTTACTTCGCGCTGATCAAGGTCGAGGCGGTCAACTTCGAGCACCCCGACGTCGCGCGCGACAAGATCCTGTTCGACAACCTGACGCCGCTCTATCCGGAGCAGCGGATCAAGCTCGAAGTCTCAACCTACATGTCGTCGCGCGTGCTCGACCTCGTCGCGCCGATCGGCAAGGGACAGCGTGGCCTGATCGTTGCCCCTCCGCGAACCGGCAAGACGATGCTGCTGCAGGCGATCGCGAACTCGATCACGGCGAACCATCCCGAGATCGTGCTGATCGTTCTCCTCATCGACGAGCGCCCCGAGGAAGTCACCGACATGCAGCGCTCCGTCAAGGGTGAAGTCATCAGCTCGACCTTCGACGAGCCCGCCTCGCGCCACGTCCAGGTTGCCGAGATGGTCATCGAGAAAGCGAAGCGCCTCGTCGAGCACAAGCGCGACGTCGTCATCCTGCTCGATTCGATCACGCGCCTTGCGCGCGCCTACAACACCGTCGTTCCGCCGTCGGGCAAGGTGCTCTCGGGCGGCGTCGATTCGAATGCGCTGCAGCGCCCGAAACGCTTCTTCGGCTCGGCGCGTAACATCGAGGAAGGCGGCTCGCTGACGATCATCTCCACCGCGCTGATCGACACCGGCTCGCGTATGGACGACGTGATCTTCGAAGAGTTCAAGGGAACCGGCAACATGGAAGTCCACCTTGACCGGAAGCTCTCTGACAAGCGCGTCTTCCCGGCGATCGACATCAACCGCTCCGGGACGCGCAAAGAGGAGCTTCTCCTCGAGCGCGGCGAGCTCAACCGCATCTGGGTCCTCCGCAAAGTCTTCAGCCCGATGTCGACTGTCGAATCGATGGAGCTTCTCATCGAGAAGCTCGAGAAGACGAAGACGAACGTCGAGTTTCTCAATGCGATGGGATCGATGTAGAGGATCAGGCGAGAAGCGAAGGGCGAGAGGCGATGAGCAGGCAGGCTTTGTAGCGAAGGCGTCCCGCCTTCGCCGGTTCACGCTTCTCTTGTCGGTTGGCGCCTCGAGCTCATGCTCGTGCGGCGCAGGCAAGGCGAGACGCCTCGGCTACAACGCCTGCTCATCGCCTCTCGCCTTTCACCTTATCGCCTCTTTTTCGCCACCTTCGCAACCGATACTTCTCTCCGTTCTGGCAGAATAGCGGCTCGTCGGGACCGAACGAATGGCGAACAAGGCGATCAACCGGATCAAGGACTTCCTCTGGCGGCACGCCACGGGGATCGCTCTGCTCGTTGCGGCGGCCGTGGTCGTGGTGCTCGCCGTGTTCGCCTGGAACTTCGTCATCATCACGCGCAAATTCGACTCGGCGCGCCGATGGGACCTGCCGAGCCGGATCTTCTCCGACGCGACGCCGATGCTTCCCGGCCGCACCTACCCGCGCGCGCTGATCGAGCCGAAGCTCAATCATGTCGGCTACCAGGAAGTGAAGGAGAAGGTCTCGCGGCCGGGACAGTACCGCTACGTCGACGGCGATCTCGAGATCTACCTCCAGGCGTTCGACTATCCCGACATGGAGTTCGCGCCGATGGCGGTGCTGATCGACATGAAGGGGGACGGTCGCGTCGGTTCGATCGTGAGGCTCGACGACCAGATCAAGCTGAAGGCGATCCGGATCGAGCCGGAGCTGATCACGTCGATCTTCGACGACGTGATGGAGAGTCGCGACCCGATTCCGCTCGACGAAGCGCCGAAGAATCTCGTCAACGCGGTGATCGCGGTCGAGGACCGCGACTTCATGCAGCACGAAGGAATCTCGCTCCGCGGCATCTTCCGTGCGTTCGTCACGAACGTGAAGAGCGGTGGCGTGCGCGCGGGCGGGTCGACGCTCACGCAACAGCTCGTGAAGAACCTGTTTCTTACCCACGAGCGCACCGTGAAGCGCAAGCTGCGCGAGATCCTGATGGCCGTGATCCTCGACGCGCGTTATTCGAAGGAAGAGATCATCGAGGCGTACCTCAACGAGATTTACCTCGGACAGAACGGTTCGGTGCAGCTGGTAGGCGTCGCCGAGGCCTCCCGGGTCTACTTCGGAAAGCGGGTCAGCGCCCTGAGCCTCGGCGAGTGCGCGACGCTCGGCGGGATGATCCGTTCCCCGAACAACTACTCGCCGCTCCGCAACCCCGAGCGGGCTCGCGAACGCCGCGACCTCGCGCTCAAGCTCATGCTCGAGCAGGGGATGATCTCGACCGACGAGCACAACTCCGCGGTCAACGCGCCGCTCACCGTCAACCGCTATCCGCGGTCGATCAACTCGGCTCCGTACTTCGTCGACCTCGTGTTGCAGCAGCTTCGCGCGACCTATCCCGACACGCAGCTCAAGACCGAAGGACTGAAGATTTACACCACGCTCGACACCGTGATGCAACGCTCTGCAGAGCAGGCGCTCGACGAGGGAGTCGCCAGCCTGAAGAAGGGCTATCCGCACATCCGGAAGGCCGACGTCGGGATCGAAGGAGTCGTGCTGACGATCGAGCCGGGCACTGGATACGTGAAGGCGCTCGTCGGCGGCACGAACTACCGGAAGACGCAGTTCAACCGCGCGGTACAGGCGAAGCGTCAGCCGGGCTCGCTTTTCAAGCCGTTCGTCTACGTGGCGGCGATGGACCCGGAGCGCACCGACCCGCTCACCGCCGCGTCGGTCCTCGACGACAGCCCGATCGAGGTCAAGAGCCCGGGCGGAGTCTGGGTGCCACATAACTACGACGGCCAGTTCCGCGGCCCGGTGTCGGTCCGTAAGGCGCTGGCCCACTCGTACAACATCCCTGCCGTTCGCGCGGTGCAGGCCGCGGGGGTGAAGAACGTGATCGAGCTCGCGAAGAAGATCGGCATCACCAGCGAGCTGCAGCCCTACCCGTCGATTGCGCTCGGCTCGTTCGAGGTGACCCCGCTCGAGCTCGCGTACTGCTACTCCGTGTTCGCGAACGGCGGAGTGAAGGCCGAGCCGATCACGATCCTCGCGGTGGCGAACGCCGACGGGCAGTTGCGCGAGAATCGCGAAGTGTCGATGAAGCGCGTCGTGCCGGCAAATCTCGTGTTCGTGATCAACGAGATGCTCAAGGACGCGGTGCGCTACGGCACGGCGGCGCGCGCCGGTTCGGCCGGATTTGCGAATCGCTTTGCCGGGAAGACCGGCACGACCAACAACTACCGCGACTCCTGGTTCGTGGGCTACTCGCCGCGCGTGCTCTCGATGGTCTGGATCGGCTACGACGACAACCGCACAACACGTCTCACCGGCTCGAACGGCGCCCTCCCGATCTGGATCAAGCACATGGGGCGCGGGGTAGGGATGGTGCCCGAGGCGGAGTTCCGGCGCCCGGGCGGCGTGGTCGCGCGCGAGGTCGATCCGGAGACGGGAATGCTGTCGACGCCGCAGTGCCCGGCTCTGACGACGGAGTACTTCATCGACGGCGCGGAGCCGACGATGCTCTGCCCGCTCCACGACCTCGGCGAGGTTAGCCCATTCGCGATGCCGTCGGAGAACCTGCCCAGCGACCGCCGCGAGCGGATACGGCGGCTGCTGCCGTGGCTGTTCCGGCAGACGGAACCGGCCCCCGCGGCGGCTCCGCCGCCGCGGAATTGAGAATTGCGAATCGGGAACTCAGAGATGGCGGCTGCGACGACCGCGCTGCCACCCTCTCTCAATTCTCAATTCTCAATTCTCAGTTCGCGAGGTACATTGGGGCCGTCCATGCATATCGAGCGTAGAGCGGAGGCGCTGTTCGCGTACGTCGGCGGGCTGAGCGGGCTCGCGATGGAAACGTTGCGCGAGTCGGTGAGGCGGCCGTTCGAGACGCGCATCTTCCTCGCGCAGTGCGATCAGATCGGCGTGCGGTCGCTCTCGATCGTCCTCGTGACGGCGCTCTTCATCGGGATGGTGCTGGCACTGCAGACGGCCTATGCGCTGGCCGATTTCGGCGGAAAGCTCTTCATCGGCAAGGTGGTCTCGCTGTCGCTGGTTCGGGAGCTCGCGCCGGTGCTGATGGCGCTGATGGTCGGCGGACGTGTCGGCGCCGGCATGACGGCGGAGATCGGCACCATGAAGGTGACCGAGCAGATCGACGCGCTTCGCGCGATGGCGACGAGCCCGGTGAGGAAGCTCGTGGTGCCGAAGGTGCTCGCGACGACCGCGATGATGCCGCTGCTCACGCTCATCGCCTGCGTCGTCGGCATCGCCGGTGGCATGCTGATCGCGGTCTCGAACCTGAACCTGAGCAGCAACTTCTACCTCCGGAGCGTGATCTCCACACTCAAGTACAACGACATCGTGTCGGGTGTAGGCAAGACGTTCTTCTTCGGTTTCGCGATTGCATTGATCGCCTGCTACAACGGCCTCCGCACGACCGGTGGCGCCGACGGCGTGGGGCGCGCAACGACAGCGACCGTAGTCACGTCGGCGATCTCGGTGCTCGTGCTCGATTTCTTCCTGACCAAGATCTTCCTGATGATGCTATGACCGAATCGGCTAACGGCAGCGTCGACACCGTCATCGAGCTTCGCGGCGTGGCAAAAGCCTACGGCGCGAAGCAGGTGCTGCGCTCGGCGACGGTCGCGATCCGCCGCGGCGAAGTGCTCGTCATCATGGGCGAGTCGGGTACCGGGAAATCGGTGACGATCCGGCACATGCTCGGCCTCGAGCGGCCCGACGCCGGGGAGATCTTCGTCGACGGCGACGAGATCTCTCGTTTCGACGAGTCGCAGCTCTACAGCGTGCGGATGAAGTTCGGGATGCTCTTCCAGAGTGGTGGGCTCTTCGACTCGATGACTGTGTTCGACAACGTCGCCTTTCCCCTGCGAGAGCACACCGAGATCGAGGAAGACGAGCTTTCGCGGCGCGTGGAGGAAGCGCTCGAGATGGTGCAGCTGCCGGGAAGCGGCAAGCTGATGCCGGTCGACTTGTCGGGTGGCATGCGCAAGCGCGTCGGGCTCGCCCGGGCAATCGTCCATCGCCCCGAGGTGATCCTCTACGACGAGCCGACGACGGGGCTCGATCCGATCACCGCCGACAAGATCAACGAGTTGATCGTCAGCCTGCAGCGGCAGTTACAGGTGACGTCGATCGTCGTCACACACGACATCCAGTCGGCGTTCTACGTTGGCGACCGGATCGCCTACCTCGCCGACGGAGTCTTCGAGTGGGTCGGAACGATGGAGGAGGCGCGCCGCACCGATCACCCGACCCTGCGCAGGTTTCTAGTGACGTCGAACGTGACGTCGGCGCAGCCGGTATGAAGCAGGTCAAAGGTCAGAGGTCAAAGGTCAGAGCAGGCGAAAGGCGATGGGGCAGGCCAGAGGCCATAGGCCAAAGGTCAGAGCAGGCGAGAGGCGAAGAGCAGGCCAGCGGCCAAAGGCCACGCGGGCGATGAGGCGAGAAGCGACGAGGCAAAGCACCTGTATCGGCGCGGAGCGCCGAGGGATCGGTAGCCCCCGGCTTCAGCCGGGGGGATGCGCGATCGAATCCTGATTCGCGCCGCGTAGCGGCGCTGGAACCGGCGAAGGCGTTGGATGAGCGCCGCGCTGCTAAACTAGGAGGCACACACCCCGATGTCGACGAGCACAACAGAGAACGCGAGGAATGTCAGGATCGGCCTGCTGGTCACGGCCGCGACGGTCTCGCTCCTCATTTTTCTCTTCTTCATCGGCTCGGAGCAGAAGCTCTTTGCCAAGAAATTCGACTACGAGGTGCGCTTCACGAGCGCGCAGGGACTCGCCGAGGGCAATCCAGTCCACATGTCCGGCGTGAACGTCGGCGTCGTCAAGGACATCCGGCTTCCCCAGCGGGCGAGCGAGAAGTTCGTCGAGATCACGATCTCGATCGACCGGAAGTTTGCCGGTCGAATCCGCGAAGACTCCACGGCGCGCCTCAAGAAGCTGGGGCTCATCGCCTCGGACAGCTACGTGGACGTCTCCCCGGGCTCTCCGGAATCGCCGGCGCTCAAACCGGGCTCCGACATTCCTGCCGCGAGGCAGACAAACGTCGATGCGCTCCTTGGCCAGGGCGAGGACCTCGTCGACAACTTCGTCCGCATCTCGTTCTCTCTCCGCAACGTCCTCGAGCGTGTCGATCGCGGCGAGGGATTGCTCGGTGAGCTGACGACCGACCCGAAGACGAAGGAGAAAGTCACCGAGTCGCTCGTGGGCACGATGGGCAAGCTGAATTCCGTGCTCGACGACATCGAGAAGGGTCGGGGCCTCGTAGGACGGCTCGTCGCCGATGACGTCTACGCCGAGGAGGTGTTGTCATCGCTCGCACAGACCGCCTCGTCGATGCAGACGATCGCGGGATCGATCGAGCAGGGGTTCGAGTCGGGTGAGGGAACGATCCCGGCCTTGATGAACGACCCGGAGCAAAAAGAGAAAGTCCTCGCCCTCATCAGCAATCTCGAAGTTGTCTCGACGCGGCTCGTGACGTTGAGCGAAGGATTCGAAGGCAAGGGGGGCGTGATTCCGCGCCTCATCAAGGACGAGCCGTACGCGGACCAGACGCTGCGCGATTTCCAGCAGATGACCGCGCAACTGAGCCTCGTGACGAAGCAGCTCGCGGAAGGGAACGGCACGGCCGGTCGCCTGATCCAGGACCCCTCGGTCTACGAATCGCTCAACGACGTGCTTATCGGCATCAACGAGTCGAAGATGCTGCGCTGGCTCGTTCGTCGCAACCAGGCGAAGGGGATCCAGGAGCGCTACCGCGCCGAGCGCGCTTCAGCGGGGAAGGGCGGCGAGTTGCCGATGGTGGAGCCAGTGCCGGAAGGTGTCGTGCCGGCTCCGGTCCTTCCCGAGCCTGAGCCCGTGCCCGCGCCGGAACCTGAGCCCGTGCAGGAGCCCGAGCCCGAATCGCCCGCGAAGGTGAACGATTCCGAGGTCGAGCACGAGCTCGTTCCACCCACATCATTCGACACGACGCCTCCCGAGGACATTCTCCCCGTCGCCGGAAACGCGTCCGAAACGCCCGAGGCTGCTCCGGAGGAGACGCCGCCGCAGTAGGCCAGGACGGAGATTGCGGATTGCGGATTGCGGATTTGGCTTCGCCGCCAGGCCGGGTGTTCTTCATCTCCACCGTTCTGCCGCCTGACCCTCCGGACAATTCCGAATTCCGAAATCCGCAATCCGCAATTTCGAAGGTGTCGCCTGCTTTGACCTTTGGCCTAGGAGCTTTGGCCCGCCGTTGGATAGAATTCGGCGGCTTTCCCCCGGTCGCTTCGAGTCCGGGAAGTTCCTCCTCAAGGAGACACCAGTGAATATCGCAGTCATCGGTACCGGCTATGTCGGGCTCGTCACGGGAGCCGGACTCGCCGACTTTGGCAATGAGGTCGTCTGCGTCGACATCGACGTGAGCAAGATCGAGGCCCTCCGGGCCGGGAAGATCCCCATCTACGAGCCTGGCCTCGACGCGATCGTCGCGAAGAACGTCGAGGAAGGAAGACTCCGCTTCACGACCGATCTCGAGGATTCGATTCGCTCGTGCCGCGCGATCTTCATCGCGGTCGGCACCCCGCCGCAGCCCGACGGATCGCCCGACCTGCGCTACGTGCAGGACGTCGCGCGTACGATCGCGAAGTACATGGACAGCCCGAAGCTGATCATCACGAAGTCGACGGTGCCGATCGGCACGGGCCGCATGATCGAGCGCATCGTCGCAGAGCAGGGCAAGGCGCACCTGGCTTCCGTCGTGTCGAACCCGGAGTTTCTCCGCGAAGGCTCGGCGATCGAGGACTTCATGACGCCCGATCGCGTCGTGATTGGAGCCTCCGACGAAGAGGCAATCGAGCTGATGAAGGAGATCTACGCCCCGCTTCACGCGATCGAGTGCCCGTTCGTCGTGACCTCGGTCGAGTCGTCGGAGCTGATCAAGTACGCGGCGAACGGCTTCCTCGCGACCAAGATCTCGTTCATCAACGAGATCGCGGTGCTTTGCGAGATCCTCGGCGCCGACGTGCAGCACGTCGCGCGCGGTATCGGCCTCGACAACAGGATCGGGCCGAAGTTCCTCCAGGCCGGCCCCGGATACGGCGGCTCGTGCTTCCCGAAGGACACTTCCGCGCTCGCCGACACGGCGCGGCGCGCGGGCTACGACTTCCAGATCATCGAGTCGGTCATGAAAGTGAACGACGCGATCAAGGCGAGAATGGTCGACAAGGTCGAGAAGGCGATGGGCGGCGTCAGCGGCAAGACGATCGCGATCCTCGGGCTCGCATTCAAGCCCGAGACCGACGACATGCGCGAGTCGCCGTCGATCCCGCTGATCGAAGGGCTGCAGATGCGCGGCGCCGCGATTCGCGCCTATGACCCGGAAGCGATGACGAACGCGGCCCAGATGTTCACGGGCGTCGCGTTCTGCGAGGACGCCTATCAGACGTGCCAGGGCGCCGACGCCGTCGTGATCGTCACCGAGTGGAACGCATTCCGCGCGCTCAACATGCAGAAGGTGCGCGCGGCGATGAAGTCCTCGGTGATGGTCGACCTGCGAAACGTCTACGACCACAAACGAATGAATGCGGCCGGGTTCGAGTACACCTCGATCGGCCGCGGTGACGTGCGCGAGCCGAAGCCGCGCGAGGAGTCTCGCTGATGGGTCGCGTGCTGATTACCGGCGGAGCCGGATTCCTCGGGTCGCACCTGTGCGATCTCTTTCTCTCGCGCGGGCACGAAGTCGTCTGCATGGACAACTTCATCACCGGCTCGCCCGACAACATCGCGCACCTCATGGGCAGGCCCGACTTCTCGTTCGTCGAGTACGACGTGACGAACTACATCCACGTCGACGGGCCGGTCGACTACGTGCTCCATTTCGCGTCCCCCGCGAGCCCGATCGACTACCTCGAGAAGCCGATCCAGACGCTCAAGGTCGGGTCGTTAGGCACGCACAAGACGCTCGGGCTCGCCAAGAATAAAGGGGCGCGCTACCTCATCGCGTCCACGTCCGAGGTCTACGGCGATCCGCTCGTGCACCCGCAGAAGGAAGACTACTGGGGTAACGTGAATCCCGTGGGCCCGCGAGGCGTGTACGACGAGGCGAAGCGCTTCGCCGAGGCGATGACGATGGCGTACCATCGCTTTCACGGCGTGGAGACGCGGATCGTGCGCATCTTCAACACCTACGGCGAGCGGATGCGGCTGCGCGACGGCCGCGTCGTGCCTGCGTTCGTTAGCCAGGCCCTCCGCGGCGAGCCGATGACCGTGTTCGGCGACGGGCAGCAGACGCGCTCGTTCTGCTATTACTCGGACCTCATCGAGGGGATCTACCGCCTTCTCATGTCGGACGAGCGCGAGCCGACGAACATCGGCAACCCGGTCGAGATGACGATCCTGCAGTTCGCCGAGACGATCAAGCGGATCACCGGCTCGTCGTCGGAGATCGTCTTCAAGCCGCTCCCCATCGACGACCCGAAGATCCGCCGCCCCGACATCACGAAGGCGAGAGCCGTCCTCGGATGGGAGCCGAAGGTCGCGCTCGACGAGGGCATCACGAAGACGATCGACTACTTCCGCGGAAGGATCTAGAGGCGGACCGGAGGCCAAAGGTCAAAGCAGGCGGAACGGTAGGGCAGAGGCCTATGTGGCGCAGGCACTCCTGCCTGCGCGTCGCCGAAGGCGACCTGTAAATCCGGCTTGGTTCCTCGACCGGGTGGCGCTTCTCGTCGCGCGCAGATAGCAGTGCCTCACGGCCTCGTCGCCGCTTTCGGCCACGTTCCCTTCGTGAATTGCTCGATCGCCCTGAAGACGATGTCCGGCTTCTCCGCGTGTGGGAAGTGGCCCGTCTTCTCGAGGACGATGATGCGCGCGTCGGGAAGAGCGGCGACCCACTCTCGCACCAGCGCGAGAGGGATCGCATCCTCGTCCCCATGGATGACGAGCGCGGGAGCCTTGACGCTTCCCAGCTTCTCGCGCCAGTCCCAGTCGCCCATCGAGTCCCATGTCGCGCCGCCCGTCTTCGTCATCCCGTAGCGGATTGCTTCCGCGGAGGCAGTGCACAGGTCGGCCTTCACGACGGACGCCTTGACCCCCTTCGCGAGCCGGGGAGGCGTTCCGACGGCCCAGAAGGTGCGGCACGCCTCCACGACATCCCTGCCCGCCGCGATGTTCGCGTAGGCCGCATCGGCTCGCTTGCGGTCATCGTCAGTGAGCCGCGACTCGAGCCCGGCTCCGTAGTCCTCGAAGAACGAGCCCTTCCGCGGCGGGATCGGCCCGAGGAAGATCATTCGTTCGACCCGGTCGGGATGCTCGATCGCGTAGAGCGCCGCGATGGCAGGGCCGAACGAGTGTGCGAGCAGCGTCACCTTCTCGAGACCGAGCGCAATGCGCAGCTTTTCGAGGTCGCGCACGTGGTCGTCGATCGACAGGACCGAAGTATCTTCGGGGAGCGAGGAGCGCCCGCCTCCCCGCTGGTCGTAGTAGACGAGCGTGTGCGTCTTCGAGAGGGGCGCCAGGTCAGCGGCCAGCGAGCCGTGATCGAGCCCCGGGCCGCCGTGGATGACGACGATCGGGGGGCCGTTTCCCATTGCCTTCCACCAGATGCGGATTTCTTCGTCGGTCTGGAGCTGGTGGGGGCCCTGGGGAATCGTGCTCATGAGCAGTGCGAGAGCGATCGAGGCGAGCTGCATGCCGCGATTCTACGCTTCCGCAGCCGCCCGGCGATCGCCTCCGCCTCTCGCCCGCGTCACCTCGGAAGCGAGACGGCGGGCCTCACCTGGCCTCGGTGGCAGGTCGTGCAGTTGACGACCGGCTTTTCCGGATTCGACTTCAGACCTTCGATCTCCGCGAGCAATTCGCCGTTGATTCGGGAGGTCATCTTCGCCATGTCGCGCGCGATCTCCTTGCCGGGCACGTCATCCGCTTCCCATTTGCCAGGAAGGTGGCAGTGATCGCATTTCACGCCGAGCGAGCCGCCCCAGCCGTGCTCCATGATCTTGAGCAGCCGCCCGGCCGGCACCTTGCCGAGTACGGTGACGTTCTTGAAGACGGCGGAGGATGGTTCCTCTTCCCGGCCCTTGATCGCGGCGCGGAGCGCGTCGAGCGCGGCCGCCTGATCGAATGCGGGTGTGGCCGGAGCCGGTGCGGGCGCCTCCTGCGCCATGGCGCAGAGAGTCGGGAGTGCGAAGGCGACGATCATCGCGACGCTGGCTCGCTGGAACATGAGGAACCTCCTGTCGTTTCGGATTGCCGGGAGTGACGCGGGCTCGGTGCGCGCGTATCGGTGGCCTGAATCGACGGGACGAATCAGAGCGCCCTTCGAAAGAGGTCGATTGCGAGGCCGAGCGACGCCCGCGCGGCCTCCGGGTCGAACCGCGTTCCCTCGTCGCGGAGGAACGCATGCTCGCAGTTGAATTCGTGCCAGGTGAAGAAGGCGCCGGCATCGTGCAGCGCCTTCTGGATCGCGACGCGGCCCTCGAAGGGGATGTGCGGGTCCTGCCGTCCCCAGACCATCATCAGCTCGCCGCGAATCTCGGCCGCGTGGGCGAGGGACCCGTCGCTCCTGCCCGCGCCTAACGTGCCGCTATGGAGATCGGTCGGGAAGAAGCAGGCGGCCGCGGCTATCCGCGGATCGAATGCCGCGCGGAACGAAAGGTGACCGCCGATGCAGACGCCGGCGGTGCCGAGCCTTCCGTTGCACCGCGGGCTCGCCTCGAGGAAGTCGAGCACGGCACGCGCGCCGGAATCGAAGCTGGCGATGGTGGTCGCGTGCTTGTACGCGTTCCCCTTCTCCTTCCCCGCGTCGTCGTAGCCGAGGACGGTGCCGGGCGGTTCGTGCTCGTGGTAGATCTCCGGCGCAGCGACGACGTAGCCCTCGCCAGCAAACCTGACCCCGAGGCGCGCTATCGGCTCTGTGATCTGGAAGATCTCGGAGTAGAGGAGCAGGCCGGGCCACGTCCTGGACGATGAGCCGTGGCCCACGGGCTCCCAGACGTGCGTCCGCATCGGCCCGGTGGGGGTATCGAGATCGACCAGTCTCCAAGTGACCTTCACGTTGCGCCTCGTGTCGTGGAATTCGCGCCGATGATACGCGAGGCGGGTGCGCCGGGGCTACGCGTGCCAGGCTTTATCCACTTCGTTACGAAGGCGGGCCGGCGATCACGCGACCGCAGTGCGCGCGCTCGTGCCCGCGAGGAGCGAACGAGTACGTTCGCTTCGTCCTCTTCCCAGCTGCAGGCGATGTCGAAGTCGTCGTACGCGTCGTCGACCTGTTCAAGGGCGATCGAAAGCTCCTCCTCGACGAGATCGAGAGCCCCTTCCGCCTCTTTGAGCTGATCCGCGAGTTTGGCGCAACCGTTCTTGCCGCTGCGTTCCTTCCTGCAGCTGTCGAGCTTCGCGGCGAGTCCGTCGACCTCAGCGAGTGAGCGGTCGGCAGCCTCCGCCGCGATCTCCGCAGCCTGGGCCGCCACTGAAAGCTCCGCGAGCGACGCCCTGCAGGTGAGCGCGCCCGTCTGGGCCGGGACCAGCGGCGTGGCGAAAAGGACCGCGATCATCGCGAAGCAGTTCATGCGAAGGCCTCCGGCGGAATCATAGCCGAACGCCCGAGAGGCGAACGCGGATTGCGGAATGCGGAACGCGAAACGCGGAATGCGGAACGGCGAACGCGAAACGCGAAACGCCTAACGCGACACGAGGAGCGACTCCACGGGAGGCTAAGAGGAGTACCAAACAACGGGAGGTCGGTCACCTCAGAGCGAGCCCTTCGTTTCGCGTTTCGCGTTTCGCGTTTACCGAACGACCGTCTCTTCGCGCCGCGCACCGGTGGAGACGATGGAGACGCGGCACTCGAGCTGGTCCTCGACGAAGCGGATGTAGTCGCGTGCCGCCTGCGGAAGCTCGTCGAACGAGCAGATTCCCACGATGTTGCTCTTCCAGCCCTTGAGAGTCGTGTACTTCGGCGTGTAGTTGCCGTGGGATACCGCGGTGCGTGGATAGTAGCGGGCCGTGTCGCTGCCGACGGCGTACTCGGTGCAGACCGGGATCTCGTCGAAGTCGTCGAGGACGTCGAGCTTGGTGAGCGCGATCGAATCGATTCCGTTGAGCATGATCGCGGTACGAAGGACGACGAGGTCGAGCCAGCCGATGCGGCGGGGTCGTCCGGTGACGGTGCCGAACTCGTTGCCGCGTTTTCTCACGCGTTCGCCGACCTCGTCGTGGAGCTCCGTGGGAAACGGTCCCGAGCCGACGCGCGTCGTGTACGCCTTCACCACTCCCATGACCTCGTGAATGTGCTTCGGAGGAACTCCGAGGCCGGTGCAGATTCCGCCGACGACGGTGTTCGACGACGTCACGAACGGGTAGGTGCCGTGATCGACGTCGAGGAGCGTTCCCTGCGCTCCCTCGAACATGATCCGTTTTCCGGCCTTCATCTCCGCGTGCGCCAGCAGTGCGACGTCGGTAATTCGCGAGCGGAGGATCTCGCCGTAGCGGACGTATTCGTCGACGATCGCGCCGGCGTCGTGCGCCGGTTTGTCGTAGATGCCCGTCAGCAGCGCGTTCTTCTCGCGGCAGGCAAACTCGACCTTCTCGCGCAGCACCGCCGCGTCGAGGAGCTCGCCCATCAGCACTCCGTAGCGGCTGACCTTCATTTCGTAGGCGGGACCGATTCCGCGGCCCGTCGTTCCGATCTTTGCGTCGCCCGCGGCTTCCTCGCGCGCGAGATCGAGCGTGCGATGGATCGGGAGGATCACGTGCGCGGTCTCGGAAATCTTCAGGTTGTCCTCGATCACCGCCCCGGCTGCCCGGAGCTGGTCCATCTCCTCGAGAAGCGCCTTCGGGTCGATGACCATCCCGTTGCCGAGCAGGCAGAGTTTCCCTGGATGGAGGATTCCTGACGGAATCAACCGGAGCGCGAAGTGCCGGTCGGCGAACTTCACCGTGTGCCCGGCGTTATGGCCTCCCTGATAGCGCGCGACGACGTCGAAGTCTTCGCAGAGAAGGTCGACGATCTTGCCCTTGCCCTCGTCGCCCCACTGGGCGCCAAGAACCGCGAGATTCTTTTTCTGTGCCATTTCGGGAGAAATCTAGCACAGAACGCGAATGCGGAATGCGGAATGCGGAACGCGGAATGGGGAACGGAACGACCGGGCTCGGGCTCGGGATCGGGCTCGGGATCGGGGATGCGCGAGGGCGATGCGTATTCAAGGCGGCGGCGGAATCCCGACGGTGGCTCGAGCCGAGCAGATCGCGCCGGAGTGCACAGTGTTTCTCCGATCCCGATCCCGAGCCCGTCTTTTGACGTCCGCTCCGACGTGCACTCCCGCTGTCCCCATTCCGCATTTCGCATTCCGCGTTTCGCGTTTATCATTCGCCCCAATGAGCACGATCCAACTCGACGGCGAGAGCCTGGGCATCCAGGACGTCGTTTCAGTGGCACGGGGAAGCGCGAAGGCAGAGCTGACGGAAGAGGCACGGGTGCGAATGCGCTCCTCGCGCGCGCTCGTGGAAAAGTTTGTCGCCGAGGGGCGGACAGTCTACGGGATCACGACCGGCTTCGGAGTCTTCAGCGAGGTTTCGATCCCTCCGGATCAGGTGCTCGAGCTGCAGCGACGGCTGATCCTCTCGCACTGTGCGGGGCTTGGCGAGCCGTACCCGGACGAAGTCTCGCGCGCGATGATGCTCCTCCGCGCGAACGCGCTCGCCAAGGGCTGCTCCGGCGTGCGCGTCGAGGTGGTGGAGTTGTTGCTCGCGATGCTCAATGCCGGCCTCGCGCCGGTGATCCCCTCGCAGGGCTCGGTCGGAGCCTCCGGCGACCTCGCCCCGCTGGCGCATCTCGCATCGACGCTGATCGGTGAAGGATCCGTGCGCCTCGGTGGAAGCGTGATGCCCGCCCGCGAAGCGCTGGCGTCGATCGGGCGCGCGCCTGTCGTGCTCCAGGCGAAGGAAGGGCTGGCGCTGATCAACGGCACGCAGGCGATCTGCGCGATGGCGTCGCTGGCGCTCGACCGGGCGAGAATGCTGCTCGACCTCGCCGACCTTTTCGCGACGATGACGCTCGACGCACTGCGCGGAACCGACGCCGCGTTCGACGCGCGGATTCACGCGGTGCGCCCCCATGCCGGACAGACGTTCGTCGCAGCGCGGATGCGCGGGTTGCTCGCAGGGAGCGAAATTCGCGATTCGCACCGCGATTGCGGCCGCGTCCAGGATGCCTATTCGCTGCGCTGCGTTCCGCAGGTGCACGGCGCCGTGCGCGACGCGGTGGAGTTCGCCGTGTCGAAGATCGCGATCGAGATCAACTCGGCGACGGACAACCCGCTGATTTTCGTCGAGGACGAGACGGTCGTATCGGGAGGCAACTTCCACGGCGCGCCCGTGGCGATGGCGTGCGATGTCGCGACGCTCGCACTCGTCGACCTGGCCTCGATCAGCGAGCGGAGGATCGAGAGGCTCGTCAACCCGCAACTGTCGGAGCTCCCCCCGTTCCTCGTCAAAGAGGGAGGGCTGAACAGTGGCTTCATGATCGCGCAGGTGACGGCAGCCGCTCTCGTGTCGGAGTCGAAGGCGCTGTCACACCCCGCTTCGGTCGACTCGATTCCGACTTCCGCCAACAAGGAAGATCACGTGTCGATGGGCCCGACCGCGGCGTGGAAACTGTCGAGAGTCGTCGAGAATGTCGCCGGCGTGCTCGCCATCGAAGCGATGTGCGCGGCGCAGGCGCTCGAGTTCCGGCGTCCGCTCCGCTCGTCGAAGCCGGTCGAGGGGGCTCACGCCGCGATCCGCGAGAAGATCGCGCCCTGGGACGAGGATCGGTATCTGCACGCCGACCTCGTTGCGGCCCTGGCGCTGCTCCCCGCGTTGCATCCGTTCGCGAAGATGCCGGCGTAGATCGCCGTCCCGCATTGTGCCGGGGAAGAGCTGCGTCGCCCGTTGCCTGTCCACGTCCCATCGTATTGAATGCTCCACCGCGGGGCGCTATATTGCCTGGAAATCTAATCGAGCGAGTGCCACAAATGGAATCGAGTTCCGCAGGGTCGACGTCTGTCATTCCATTCGGGGAGTCCATCTCCCTCGATCGGTACGTCCACGAGATCGAGAGCCTCTCGAAGGGGCTGATCACCAAACAGGCGATTGCCGACCTCGTGCTCCGGTATCGAATCCCCGAAGAGGATCTTGCGCCGCACAAGAGCTGGAACCCTGCAAAGCACACCCGCAACCTGATCTTCCGCAACTCGATGATCGAGCTGATGCTGATCTGCTGGAACAGCGGAACCGTCACGCCGCTGCACACGCACAACGGACAGCTTGGCTGGATGGTCGTCGTCGAAGGAACACTCGTCGTCGAGAACTACCGGATGAAGCACTGCAACAAGCCGGAGAACCAGCAGGTGGTCGGCATCGACTGCGTCGCCGGAGCCACGGAGATCGAAATGGAGCTCGTCGGCACGGAGAGGGTCACGCCGTGGAGCGCCCTCAACACGGTCGACAAGACGCAGACGATCCACCGGATCCTGAACCCCCCCGAGCACGGCGGACCCGCCGTGAGCCTGCACATCTACTCGCAGCCGATCGACTCCTGCGTCGTCTTCGACATGGAAGGCCAGCGTTGCGCAAGGCGCGACCTTTCGTACGATACGAAGCCGGAGTGAGGCAGGCGAGAGGCGAGAGGCGATCAGCAGGCGCGCTCTCGGCGCAGTCCCGCCCGCAACGGCAGGCGAAAGGCGAGAGGCGATGAGCAGGCGGACTCAATCGATCCGCTGCGCGCTCCCGCTCAATGTTCTTCTGCCTGCTCTCGCCTTTCGCCTCTCGCCTCCCGCCCCTTTCTCAAAGCTCGACTGAGCGCATATGATCCCCCCGCAGTCACTGTTCATCCGGGGGTGATCGATGAGTCTCGTTCAGCAGCTGGCAGCCGAAGTCGCAGAGATGCGGTCCGCGGGGACGTTCAAGACCGAGCTCGAGCTCGAAGGGCCGCAGGGGGCGGTCGTCAAGGTCAAGGGGCGCGGCGAGGTGGTCATGCTCACCTCGAACAACTACCTCGGCCTGGCAAACCACCCCGAGATCGTCGAAGCCGCGGAGAAGGCCGAACGCGACTACGGCTACGGCCTCGCGTCGGTTCGCTTCATCTGCGGCACGCAGGACATCCACAAGAAGCTCGAGGCGCGGATCTCGAAGTTTTTTGGCACCGAGGACACGATTCTCTACGGCTCGTGCTGGAATGCGAACGAAGGACTGTTTCAGGCGGTCTGCGACGAGCCGGACGGCATCTTCTCCGACGAGCTCAATCACGCGTCGATCATCGACGGCATCCGCCTGTCGAAGGCGCGCAGGCTCCGTTACAAGAACCGCGACGCGGAAGGGCTCGACGCGCTGCTCGAGGGGAACAAGGACGTTCGGCGGAAGCTGATCATGACCGACGGCGTGTTCTCGATGGAAGGGTCGCTCGCGCCGCTGCCGCGCCTCGTGGAGATCGCGCGGAAGCACGACGGGTTTCTGGTCGTGGACGAGTCGCACGGCACCGGGGTGCTCGGCGCCACGGGCCGCGGCACCGCCGAGGAGCTCGGCGTCTTCGGGAAGATCGACGCGTACACCTCGACGCTGGGCAAGGCGCTCGGCGGATCGCACGGGGGCTTCACCACCGGCCCGACGGCGCTGGTCGAGTACCTGCGGCAGAAGTCGCGGCCCTACCTCTTCTCCAACACGCTTCCACCCGCTGTGGTGATGGGCTCGCTTGCCGCGTTCGACGTGCTCGAGCGGGACAGCTCCGTGGTGACGAAGCTGCACGAGAACACGAAATACTTCCGCGCGAAGCTGACCGAGATGGGCTTGAACATTCGTCCGGGCGTCCATCCGATCGTTCCCGTGATCATCGGAGACACGGCGAAGGCGATCGCGATGTCGAAGCAGCTGCTCGATCGCGGCGTCTACGTTTCGGGCTTCGGGTACCCGGTGGTACCGCAGGGGCAGGCACGGCTGCGCTGCCAGATCAGCGCGGCGCACGATCGGGAGCACCTCGACCGCGCGATCGACGCAATCCGCGCCGTGGCGACCGAGCACGGCATCCTCTGATTCCGCGCGGCTGACGGCGACAGGAGATCGTGTGAGCGAAGAGACAGAGCGCGCGGGGAGTGGGGGCCGTTCCCTCCGGGCGATTCTCCGTGACGTTGCGGTGTTTCTCCTGTTCGTCGCGCTGACCGTGGCGATGACCTGGCCGCTCGCGATCAACATCGACCGGGCGGTGTCGGACCCGGGCGACCCGCTGCTCAACACATGGATCATGAACTGGACGTGGCACGCGATGACCACGCCCGGTGCCGAGTTCTGGCACGCTCCCATCTTCCATCCCCTTCGCTACACGATCGCGTTCAGCGAGAACCTGCTCGGAATCACGGTGTTTTTTCTCCCACTCTTCGCGGCGGGAGTGAAGCCTCTCGTCATCTACAACATCGCCCTCATCGCGGGCTTCGCCTTCAGCGGTTATGCGGCATACGTGCTGGGCAGGCTGATTACCGGCTCGAGCGCAGCGGGGGTCGTCGCCGGCATCTTCTACGCGTTCATGCCGTTCCGCTTCGACCATCTGCCGCACCTGCAGCACATCTGGTCGGGATGGCTTCCGCTCGCGCTCGCGGCGCTCATCTTCTATGGGCGGCGTCCGTCGTGGCAGCGTGCGGCGCTGCTCGGCATCGCGCTCATGTTCAACGGGCTCTCGAACGGGCACTGGCTTCTGTTCGGCGGCGTCGCGATCGGTTTCGGGGCGATTCTCCTCGCGGTGCTTTGCGGCCGCACGTTCGATCGTCGTTTCTGGCTTCCACTCCTGCTCACGCTGGCGGTCTCACACGGGATTCTCTTCGCCGCGCTGCAGCCGTACCGAGTCGCTTCGGAGCTCTATGGGATGAAGCGGTGGGCAGGCGAGGCGGCCGCATTCTCCGCCGAGTTCTCCGACTGGCTCGTCGCGAGCCGCTACAACCGCTTCTATGGAGGCAACACCGCGTGGAGTCACGCGGAGCGCTGCCTCTTCCCGGGCGCCATCGTGCTGCTCCTCGCGGCGATGACGATCTTCGTTCTGCGGCGCGGCGAGCTCGACGTGTCCGATGCGTGCGTCGCCAGCGCGCCGGAAAAGCCGATGGACGAAGGGCCGCGGAGGGCGCTCCTGCGCTTTCTCGACACGCTCGCGCTGCTTGCATTCGTCGCGACCTGCATCGGCTTCGCCGATCGCGGTGGAGACGACGCCACCGTCGAGACGTGGCGCAAGGCCGCACTTCCAGCCGTCATGCTTCTTCTCGCGGGTCTCGCGCGGCTCTGGATCGCCTACCCCCAGGCATGGGGCACGGGGGAAAGGAACTCGCTTGCTGCGAGGTTCCGCGGCTCGCGGATCGGGCCGGAGCTCCAGCTCTGCGTGCTCTGGACGATCGTGGGCTTCGTCGGGTCGCTCGGGATGAACGCGTTCTTCCACCAGTTCCTCTTCACGCAGCTCGAGCCTTTCAGATCTCTGCGCGTGCCCGCGCGATGGTCGATGATCGCGTATGTCGGGCTCGCGGGGCTCGCGGCCGCGGGAGTGGTCGCGCTCGCGCGCCGCGTTCCCGAGAAGCGCAGGATGCTGGCTACCGCAGCGCTTGCGCTCGTGCTCCTTTTCGAGCTGAAGGCCGCCCCGATCCGCTGGTACTTCTTCGACACGAAGACCCCGCCCGTGCATGCCTGGCTGGCAGGCGCGCCCGTGAGCGGGGGCGTCCTCGAGCTGCCGATCGAGAATCAGGGCTGGGGTGAGTACATCTCGATCTTCCGGCAGATGTCGCACTACAAGCCGATCCTGAACGGTATCTCCGGCTACCCGACGAAGCTGCATTCGCGGATCAAGACCGCGATGAAGGAGCCGTCGGTGTACGAGGATCTGCTCGCCGATCTCGAACGCGCGGGCTGCGGGATCATCGTCATCCACAACGAGCTCTGGGACACGGAGCCCAAAGTTCGGGACTGGCTGAGGAAGGGCGTCGATGCAGGGCGGCTCACGTTCGTGCGTCGGTTCGATCACGGGGCCGGGGGCGACTGGGTGTTCGCTCTCACGAAGGTCGAGAAGAATGTCGCAGCGCTGCGGGCACCCGAGGTGGCCGATCCTGCGGGGCGGACACCGTCGGAGAACGCGAGGATCTTCCTGGAGGAGAACGGGCGCACGTACAACGCGACGACATTCGCGTGGCTCGACACGCCGAAGTTCGACTACGAGGTCAAGGGCGAGCTCGTCGTGTCCGGGTGGGCGCTGTCGCCGCACGGCGTGAAAGACATTCGCCTCGTCTTCGGGAACGGCAAGGTGACGCTGCCGGTGGAGAGATTTGCCTGGGCACGGCTGCACGAGCTGATGCCGTGGTACCCGGACAATGACCTTCCCGGATTCAAGGCGGTGATCCAGACGCGTCCGGACGGGCTCTACCTCGATACCGACCTGCAGGTCGAGATCGTCGACGGGCGCGGCGACGTGACGGCGCTCGATCATCTTTTCATCAAGTGGCATCCGCGTAAGAAGATCGTCTATACGAACTGGAACGAGCAGCGCCTTCCCGCGCTGCTTCGCTCTCTGAAGATCGGCGAGGCGGACGCAAAGACGATCCGCGCGGGGGACGTCGCCCCGCTCGTCGCGGCGGTGGTGGGCGCGCATCCGCAGGAGAGGGACGACGACTTCATCCGGGCGGTGTACCGCACGCTGCTCGGGCGCGCGGCCGAAGACGAGGCGGTCGGCTACTACCTGACCCGCATTGGCCGGGGAGCGACACGACGCGACGTGGTCGAGGCGATCGTGGCGTCGAAGGAGTTTCGCGCCACGTACGTGGCGAAATGAGAATGGACCGCGGGAATGTCGTCCTGAAAGGAGCGAAGCGGAGTGAAGGACCTCGCAGGTTTCTACCAATGCGCAAGAGGTAGGCGCCGCGTGCGTCCCCGGATGCTCGGCAGCGGAACCCGCGAGGCCCATCGCTTCGCTCAGGGCGAGAAGCTCACCACGACTCGCAAAGCGCTGTCGTGCAGCGCCTTCGGCGCGGCCCTATCCCCGGAACCGCTTCAGCTCGTTGTCGAACTCGCGGCCGGTCTCCATCAGGTCGCCTAACGCGCGGTTGAACTCCTGCGCGATCGAGTCGTTCGCCTGGGCGATGTCGAGCATCGTGGAGGAGGCCTTCGAGATCTTCTCGGTCTCCTTCCTCTGCGACTCGAGCATTTTCCGGATCGCGCCGATGTCGTTTGCGATGTTCTCCATCGCATCGCCGATGCCGCGCGCGGAGAGCGACTGCTCGTCGGCCGAGCGCTTGACCTGCAACGCGATGTCGCGAACGCGCTCGCTCTCCTCGGAGAGCATCTGCGTCGCGGACGCCTGTTCCGTGGTCGCGCGGTGGATCTCCCCGATGTGATCGGACATGCGCGAGGTGACGTCGTGCAGGTGACGGCTCGCCGCACCCTGCTCGTCCAGCGCGCTGGAAATCTGATTCGCCATCTCCCAGGTCCGCCCCGAGCTCTGCTGGATCTTCGAGAGCGAGTCGGCGGCCTCCTGCGCGAGCTGGACGCTCTTCTTCACGTTCTCGACGACCTCGTGCATCGAGCCGACGACTTCCTTCGAGCCATGCTGGATCGCCTTGACGATTCCGCCGATCTCCTTGGTCGAGCCGCGCGTGCGCTCGGCGAGCTCGCGGATCTCGTCGGCGACCACGGTGAAGCTCGAGCCCTGCTCTCCCGCCTGCGCCGCGATGATCGCGGCGTTGAGCGAGAGCAGGTTCGTCTTGTTCGTCACTTCCTCGATGACGGTGAGGATCTGGCTGATCTTGCCGATGCTCTTCTGCAGCTCGTTCATGACCTGCGCGGTGAGCATCGTCGTCTGGCTCGTTTCCTGGATGCCCCGCACGGTTTTGCCCACGGCGTCGCTTCCGGCGGCCGCGTCTTCGCGCACCCTGCGCGAGATCTCGGCCGTCGACTGCGCGGTCTTCCGGAGCTCGTCGATCGTCGCGTCCATCTCGGTGACGAACGAGAGCACCTCCTCGCCGATGTTCGAGAGCACGTCGGTGCGTCCCGACGTGGAGCCGGCGGTCGCGTTCATCTGCGCAACCGACGAGGAACTCTTGTCGACGGAGTTGAACAGCTCGTCCATGTTCCGAACGACATGCTCTGCGGCGGCGAGCAACTCCGTGGCCCGGCTCGACGACTCGCTCGCGAACTCGCCGACCTTGTCCGTGGCGGTTACTACGGTCTCGGCCCCGCTCCGGACGTTGGATACCGCCGCCGACGCGTTCCGTGTCAGCTCGGTCTGCTCGCGCGCTCCCGTCACCAGCGTGTCGGTACCGCTGCTGATGACCTTCACGCCCTCGGTGATCGCGTTGCCGCGGTCGCCCATTTTCGCCAGAAGCGAGCGCAGGTTGACGCGCGTCTCGTCGAAGCTCGCCGCGAGCGAGCCGACCTCGTCGTCGGCGAAGATGCGCGCCTCGCTTCCGAAGTCGCCCTGGGCCATGCGCATCGCGCTGCGCCTCAGCTCGCGAAGCGGCCCGCCGAGGTCCTTCGAGAGAAAGAGCGTCACCGCGACGAAGATCAGCGTCGTGATGATCGAGACGATGACGGTGAACTTCGCGATTTGCGCAGGGATGCTCGCAAAATTGTCGAACGGAATCGCCATGAATAGCGTGCCGCCCCCCGCCAGGGGACTGAACTTTCCGACCGTCGGCGAGATGAACTCGGAGCTGTCGCCGTCCCTCGTTTCGAGAATGAGGCGGATGTCCACCTCATTCAACGGCTCGTCGCCGGGAGCGATCGACGAGATCACGTCGCCCGCTCCCCGGATCACGTGCAGCGAATGCTCGGGAGTGACCTCGAGCCGGATCTGCTCGAGAGCCGCGGCGTCGACCGCCGTCAGGGCTGAGACCCGCGCGAATGCGAGATTGAACTGAGCCGATTCTCCCTCGATTACCGTCTGTTCGAGGGTCGTCGAGACCTTCGCCGACACGAGGATCACGACCGTAGCCGTCGTGACCATGAATAGCCCGATGAAGGCGATGGCGATCTTCGTTCCCAGCGGCAACTCGGCGCCGACGTAGCGGAACTTTGCCTTTTGCCGCGCTTCGGCAACGAGCAGTCGTTTCGAGATCGCGTACGTCCAGATGATCGAGGGGGCCGCGGCGATCATCGCCGCGTCGAGGAAGACGATGAATCCGAAGCTCGACGGCAGGATGAGCCAGGCCGCGAGGCAGGAGAAGCCGAGGCCGCCGAGAAGCCAGGCGCCCAGCGCCGCGCCGACCGTCGCCCGATGAGTCTCCGACACCAGCTCGGAGACGTCCTGGTCGGCGCGCGCTTCTTCGACGCGCACGGCCCGGGGGCGAATGCCGGAGATCATGATGAGCGCCGCGAGGCCGCTGACTACTCCGAGGCCGACGAGGCGCATCCAGGATGCGGAATTCAGGTGTACGACTTCCGAGATGAATACGACCGAGAGCGGCAGGCCCACCAGCGCCGGTGGAAGGAGCAGCCACAACAGGAATCTGTTGGCGAACGACAAGTGGTCACGCTCCGGATGCTCCGGTGGCGAGACTCACCGGAGAAAGTCAGGTTCTCGCCGCCTCCTCGATGGCAAGTTCTTCTTCCCACGAGGGAACCGGGTACTCGCCCGTGAAGCAAGCCGTGCAGTACAGCCGCTTTCGATTATCGCCTTCGCCAGAAACAGCGTCAAGCAAGCCCGCCGGCGAGAGGTAGCCGAGGCTGTCGGCCTCGATGTAATCGCGGATCGACTCGATCGACTGCGACGAGGCGATCAACTCCTGGCGCTTTGGCGTATCGATTCCGTAGTAGCAGGGACCGATCGTCGGCGGCGAGGAAACGCGCACGTGGACCTCTCTCGCGCCCGACTGTTTGAGCATTCGAACGATCTTCTTCGACGTCGTTCCGCGGACGATGGAGTCGTCGACGAGCACGATCCGCCTTCCGCCGATGATCTCGCGGACGGGGTTGAGCTTCACCTTCACGCCGAAGTGGCGGATCGACTGCTTCGGCTCGATGAAGGTGCGCCCGACGTAGTGGTTGCGCACGAGGCCGTACTCGAACGGGATGCCGGACTGGAGCGAGTAGCCGAGAGCGGCGAAGACTCCCGAGTCGGGGACCGGCACGACGATGTCCGCCTCGGCCGGGTGCTCGATCGCGAGCAATGCGCCGAACCGCTTGCGCGTCGCGGCGACGTTGTGGCCGAAGACGACCGAGTCGGGACGGGCGAAATAGACGTGCTCGAAGATGCAGCGCGCCTCGCGGTTGCCGTGCGCGACGCGGAGCGTGCGTACGCGCTGCGGCGAGCCGGGGCCTGCCTCGTTCTCGATGACGATGACCTCCCCTGCGCCGATCTCGCGGACGAGCTCCGCGTCGATCAGGTCGAACGCGCAGGTCTCCGAGGAAAGAACGTAGCTGCCGTCGAGCTTGCCCAGCACCAGCGGTCGAAACCCGTTCGGATCGCGGGCTGCGAAGATGCGTCCCGGGGCGAGCGCCACGACCGAGTAGGCGCCGCGAACCTGCATGAGCGCGTCGAGAAACGCTCCTTCGACGTCCGGGGCGGAGGAGCGGGCGACGAGGTGGAGGAAGACTTCCGTGTCCGCCTGCGAGTTGAAGATCGCGCCCCGCGCTTCGAGCTCCGCGCGTACCGCGCCGCCGTTGACGAGGTTGCCGTTGTGCGCGACGGCGAACGGTCCCTTGCTCGTCGAGGCGACGAGAGGCTGCGCGTTGCAGAGCATCGAGCCGCCCGCGGTCGAGTAACGCACGTGGCCGATCGCCGTCTCGCCCGGCAGGCGCATCAGACGCTCGTGCGTGAAGATGTCGGCGACGTGCCCCATCTCCCGCTCGGCGTGGATCCGGATGCAGCCTTCCTCGTCGGGCACGAGCGCCGCGATCCCTGCGCTCTCCTGTCCGCGGTGCTGCAGGGCGTAGAGCCCGAGGTAGACGAGGTTGGCCGCGTCCTTGTGATCGAGGATCCCGAAGACCCCGCATTCCTCACGAAACTTGTCGAACGCCATCGATTGAGAACCTCTCATCCCACGCAAAGGGCGAGGCTGGAGCGGAAATTCTATTAAAAGAGGGCGAGGGGCGAAAGGCGACAGGCGATGAGCAGGCCAGAGGCCATGGGCCAGAGCAGGCGAAGAGGCGGGAAGCGGGCGGAGAGTCGAGGAACTGGAGGCGTCGCGTAGCGACGGCAGATCTTAGCCCCCGGTCCCGCGGAGCGGGACCGGGGGGAGGCGCCAATATCGATCGCGTCGCCCAGCGACGCCGGATCTGCCGCCGCGATGCGGCGGATGATGTTCCGTTCGTCCCAACCCCCGGTGGCCGGCCCTTCGGGCGCGGCCACCGGGGGCTAAGCTCTGTCGTCGCTACGCAACGAGACGTGCCATGACCGGTCATGTTGCTTCCGGCTCGCTCCTCAACTCTTCGACCTCTTGGCGCGTCGCGGCCTGCTCATCGCCTCTCGCCCCTCGCCTTTCGCCTGTTCTTCACCTTTGTTCTGCTGTCCCTCGCGTTTATCCTCTTGAGATGCCCGACTTCTTTCGCAAGGTCCCCAAGTCTCCGACCAATCCTCGGCGGCCGGAGACTTCGAAGAAGTTCGACGTCGCCGACCTTTACTCCGGGCCGGTCGAAGCTCGCGCGGAGGCGCCGGCGCAAGAGGCGCTCGACGAGAAGCTGCGGCAGGCCTACTTCTGGATCGTCAACAGCGCGATCATCAGCCCCTACTACGACATCGAGTACAACGACGGGCCCGCGCAGAGCTTTGTTTTCGGCGATCAGAAGTCGGCTCTCACGCTGCCGAGCGATCAGAGTTACTCGAGCTTCGTTCTGATGCCGCTGCTCAATCTCGTCCTGCGGAAGCGCTGCCTTCTCGTCGGCGGCCCGGGACGGGGGAAAACCGCGAGCGCGATCCTGATGGGGCTCATCGCGGGCTATTCGATCCGCGACGTCCGCCGGTCGATCCAGCACGGGCAGCCGCAAATGACGATCTCGGACCTGCTCGGCAACCCGCTTCCCTCGACCCTCGTCACGGCGAAGTCCGCCGACGACATCCAGATCTCGTGGCGCAAGTGGCTCGGCATGCGCGTGAAGATCATCGACGAGTACAACCGCATCCCGACCCGTACGCAGTCGGCGCTTCTCACCGTGCTCGCCGACAATTACGCGGAGATCCTCGACCAGATCTACGAATGCCCGGAGTCGGCGTGGTATCTGACCGCGAACGACGACGCGGGGGGCGGCACGTACCAGGTGATCGAAGCCCTTCGCGACCGGATCGACATCGTCGTCAAGGCACTCCACTTCAATACCCGCTTCCTCGGCGACCTGCTGGCGCGCATCGAGCAGGAGATCCGGCCGGAGCAGGTCATGCCCGCGCAGATCATTTTCACCGAGCGCGAGATCGACGACGCCCACCGCCAGATCCTCGGCATCGCGATCGATCCGAAACTTCTGCGTCGGATCGAGTTCTTCGCGAGCCACTTCGAATTCTGCGAGGCGGCGGCGGCGCAGATCGAATACAAGACGAAGGACACGGCCAAGCTCTCGGCGATCGACATGAACCTGCTCGCCGCCGCCGAGACCGGGAAAGATCGGGTCAAGGATCTCGGCAGCCAGACGACCAACGGCCTCTCGGTTCGTTCGCTGATGACGCTGCTCGCGTTCGCAAAGGCGTTGAGCTGGTTCCGCGGCGGCGCCGAGGTTTCGTTCGACGACGTCCGCCAGGTTCTGCCGTTCGTGCTGCACGACAAGCTCACGCAGTACGCCGATTCGCCCTTCTTCGAGCAGGGGGGCAACGCGGTTTACCGGATCGACAAAGTCGGATGGATTCGGCGCCTCTTCGATCTCTCCTGCGCCGAGTACGACCGCCTCGGCCTCGACAAGGACGACCCGGTGGCGACCGAGGAGACCGAGTTCGCCCGCGGGCTCGAGGGGCTTCCGGAGAAGGAGGTCCGTGCCCGCCTCGTCCGCATCGAGCGCACTCTCGCTGCCTGGAGCAAGGCCGGTAAGTTCTACGGCCACATGTTCGACGACGTCCTGAAGATGAAGTACTTCCACCAGAGGTACACGAACTATCTGAAGTGGCTGACGTTCAAAGAATAGTTGTTAGTTGTTGGTTTTTAGTTGTTAGACAGGTTGAGTGCTGAGTGCTGAGTGCTGAGTGCTGAGTGCTGAGTGCTGAGTGCTGAGTGCTGAGTGCTGAGTGCTGAGTGCTGAGTGCTGAGTGCTGAGTGCTGAGTGCTGAGTGCTGAGTGCTGAGTG
>JBPPMG010000021.1:0-16996 GCA_051305935.1 Thermoanaerobaculia bacterium
CGGAGCCGGGCGACGAGCTCACGGTCTACATGAACACGATCGACCACGGCGAAATCAATTTCGACGCCACACTGCGGCTCGAGTGGCGCGAGTGGAGTGGGGCGAACCTTCGCTCGGCGCTCGCCCGACATCCCTGGATGACGCTCAAGGTCATCATGGCGATCCACTGGCAGGCGTTCGTGCTTCTAGTGAAGAAACTCCCGGTGTTCCCGCACCCCACGGGGCGAGGATGGAAGGTCTGGCGATGAAGACGACGATTCGAAACTTCGCGAAAAAACTGACGCTCTCGAGCCTCGGAAAGCTCGAGGACGGACTCCTGCGCATCCACATCGGCGACGAGCTCCACGAGCTCGGCGACCCCGCGTCGGAGCTTCGCGCAAACATCCACGTTCACCACGAGCGCTTCTTCACCCGCGCGCTGCTCGGTGGGGACATCGCCTTCGGCGAGTCGTACATGGACGGAGACTGGTCGACCGACGATCTCGTCACCGTCGTGCGCATCGCCGCACGGAACCTGTCGCGCGTGGAGAGCAGCAATGGCGTCGTCTCGTCGCTCAGCCGCCTCGTCGACACGCTGCGCCACCGCTTCCGCGCGAACACCATCGACGGAAGCCGCCGCAACATTCACGAGCACTACGACCTGAGCAACGACTTCTTCCGGCTCTTTCTCGACACGGAAATGGTCTACTCCTCGGCCTGGTACGAGTCGGCCGACGACTCGCTCGAAGAGGCGCAGTGGGAGAAGCTCGACCGGATCTGCAGGAAGCTGCGGCTCGGCCCGGACGACCACGTGCTCGAGATCGGGACCGGGTGGGGCGCGTTCGCAATGCACGCCGCGCGCGACTACGGATGCCGCGTCACGACGACGACGATCAGCCGCCAGCAGTTCGAGCTCGCGAAGCAGCGGATCGCCGAGGCCGGGCTCACCGATCGGATCGAGCTTCTGTTCGAGGACTACCGAAAGCTCGAGGGTAAGTACGACAAGATCGTCAGCATCGAGATGTTCGAGGCGGTCGGCTTCGAGTTCTACGATGCCTTCTTCGGGAAGTGCGACGAGTTGCTCGAGCCGGACGGCACGATGCTCCTCCAGACGATCACAATGCTCGATCAGAAGTTCCTCACCTACCGCAAGCGCACCGACTGGATTCAGAAGCACATCTTCCCCGGCTCCGAGCTCGCGTCGGTGAGCGAAGTGTTCTCGTCGCTCTCACGCGTGACGAAGATGGCACTCTTCCAGGCCGAGGATATGGGAGCGCATTATGCGAGGACACTCGCGGAGTGGCGCAGGAGGTTTCTCGCCGCGACCGGCAAGGTGCGCATGCTCGGTTTCGACGATTCGTTCGTTCGCGGGTGGGACTACTATCTCGCGTACTGCGAGGGTGGATTTCTCGAGCGCCACGTCAGCGATTTTCAGTTCCTGCTGACGAAGACGCACAACCGGCTGGATCTCTTCGGCGAGCCGTGGGGGGAACTGCAGGTCAGAGGTCAACGGTCAGAGGTCAAAGCAGGCGGGATGCAGATTGTGGCGGGCGATAGGCGATAAGCAGGCGGCATCGAGACTTGGAGACGCTATGAGTAAGAAGGGCAATGGATGGAGTCCGACGACGAAACTCGTCATTCTTGGCGCAGGAATCGCGTCGGTCGCGGCGCTGGTCGCAGCCACGACGGCGTGCTCGACGGGACGCAGAATCGACATGGTCGGCGCGGGAAGCGACGCGCTCGCGAAGACTGAGAGCGACGGGGAGGCCGCGATGAGCGGGCCGCCCGAGATGATCGACGCCTCTCTCGATCGGTTTCGCGAGCTCTTTGCCGACTTCACTCCTGAGCCCGTCGCGGGCAATGCCGCCGCGCTCTACTCATCGGATGCCTACTTCAACGACGGCTTCGTGGAGCTGAAGGGATCGCCCGCGATTGCCAGCTACTTCGCACGGTCGGCAGAAGCCACGGCGTCGATCGACGTCGAGATCGAAGACATCACCCGCTCTACGGACGGTGTCTACGTTCGGTGGATCATGACGTACACGATCCACTACCGCTCGATGACGATCCGTGCGCCGGGGATCTCGCATCTGCGCTTCACGCCCGAAGGTCAGATCTCCTACCACCGCGACTACTGGGACGGCTCGGGAGCTTTGGCGGAGATGGTCCCGCTCACGGGGTCGGTGCTGCGCGCGGTGAAGGGGCGACTCTAGTACTCACAGGCGAAAGGCGAAGGGCGAGAGGCGAGAGCAGGCTATGGTTGCTCTCGAGTGCGCGAAGCCGTTCCCTCCTGCGTACGAATGGTCTCCTATCGGTACGAGGAGGCTGCTCAAGACGACTGCAGGGCGAAGCGGTGTACTGGTTGTTTCGATCGAGTTTGCAGCGGCGTTTGGTGGAATCGCGCAGGGTGCTGAACAAAACGGGAGCCGGCGAACCGGCTCCCGGGATTGACTGTCCAGCAACTAACAACTAACAACCAGCACCTGCCTCGGCCTCTGACCTGCCTTACGGCTCGTACCTGACCGGCAGGTACTCCGGATACCACATCGCTCGCGCGACGTTCTTCTCGAGATTCTCGAGCGCGCTCTCGTCTGCGTGTCCTTCCTTCACGGCGCGGCGAACGACGGCGCAGGCGACCGCATGGGAGCAGTCTCGAACGATCGATAGCTGCGGGAACGTCGCGGTCTCCGCAAGATCCTCGGCAGTCACCGAGTGCGCGAGCGCCTTCGCTGCCTCCAGGAACATGCCGTCGCTCACGTGGGTCGCGCGAGCGACCGTGACGCCCAGGCCGACGCCCGGGAAGATGAACGCGTTATTGCACTGGCCGATCCGATAGCGCTTGCCGTTGTAGACGACCGGGTCGAACGGGCTTCCGGTCGCGACGATCGCCCGACCGTCGCTCCATTGAATCGCCTGTTCGGCCGTGCACTCGCTCTTGGACGTCGGGTTCGACAGCGGGAAGATCATCGGGCGCTCGTTGAGCTTCGCCATCAGCCGGACGACCTCCTCGGAGAACGTGCCCGGCGTTGCCGAGACGCCGACCAGGATCGTCGGCTTCGCATTCGCGATCGTCTCTTCGAGCGTGATCTTCGAGCGATCTTTGCAGTTCCAGGTCGCAACTTCGGAGACGTCGCGGGCGAAGAGCGCCTTGAAGTCCTCCAGACCGGCGCGGTCATTGACGCACAGCCCCTTGGTGTCGACCGTCCAGATCCGCTTCTTCGCCTCCTCCGGTGTGAGGCCGGCCTCGAGCAGCGCCGAGACGAAGAGCTCGGCAATCCCGTGAGCCGACGCACCGGCGCCCGCGAATACGAGCCGCTGATCCTTCATCTCCTGGCCGCTGAGCCTGAGTCCGCCGAAGATGCCGGAGACCACGACCGCCGCCGTGCCCTGGATGTCGTCGTTGAACGTGCAGAGCTGGTCGCGGAAACGGTCGAGCTGCTTGATCGCGTTCCCTTTGAGGAAGTCTTCCCACTGCAACAGGACGTTCGGATAGACCCGGCGCACCGCGGCGACGAAGTTATCGATGAAGGCCTGGTACTCCTCTCCGCGAATCCGCTTGTGGCGAAGCCCGATGTAGAGGGGATCCTGGAGCCGTTCCTCGTTGTCGGTGCCGACGTCGAGCGTGATCGGCAGCGTGTTGTAAGGCGACACTCCTGCACAGAGGGTGTAGAGGCAGAGTTTGCCGATCGGGATGCCCATGCCGCCCGCGCCCTGATCGCCGAGGCCGAGGATGCGCTCGCCGTCGGTGACGACGATGACCGACGGGTTGTTGGTGTGGAAGTTGAGGAGGATGTCCTCGATCCTGTCGCGCTGGTCGTAGCTGATGTAGAGCCCACGCCCGCGCCGGTAGATGTGGGAGTACTTCTGGCACGCCTCGCCGACCACGGGGGTGTAGACGATCGGCATCATCTCGTCGATGCGCTCGAGAATGAGCCTGTAGTACAGCGTCTCGTTCCTATCGTGGAGACTCGCGAGGTAGATGAACTTCTCGAGCGGTGTCGGTTTTGCCTGGAAGTTCTCGTAGACGCGGGCGAGCTGCTCTTCGAGCGTGGAGGTGACCGGTGGGAGGAGGCCGTCGAGATCGAGCTCTCGCCGCTCTCGGGCCGTGAAGGCGGTTCCTTTGTTCTTAAATGGATCCAGCAGCAGGGCTTTGCCCTTGACCGAGGTCGAAATGTACTGCTGCCAGGTCGCGGGGTCGACCTTGACGCAGAACTCCTTCGAAGGACTCCTGGGAATTCGGGATGTGACGGTGGGACCCGGCGCAACTTCAGTTTTCGTGTTCATGGGGTGCACTTTATGTCTGCGTCTCCACAGGCAACCATGACGGACACACGGGTGGAGGGTGATCTCGCTCACTGGTCGTTGTCGCGAAAGCTACCCTTGTGCGGGTCGGCGCCCCGGGCTGGCGTCCTGAAATAACCCTTTCCGCCCCTTCCGTTCGGCTGGGCATGCCACTCAGCTCGAGCGTGCGCGCGAGCCTCGGAAAGCGCGCGGGGGTGACCTCCGGCGTTCTCGGGGCGCTCGCGGTCCTCGCCGAGCTCTGCTTTCTATTCCCGAACGAACTGGTCTTCCGCGACGCGCTTCCGTTCTACGCGGCGCACATCGGGGCACTGCGCGCGCTCCTCTTTGGCGTGATCGTGGCAACCTTCGCGTTCGGCGCGACGAGCGTCGTGCTCATCCGCTCACGGCTGTTCGGCGTGACGGGAATCGCGCTTGGCGTGATCGCGCTGATGCTGGGCGGCTCCGAGGCGCGGGCGATCACATCCGAACCGAAGACCTTCACGGCCGGGCTCGACTTCTTCGTGCTGCAGCTCTTCCTCCTCGGTCTCGTCTTCGTTCCGATGGAACGGCTCTGGCTGCTACGGGAGCAGAAGATCTTCCGCAACGGATGGCAGACCGATCTCGCCTATTTCTTTGCGAGCCACGTCGGAATCCAGATCATCGCCCTCGCGACGATGATCCCGGTGCAGGTGATGTTCTCGTGGGCGGTGAAGCTCGACTTCCAGAAGACGGTCGCCGCGCAGCCGCTCTGGCTGCAGTTCGTCGCAATCCTCCTGCTCGTCGATTTCGTCAGCTACTGGACACACCGCGCGTTCCATCACATCCCGTGGCTTTGGAAGATCCACGCGATCCACCACTCGAGCCGCGAGCTCGACTGGCTTGCCGGATCGCGGCTGCACGTCGTCGACGTCGTGGTGATGCGCCTGGTCGGCTTCGTCCCGATCTTCGTGTGCGGCTTCGCTGCGGCCGCACTCTATGCCTACCTGACGTTCATCTCTGTTCACGCCGTATACATCCACGCAAACGTGAGTCACCGCTGGCCAGGGCTGCGTCATCTCCTCGCGACGCCCGAGTTCCACCACTGGCACCATGCCGCAGAGGAGGCGGCCGTAGACAAGAACTTTGCGGTGCTCCTGCCGCTGCTCGATCGGATCTTCGGCACCGCGCATCTTCCAGGCCGATGGCCCTCGCGCTACGGCACGATCGGCGACGATGTGCCGGAAGGGTGGGCTGCGCAGTTGGCGTATCCGTTCAAGAGACGAATTGGGAATTGACGATCGGGAATTGGGAGATGGCGGGAGCCTCGGGTGGGGCGCCGAACGCACGGCGTGTCGTCCTGAGCGAAGCGAAGGACCTCTCAAGCTTGTACAAATGGGGAGGTGAGCGAGTCGCTCGTGGTGCGTGGCGTGAGAGTACAAGCCTGAGAGGTCCTTCGATTCGCTCAGGACGACTTTGACTCCGCATCTCGCGTTCTTTCTGCGTTATCCTTTCCAAATCCAATGACAATCTCCTCTGGCTCACGGCTCGGCCCGTACGAAATCGTTGCGCCCATCGGCGCTGGAGGCATGGGCGAGGTCTATCGCGGCCGCGACACGCGCCTCGGGCGCGACGTGGCGATCAAGATCCTCCCGGAGGCGATCGCGAAGAACGAGCAGTTCCGCGCGCGTTTCGAGCGCGAGGCGAAGACGATCTCGTCGCTCAACCACCCGAACATCTGCACACTCTTCGACGTCGGCCACGAGGACGGGACGCACTTCCTCGTCATGGAGATGATCGAGGGGGAGTCGCTCGCCGATCGGCTGCAGAAGGGAGCGCTGCCTCCCGACCAGGTTCTCAAGTACGGCTCGCAGGTCGCCGACGCGCTCGATCGCGCGCACAAGCAGGGGATCATCCATCGTGACCTCAAGCCGGGGAACGTGATGCTGACGAAGAGCGGCGCGAAGCTCCTCGACTTCGGGCTCGCGCGCCCCGCATCGGATTCCGGCATCGTTCACGGCCTGACGGAGATGCCGACGCAGGCGAAGCCGCTCACGCAGGAAGGGACGATCCTCGGCACGTTCCAGTACATGGCGCCCGAGCAGCTCGAGGGGCAGGAGGCCGACGCGCGCACAGACATCTTCGCGTTAGGCGCGCTGCTCTACGAGATGGCGACGGGCAGGCGGGCGTTCGAGGGCGCGTCGAAGACGAGCCTCATCGCCGCGATCGTCTCCTCGCAGCCGCAGCCGATCTCTTCTGTGGCGCCGATGACGCCTCCCGCGCTCGACCACGTCGTGCGCAAGTGCCTCGAGAAGGATGCCGACGACCGGTGGCAATCGGCGCACGACGTCGCGAGCGAGCTTCGCTGGATCAGCGAGGCCGGATCGCAGGCGGGCGTGGCGACGAACATCACGGTGCGGCGCAAGTCGCGCGAGCGCATCGCCTGGACTCTCGCGGCCCTTCTCGCCGTCGCAGCGGGAACTCTCGCGTTCGTTCACCTTCGCACTCCTCGGCCGCGTCTCGCGCGGCTGACGATCTCGGCGCCCCCCGAGGTGACGATCGTGCAGAAGCAAGGGAACGTCGCGATCTCTCCCGACGGGAACAGGATCGTCTTCGTCGCCTCGGACGTGAGCGGCCGAGGCGGGCTCTGGGTGCGCTCGCTCTCCGACACGACGCCGCGCCTCCTGCCGAAGACGAGCGACGCTACCTACCCGTTCTGGTCGCCCGACAGCCAGCACATCGCCTTCTTCGCCGAAGGGAAGCTCAAGCGGATTCCTGCTGCAGGGGGAGACGTCGACGAGATCTGCGCCGCGACCGACGGCCGCGGCGGAGCCTGGAGCAGCCGGGGGGTCATCGTCTTCGCACCGACGGTCGGCTCGGGCCTGATGCGCGTCTCCGCCGATGGCGGCGAGCCGTCTCCGGTGACGACGGTCCACTCTGCAAGAAAGGAAGACAGCCACCGGTTTCCGAGCTTCCTCCCCGGCGGAGAGCGGTTTCTCTTCTACGCGATGGACTCGGGAGGGACCGGTGGGATCTACGTCGGTTCGCTCGAGGCCACTCCCAGCAAGTTGCTGTTGAAGGCCGAGCGGACCGCGATCTACGCCGAACCGGGATACATCATCTACGGGAACGGCGATCGGATTCTCGCGCGGCGGTTCGACCCGAAGTCGCTCGAGTTCGAGGGGGAGCCCGAGCGGTTTCCCGATGCCGCGCCGGCGGTGGTCAACAGCGGCGACCGTGTCGCTTCCGTGTCGGACAACGGAGTGATGGTGATCGCAGCGGCACCCGACACGAACATGCGGCTCGCCTGGCTCGATCGTCAGGGGCAGACGACCGGGACAATCCCGCTTCCGGCCGGGAGCTTTGCCACGCCCCGGTTCTCTCCCGACGGCTCCCAGGTGGCGCTCGAGATGTGGAGCGGCGACAGCATCTCCGACCTATGGGTGGTCGATCTCGCTCGCGGCGCGCCGACACGACTGACGTTCGGTCCCGCGCTCAACCGCCGTCCGGTCTGGTCGCCCGACGGGAAGCGAATCGTCTTCCAGGCGAACAGGACCGGGCCGTTCGATCTCTACGCCCGGCAGTTGAGCGGCGCCGGCGGCGATACGCCGCTCTTCGTCTCAGCGATGAACTGGAAGGAACCATACAGTTGGTCGCCCGACGGCTCGACGGTCGTATTTTCCGGAGTCGGACCGGAAACGGGCTTCGACATCCTGCTGGCATCAGCGACGACCCAGGGGAAAGAGACCGTGTTTCTCCAGACGCCGGCCAGCGAGGGTTGGCCGATCATCTCGCCCGACGGACGCTGGCTTGCCTACACGTCGAACGAGTCAGGCCGTTTCGAGATCTACGTGCAGTCGTTTCCCACGCCGGGAACGAAGTACCAGGTCACGACGTCGGGAGGCAACAAGGTCTTCTGGACGCAGGAGGGAAGAGAGCTGATCTACGCGACGCTCGACGGCGCCCTCGCGTCGGTCGCGGTGACTCCGGGCGAAGGCCTGCAGTTCGGAAAGCCGGCGATGCTTTTCACTCCGTCGCGCAACGAGGGGATCGACGTCAGTCCCGACGGCCAGCGTTTTCTCGCCGTCGTTCCCGCGAACGCCGCGAACGCGCAGTCGCTCACCGTGGTGCTCAACTGGGTCGAAGGGCTGAAGAAGTAACGGTTAGGCAGCAGTTCACTGCCGGCGCGAGTTGATCGTCACGTCCTCGGGCCTGGCGAGCTCGAACATCGGCGGCGTGCCTTCGTCGTGGAGAATCCCTGTCGCGCAGACCGACGTTCCCGCGTACGCGATCTCGGGCGTCGTGCCGAGCGCCTTCTCGAACGCCGGACGTGCGCTGGCCGGAATCTCGGCCAGGAAGCGGAAGCCGCTGCGCGAGTCGATCAGAGTGAGGAGCGTCGACACTCCATCCGCACTGTCCGAACGCACCGCCTCCTCAACCGTTCCGCAGATCGTGACCGTGCGGTTGGACAGACCAGCCGTCGCTTTCGGCTTCGCGTCCTTTGGGCCGGTTATGCAGCCCTGTAAGCCGAGGATGCCCAGCACGACGAGCGCCGATGCGAGCGTGCGGTTGAATGGTCCTGGGATCCGCATGTGTCTTCCTCCGCGAGTCGGTGAATCTAAGGCCTGAAAATAGGCCGATGGGATGGCCTCCGCAGAATAGAGTATTTCGTGGAGGAACGTATCGAGCGAGTAGCGTTTTGTCATTCCGAGCGAAGCGAGGAATCTGCAAGACATTTCTGAACGCTTCCGCAGAAGCGAACCTGGCGCGTTGCCACGGTTTGTTGCTGAGGAATCGTTAGGGTAGTCGTTCAGCAGATTCCTCGCGGCGCTTCTAATAAACCATGCTTCGTGCCGTCAAGCCGGCCGAGCGAAACGGAGCCAGGGACGCCTCATGCGACGAACCCGTCCACACACTACGTCGCGGGTCAGAACGCCGCGTGAGCGGCGACGGATCGGTAGCCCACAGCTTCAGCTGTGGGCTACCGAGCGCGGCCCAAAACACCGCGCCGCGTAGCGGCGCAGGATCCTGGCGCGGCACGACGGAGACCAATCGCGAATTCCGGCGGCGCTACGCGGCGCCTCATTCGTTCTTCGACATGCACCCCCGACTGAAGTCGGGGGCTACCGATCCTTCGGCGCTACGCGCCGCCTCCGGACATTCCTTTGATCTGACGTTTGGGGTCGTCGTGATTCGGCGCAGCGCCACTGCGGTTCATCCCTCACTCCAATGACGCCACGCGCCGTTCCCCCGCTCGGAATGACGGCCGGGATGTATCGCTCATCGCAATCCCCGCGCGAAGAAGTTTCGAGAGGAAAAAAACGGGGATCGCCAAAAGGCGACCCCCGTGGGACTACGGCACCTAGCAGTGCCAGGGTTCAGTTTGTGAAATCGTCGTCGAACTGGATCGACTTCACCATCGCGTTGAGGGTGGGTGCGTAGCTCTTTGCATCATTCTCCGGTGCTGCAAAGAGCAGGTAGATCAGGTTGTCGTCGTCGAGCTGGTGCGTGACGACGGTGAGTCGCTCATTGACTCTCGTCCGCGGATTGACCCCGCGAAGGATCGCGGAGAGCGCGGGACCGCTGATGAGGTCGAGCTGCCTCCTCGAATTCTTGACGACTTTCAAATGGGGATCGCCCTTCATGATCTGTTCGATCAGGTCGGCGGTCGCGTCTTCGACGGTCGTATCGCCGATATAGCTCATCGTCTTGCTGCTCGAGATGTTTCCGAACGGCTCGTAGTGATTGACGATCACGCCGTGAACGATCTCGGTCCGGCCACCGGTCTGGGTGATCCCGCCGGCCGGTGCGAAGACGACTCCGGTCGATCCCTGCTTGTGCACCTGCCAGTCCTCCGGGTAGGAGACTCGATACGCGCGAGAGTCGCTCGTGAAACTGCGGAGCCTGGTCGACGGAGGTGCAACCCCGGCCACGGTCTGCGTCGGAGCGGTGCTTCCGGACGTCTGACCCGCCGCAATCTGCGCCATCGTCGGAGCCGAGCCCAGCCGCTGCAGCCGCGACTTGATTCCGTTCAGCTCCGTGACTCGCTGGGTCGGCTGTGTCGACACGCGGAGGAGCTGCGCTTCTCGCTGGATGCGTGTGACGCGATCGGGCGGGGCCGGATGGCTCGAGAGCCAGCTCGTCTTGCGAGCCGTGTCCGTCTTCTCGAGCATCTGGAAGAAGCTCACCATGTCGGCGGGCGTGTAGCCCGCGGCGGCGAGAATCTGCGCGCCGCGAATGTCCGACTGCGTTTCGAGCTCTCTGCTGAACTTGAGGAAGAGCGCGTTCATGCCGAAGCCGCCGACAGCGTTGATGATTCCGGCCGTCGAGTCGCCGACGCGATCACCGAGGAGCCCGCCGAGAATGCTGAGGCCGGCCTGAGCACCGTAGGCCTTGGAGGCCTGGTGGGTGCCGTGCCGCAGGGAAACGTGCGCGATCTCGTGGGCGAGCACGCCGGCGAGCTCGCCCTCGTTCCGCGCGCCTTCGACGATGCCGCGGTTGATGAAGACGAAGCCGCCCGGAAGCGCGAACGCGTTGATGTCCGAAGCGTTGATCACTCCGAACTGATACTTGAACCCTGGCCCGCCCGCCTTCGCCGCAAGCCGCTGGCCGATCTCGTCGACATACGCCACCACTGCGCGGTCAGTGACGAGGGGAAGCTGCTTTTCCACTTCGGCGGCCGACGCCGTTCCGACCTCGACGTCCTGTGAGGCGGAGAATAGGTTGAATCCCGTCTTGATCTTCGTCTGTGCCTCGGCGACCGGAGCCGCCATGCCCAGCCCGACGACCAGCACGATGGCCGCACGCACGGCGGAATTGACAATTCGATGCATGGATGCCTCCTTGAGAGAGCGCGCTGCTCATTTGAGAACCCGCCTGTTCCGCGCGCGGAGCATCAGGGGGCCGGTTGAAAAGTGGAGGGCGCGGAATGGAGCCGGATCGAGGTCCGATGCCATCCCGACGCCCGTAGTTCCAGCGTGATCGAATCTAGCCTCGGGGCGGGGCGCCAACAAGCGTGCTTACTACCCGCGCGCGGCGCTGATGATGAGTAGAAATTACGCGGGGATTGGGTTTTGTCCCGGGCCGAAACATAATCGGGGGCGAGGCCTGAGATGAGCAACGCCGTTGAAACGTCGACACCACCGAATACCCCGACACCGATCGGCCCATACAGTCACATTGCGAAGGTCGGTCCGTTCCTCGCGATCGGCGGAACCGCCGGCGTCGATCCTGCGACGGGTCGCATTGCGGGAACGGACGCCTACTCGCAGGCGAAGCAGATCCTCGCTTCGTTCGCGGTCATGCTCGAGTCTGTTGGGTCGGACCTCGGCCACGTCGTTCACGTGAACGTCTTCCTGACGAACGTTGCGGACTTCGACGAGATGAACCGCGCGTACGCCGAGTCGATGGGAGCGCATCGTCCGGCGCGAACCGTGATCGGCGTCGCAGCGCTCCCGAAACCGGAGTTCCTGATGACCATGAATCTCACCGCGGTGACGAGGAATTGACGCCGACCTCGTCGCGAAGGTTCGTTTTCGGAACGCGCAGTCTCCCGCGGCGCTAACCATGCCCCGCGCTTTTCGCTATCATCGAGCTCTCGATGCGAGATCATCTCGAACTTTTCGTCAACGGGCGTGAGACGCGGATCGCCGGTACCGATGCATTTCGGACCGTCGCAACGTGGCTTCGCGAGGTTCGGGGAGCGACGGGCACGAAGACGGTCTGCGAAGAGGGCGACTGCGGAGCCTGCACAGTGCTGGTCGGCACGCGGTGCGACGGGTCACTCGACTACAAGCCAGTCAACTCGTGCATCCAGTTTCTCTTCCAGCTCGACGGCACGCATCTCGTCACGGTCGAGGGGCTGAAGCTCGGCGACGAGCTGAGCGCCGTACAGCAGTCGATGGTCGATCACCAGGGAGCGCAGTGTGGCTATTGCACGCCCGGATTCGTCGTCGCGATGACGGCTCTCCACGAGTCGGAACCGAGCATCACGGAGCGTGACGCGCGCGAGGCGCTGACCGGGAATCTCTGCCGCTGCACCGGCTACGAGCCGATCATCAAGGCGGCGCTCGACATGACGCGCGGTCACGGCAAGCGGATCGAGGAGCTCTACCCCTCGCAGCCGATCGCCGAGGCTCTTGCGAAGTCTTCCGGCCCGGTGCGGGTGGATGCGTCGGGCCGGACGTTCTTCGCGCCGTCGACGCTCGACGGCGTGCTCGCGTTCCTCGCCGAACAGCCGGACGCGGTGATCGTTCAGGGTGGCACCGACTTCGGCGTCCAGTGCAACAAGCGCGGGCTGCGTCCCGCGGCGATGATGACACTCTCTCACGTCACGGGCCTCGACGAGATCTCGATCGCCGGCGGCACGCTGCTCGTCGGCGGCCGGGCGACGCTCGCCTCACTCGAGGCCTTTGCGCTCGGGCGCGTGGCCGCGCTGCACGGCATCCTCTGCCTCTTCGGTTCGCCGCAGATCCGCAACGCGGGAACGCTCGCGGGCAACATCGCGAACGCGTCGCCGATCGCCGACACCGTGCCGTTTCTCTTCGTCTGCGAGGCGGAGCTCGAGCTGGCGAGCGTACGCGGGGCGCGCGTCGTCGGCATCAACTCCTTCTACAAAGGCTACAAGAAGCTCGACATGGCGTCGGACGAGATGATCACGCGCATTCGAATCCCGCTTCCCGGCGACGGCGAGATCGTGCGGCTCTACAAGGTGTCGAAGCGGCGCGACCTCGACATCTCGACGTTCACCGCCGCGATTCGCATGACGCTCGACGGCGCGCGGATGTCGGGGGTGAAGCTCGCGTACGGCGGTGTCGCGCCGGTCGTCCTTCGCCTGCCCAAAACCGAGGCGTTGCTCGAGGGGCGCGAGGCGAGCGAGGCCCTTTTCCGTGAGGCGGGCTCCGTTGCGCGCGCGGAGATCGCGCCGATCAGCGACGTCCGCGGGTCGAAGGAGTTCCGCTCGCTGCTGGCGGGCAACGTGCTGATGAAGTTCTTCCACGAGGAGATTGCGGGCGGCGTAGGTGCACGCAAAGAGGGAGCGCGCTGATGTACGTCGGCAAGGACGTTCCGCACGATTCGGCCCGCGGCCACGTTTCGGGCGAGTCGCTCTACGTCGACGATCTTCCGCGTCTCGCGAACGAGCTGCAGGTCGGCTTCTTGTGGAGTCCGGTCGCGCGCGGGCGCATCCGCTCGCTCGATCTCGAGGCCGCGCGGCAGCTGCCGGGCGTCGTCGCGCTTTTCACTCACGACGACATCGAGGGAGAGAACCGCTTCGGGACGATCTTCCAGGACGAGCCGCTTCTCGCGCCGGGCGAGGTCTCGTACATCGGCCAGCCGGTCGTCGTGATCGCCGCGGAGACGCGCGAGGCGATCGACCGCGCGCGCAAGGCGATCGTCGCCGACATCGAGCCGTCGACGCCGGTCTTCACGATCGACGAGGCGATCGCGGCGAAGTCATTCATCGGCACGCGCCGGACGATCCGCCGCGGGGATGCCGACGCCGCGATTGCCGCGGCGCCTCACATCCTCGAGGGCGTCTTTCATTCCGGCGGTCAGGATCAGTTCTACCTCGAGTCGCAGGCCGCGATCGCGTTGCCCGAGGAGAATGGCGCGATCGTCGTTCACTCGTCGACGCAGAATCCGAGCGAGGTCCAGGACGTGATCGCGCAACTCCTCGGCATCAGCCAGAGCAAAGTCGTGGTGATCACGAAGCGGCTGGGTGGCGGATTCGGCGGCAAGGAGTGTCAGGCGACGCATCCCGCGGCGATGGCCGCGCTGGTCGCGCACAAGACGCGGCGCCCCGCGCGCATCGCATACACCAAGGACGAGGACATGGTCGTCACCGGCCATCGTCACCCGTTCCAAAACCACTACCGCGTCGGGTTCGACGATTCCGGCCGAGTTCTCGGAATGCGCGTTGAGCTGTTCTCGAGTGGCGGCGCCTTCGCCGATCTCTCGACGGCGGTCATGGCGCGCGCGATGTGTCACGCGGAGAACGCGTACTACATTCACGACATCGACATCAACGGCACGGTCTGCCGCACGAACGAGGCGCCGAACACCGCGATGCGCGGCTTCGGCGGGCCTCAGGGCGTCGCGACGATGGAATGCGTCATCGAGGAGATCGCGACGAAGCTCGGATGCGATCCGCTCGAGGTGCGGCTGGTCAACTGCTACGGCGTCGACGACCGGAACGTGACTCCCTACGGCGCAGTCGTCGAGAACAACACCCTGCCGCGCGTGTTCGGCGAGCTGGTAGCGAGCTCTGACTATCACCGCCGCCGGGACGACGTGCTTCGCTTCAACCGCGAATCGACGACACGGCTGCGCGGCATCGCGCTCACGCCGGTCAAGTTCGGGATCTCGTTCAACACCACGTTCCTCAACCAGGCGAACGCGCTCGTGAACATCTATCTCGACGGCTCCGTGCAGGTTTCGACCGGCGCGACGGAGATGGGTCAGGGGGTGAACACCAAGATCGCGCAGCTCGTCGCCGACGAGCTCGGCGTCGATCTCGCCGCGGTGCGGGTGATGATCACTTCGACCGAAAAGAACAACAACACCTCGGCGACTGCCGCGTCAACCGGCTCCGATCTCAACGGCGGCGCGGCCATCGACGCGTGCCGGCGGCTCCGCGAGCGGCTTGCGGGGTGTGCCGCCTCGCTCTTCGTCGCCGGAGAGGAAGGGCTCGAAGCGTCCCCCGAGAGCATCGTGTTTCACCGGGGCCAGGTCTTCGACTCGCGCCGGCCGGCGACGACGATGACCTTCGCGGAGCTCGCGCATGCCGCGCACCGTCACCGAGTGAGCCTTGGAGAGCGTGGCTTCTACGCTCCCCAGGGTCTCCACTGGAACGTCGACACCGGGAGCGGGCGCCCGTTCCTCTACTACACGATAGGTGCGGCAGTTTCCGAGGTCGAGATCGACCGATTCACCGGGATGCTGACGGTGTTGCGCGCGGACTTGCTGATGGACATCGGTCGTTCGATCAACCCGGGAATCGACCGAGGCCAGATCACGGGCGCGTTCGTGCAGGGGATGGGCTGGTGCACGACCGAGGAACTTCGCTATTCCGAGTCAGGAGAGCTGTTGACGCACTCGCCGACCACCTACAAGATTCCAAACATCCAGGACCTTCCCCAGGTGTTCAACGTGGCGTGGATCGACAACGACACGAACACGGTGAACGTGAAGGGGAGCAAGGCGGTGGGCGAGCCGCCGCTGCTGCTCGCGATCTCGGTCTGGGCGGCGGTGAAGCAGGCGCTGACGAGCGTCGCGGGCGGGAAGGTCGTGCCTCTTCGGCTTCCGGCGACGAATGAGGAAGTTGCGATGCGGATCGCGGAGATCGACGGCAGCTCGTAGCGGCGGGCGATGTGGGGTGCGAAAGCGAAGCTTTCGCGCCGAAGCGAAGCTTCGGATGTCCGGGACACAGGTCGCGCTTCGCACAGCCGCACAAGCTTCGCTTGCGCACTCCACATGACGCCCGTGCCACAATGTCGTCCGTGGCCGAGCTCGTTCCCTATCCGTTCGCCTCTCTCGCTGCCCGCATGTTTCGCGAGCTGGAGCGGAGCGACGCGATCTTCGACCTGCCGCGGCGCAAGTTCTTCACCGGCGCGCGCGACCTCGATTTCTCGGTTCGATTCTCGGGCGGCGTCGCGTCGTCGCCGTTAGGGCCGGCGGCCGGGCCGCACACGCAGATGGCGCAGAACATCGTGCTCGCTTGGCTTGGCGGTTGCCGGATCTTCGAGCTGAAGACGGTGCAGGTGAAGGACGACCTCGTCCTCCCGCGCCCCTGCATCGACATGCGCACCGTCGGCTACAACGCGGAGTGGTCGCAGGAGCTCAAGGTCGCGGAGTCGCTCGACGAGTACGTCAAGGCGGCGATGCTCATCGCCATGCTGCGGGAGTCGGGCGCGATCGAGCTCGCGCCGGGCTTCGGCGACTCGATCTTCGACATGAGCGTCGGTTACGACCTCGCGGGGATTCGCTCGGAGAAGGTCAGCGCCTTCCTGCGCGGGATGCTCGACGCGAGCGCGGTGATCGAACGGCTTCGGAGCGAGGTTCCCGTGGAGCTGAAGCTCCTGAGGGACGTCGACGTTCCCTCGCGGCTCTCCAACACGCTGACGCTCAGCACCTTCCACGGGTGCCCTCCCGACGAGATCGAACGGATCGTCGACTACCTGATGCGCGAGTGGGGCATCCACTGCGTGGTGAAGTTCAATCCGATGCTGCTTGGGAAGGACGAGGTTGCGCATCTCCTGAACGACGTCCTGGGCTACACCGACATCAGCGTCCCCGATTCGGCGTTCGAGCGTGACACGTCATGGCCGCGTGCAGTCGAGATCACGGAGCGGCTCGCGGAGACGGCCGCGTCGCTCGGGCTGCACTTCGGCGTGAAGTTCAGCAACACGCTGATCGTCGAGAATCGCGCCGGTTTCCTGCCCGCGAGCGAGAAGGAAGTCTATCTGTCGGGCCAGCCTCTCCACGTCCTCGCGGTGAACCTGGTGCGCCGCTTCCGGCGGCAGTTTGGCGACCGTATCCCCATCTCGTTCTCCGCAGGGATCGATCCGCTGAACTACGCGGACGCGGTCGCGATTGGCCTCGTGCCGATCACCGTCTGCACCGACCTTCTCAAGCCGGGCGGCTATGGGCGCCTCGCGAGCTACCACGAGCGGCTCGGCGTGGCGATGCGCGCGTGCGGCGCGAAGAACATCGACGAGTACATCGTGAGGGTGAATCCCCTCGCGTCGAGCACGGTGGATTC
>JBPPMG010000022.1:0-2567 GCA_051305935.1 Thermoanaerobaculia bacterium
TCGACACGATCTACCACGAGCACTTTTCGTATCTCTCATTGACGACCGTGAGCCGCATCTTCGCCCGGCACGGCTTGACGATTTTCGACGTCGAGGAACAGGAGACCCACGGCGGGAGCCTGCGGGTGTACGCGATGCGAACCGGCACCGGCGCTCACGCGTCCAAGCCGCGCGTCGACGCGGTCCTGCGCGAGGAGCAGGCTGCCGGCGTCACGACCGCAGCGTTCTACCGGGGCTTGCAGACCCGCGCCGAGCGCTCTAAACACGAGCTCCTCCGATTTCTCCTCGATGCGAAACAGCGCGGCCATTCCGTCGCCGCCTACGGAGCGGCGGCCAAAGGCAACACCCTGCTAAATTACGCGGGAGTGCGCCCGGACCTGCTTGGCTTCGTCGTGGACCGCAGCCCATCCAAACAGGGCAAGTTCCTGCCTGGCAGCCGCATCCCGGTCCTTCCGGAGACACGGCTGCTCGAGGTCAGGCCCGACTTCGTCCTGATTCTGCCGTGGAACCTGGAAGCGGAGCTTTCACGCCAGCTGGATTACGTCCGAACCTGGGGAGGCCGCTTCGTGACCGCAATTCCGGACCTGAGGATCACATGAGAATAGCCGTTTCGGGAGCCAGCGGTTTCGTGGGCAGCCACGTCGTGGCGGCGCTCGCCCAGCGGGGGGTTGACGTCGTGCGCTTTGCACGCCGCGCCCCCGGCGCGGAGGACCGAGAGCTCGACGTCCTGGACCCTCCCGGCGACGCGTTCGAGCGGCTCGGCCGGCCGCGAGTCCTGGTCCACCTCGCATGGGGAGGGCTGCCGCGGTACCACGCCGTCGACCACTTCGAGCGCGAGCTCCCGGGGCATTACCGGTTCCTCAAGCTGATGCTCAAATCGGGCGTCGAGCATCTGGTCGTGGCCGGGACGTGTCTCGAATACGGTTTGCGATCCGGAAAGCTCGAGGAGCGGCACAAACCGGACCCGACTACTTCGTACGGGTTTGCGAAGGACGCGCTCCGGAGGCAGCTCGAGCTGCTTCAGCGCGACATCCCCTTCACGCTGACCTGGACGCGCCTGTTCTACCTTTTCGGAGAAGGCCAGTCCGAAAACGCACTTTGGAGCCAGTTGCAGAGAGCTCTCGCGCGTGGCGACTCGTCGTTCGATATGTCGGGCGGCGAGCAGCTTCGCGACTATCTGCCTGTCACGGAGGCGGCTCGTCTCCTCGCGATCCTCGCCACGCGCTGCATGAATGACGGCATCGTGAACGTCTGCTCGGGACGGCCGGTGTCGGTACGGACGAAAGTCGAGGAATGGGTACGCGAGGCGGAGCGCACGATCGCGCTCAACCTCGGACGATATCCCTATCCCGACTACGAGCCACTCGCATTCTGGGGAAGCCGTGAAAAACTGGACCGATGCATGACGGATGCGTCGCGCGAGCCGCAAGCCGAGTGAGGAGATCGATGACCCCTTTCGAAAAGGAAGTAGCCGCCAGAGTGGCTGGACAGCGGTCGAATGGCCCGTTGCGGACCGCTGCGAATGCGTTCATGCTCGCTTCGGTCGAGGCGAAGTATTCCTACAACTTCTCCTGGCTGGGACGGCCGATCATCCAATATCCGCAGGATATCGTCGTCGTTCAGGAGCTGATCTGGCGCGTCCGGCCCGACCTCGTGATCGAGACCGGCATTGCGCACGGCGGCTCTCTCGTCCTGAGCGCATCGATCCTGGCGCTTCTCGAATACAGCGAAGCGGCGGAGAGCGGAACGGCGGTCAATCCGCGGCAACCGCGCCGCCGCGTTCTCGGAATCGACATCGACATCCGGGCGCACAACCGCGCCGCGATGGAGCGGCATCCGATGCGACATCGCATCGACATGATCGAGGGGTCGTCCGTAGATCCGGCGGTCGTCGCCCGCGTTCGCGAGTTTGCCGCCCACTCTAAGAGGGTCCTGGTCTTCCTCGATTCGAACCACACGCACGAACACGTCCTCGCGGAGCTCGAAGCGTTCGCACCTCTGACGAGCACAGGGAGCTATTGCGTCGTGTTCGATACGGTCGTCGAGTCGCTCCCCGAAGAGCTCTGCGCCGATCGTCCCTGGGGACCGGCCGACAATCCGCGCACCGCCGTTCGTGAGTACTTGAGTCGTCTGGATCAGAGCGGCCGCGTGGCCGAGGACGGCGATCCCCTTCGGCTCGAGAGCGACCAGACGCTCACCGACAAGATGCTCATCACCGCCGCTCCGGGCGGGTTCCTCAGAAGGATCTAGGTCGCTTCGGATGCATCGCCCCCAGTTGACGATCGGAATGCCCGTCTACAACGGCGCCCGCTACATCCGCGAGGCGCTCGACTCGCTCCTCGGGCAGACGTTTCGCGACTTCGAAATCTTCATTTCGGACAACGCTTCGACCGACGCGACGCCGGAGATTTGTGAGGAGTACCGGCGCCGCGATGCGAGGATCCGCGTCGTCCGGCAGAGCGAGAACCGCGGGCTCCTCTCGAACTTCCGTGCGGTGCTCGAGGGCGCGAGGGGCGACATGTTCACCTGGGCGGCGGCGGACGACGTCTGGGATCCGCGCTGGCTCG
>JBPPMG010000024.1:0-2250 GCA_051305935.1 Thermoanaerobaculia bacterium
CGAGCAGGAAGAGGCTCGAGCGGTCCTTCAGACGCGCATCGACGAGCTCACCGGCGCAGTCACGGAGAGCTCGGCCCACGCGGGAAGGCTCTATGCCGAGATTGCGAGGCTCGATGCGCTTCTGGAGGAGATGCGAGGGACCAAGGCCTGGCGCCTCCATCGAGCCGTCGAACGGATGCGAGGGAGGAAGTGAGCCGGGTTCTCTTCGTCTGCCCCGAACCACTGGGGCACCGCAATCCCGCGGGGGTGGGCATCCGCTTCATCGAGCTCGCCCGCGCCGTCAGGCGAGCCGGGCACGAAGTCGAGATCCTCTCCCCCGACGGCGGTGCCGTCGAAGGTTGCGCCGCGGGTCCGATCACGCCGGAGAGCCTCGCCGCCAGCACCGCACGCGCCGACCTGGCCGTCGTCCAGGGACACGTCGCCAACGACCTTCTCGCTCACGGCCGTCCGGACATCCCGATCGTCGTCGACCTCTACGACCCCTTTCCGGTGGAGAACTTTCATTACTTCGCTTCGCGAGGAGCCGAGGTTTTCGAGCACGATCACGCGACGATTCTCCGCTCGCTGAGGCGCGGGGACTTCTTTCTGTGCGCTTCCGAAGCGCAACGGTTCTTCTACCTCGGGATGCTTTTCGCCACCGGCCGGGTCAACCCGGCTCTCTACGAAGGCGATGCGGCGATGGAGTCGCTGCTGGCGACCGTTCCTTTCGGCGTTCCGCCGTGGCAGCCGCCGCAGCGCGCCGGGTTCGACTCGCGCGAGATCTTCTTCGGAGCGATCTACGACTGGTACGACCCGGCGCTTGCGGTCGAGGCGGTCGAGCTTGCGCGCCGCAGAGATCCGCGCCTTTCGATCACCTTCACCTTTCACCCGAACGCCGCGACGACGCCGCAAAGCCTCTTCAGCCGGCTCCGCGCCGACGTCGAGCGGTCCGGACGCTCGGCGTTCGTGAAGTTCGAGCCGTGGGTCGCTTACGACGAACGGCGCCCCTTCTACGACCGGTTCGCGCTCGCGCTCCTCACGTTCCGCCCCTCGCTCGAAACGGACCTGGCCATGAGGACCAGGATGTTCGACTGCTTCTGGGGAGGACTTCCCGTCATCTCGAGCTCCGCCGGAGGGACTGACCCTTTGATCGCCCGCTACGGGTCGGGCACGGTCGTCCCTTCTTCCTCAGCCGAGGATTACGCAACCGCGATCCTGGACCTTCTCTCCGACGGCGAACGATATGGGAGAGCACGCGAGGGCTGCCGGCAGTTCGCCGGCGATCACCAGTGGGACCTGCTGACGGAGCCTCTACTCGAGTTCTGCCGTGCTCCGCGCCGGGACGACACCTCCGCGCGGTTCGCGATCGAGCGGCCCGCGGCGGTGGCCGCGCCTCGCCGTCTCCTCGAACGGTTGCGCCGAAAGGTCGATCGGCTGCGGCGAGCGGAAGGAGCTGACCGATGAAGGTGGACATCGTCATCGTCAGCTGGAACGGGCGCGAAGACACCCTTCGCGCCGTCGAAGGGGTCGTCGCGCAGACTCCTCCCCGCTCGATACCCGATCCCGGCATCATCGTCGTCGACAACGGCTCGAGCGACGGCACAGGCGAGGCGCTGGCCACGAGCCACCCTTCCGTCCGGCTCCTCCGTCTCGGAAAGAATCGCGGCTTCACCGGAGGGGTGCGCGCCGGGGTGGAGGTCTCCAGCGCGGATCTCGTCATTCTCCTCAACAATGATGCGGTCCCTGAGCCGGGGTGGCTCGAGGCCCTCGTCGAGGCGATCGCACAGTCTCCGCCCGATGTTCTCTCGGTCGCCGGATGTATCGTCGACCCGAGCGGAGAGCGTGCGGACTTCGTCCGCGGAGCGATGACCTTCGACGGCCACGCTTTTCAGCCGGGATTCCGGAAGCCGCTCGCGTCCGTCGAGATCCTGCCTGCCGGGTCCGAGATTCCGTTCGCCTGCGGCGGAAATATGATCGTGCGTCGCGTTCCGTTCCTCGGCATCGGAGGGTTCGACGACGATTACTTCGCGTACCTCGAAGACGTCGATTTCGGATGGCGCTCCTGGCTCGCCGGATACAGGACGCTCTGGGAGCCGCGTGCGGTGGTCCGCCACCGGTCATCGGCGACCAGCGACCGGCTCGGCTCGTTCGAGAGGGGCGTGCTGTTCGAGCGCAATGCCCTGCAGACTGTGCTCAAGAATTACGACCGCGAGTCCTTCCGGTCGGTGGCGGGCGCGATTTTCCTTACCGCTCTCCATCGGACACACCGAT
>JBPPMG010000080.1:0-3108 GCA_051305935.1 Thermoanaerobaculia bacterium
GCTCGGGCTCGGGCTCGGGCTCGGGCTCGGAGAGAGCATTGTTCGCTGCAAGCTATATCGTCAAGCTCCGGGCAATCGCAGCAAACGCAGGCTCATCGGGACGTGATCGAAGGAGAATCGTTGATGGAGCAGAGAGATTCGCCGCAAGCTCGGCCCATCTCTCAATTCTCAATCCCAAATTCTCAATTCCGCTCGGCGGCGAGCGAAATCGGACGACATGAATTGTCAGGGGCGAGGCTACGACGCGGCGGGAAGCCCGAGCTCCTGCGCGGCGCTCTCTTCGTCCGGGTAGATCTTCGCGTACTGCGCGAGGCCCATGATCTGGAAGGTCTTCTGAATGACGGGAGTGAGGCAGCAGAACGCGATCTGGCCTTCCTTCTCGGTCATCTTCTCGATGACCTCGATGAGAATGCTGATGCCGATGGAGTTGACGATCTTGGTCTCGTGAAGATTGAGGATGAGGGTGCGGATGCCGTCGTCCATGAGCTCGTAGGCGCGCGAGGCGATCTCCTCGCCTCCGAGGTTGTTGATGTAGCCCCGCGTGTACAGGACCGCCGCATCACCTTTGCGTTGGACCGTCACTTTCAAGTCGTCAGTCATCGCGTCGTCTCTCGGAGAATTTGACCATATGAATGGTGGTGCCATCGACTCCCGACTCGATGTCGAGGTCGTCGACGTGGGCGCGCATGATCTGGAGCCCCCAGCCCCGCTTGCGAGGAGCCTCGGAGGAGCCCGGCTCGCGGCGCTTTACTTTGGAGGGGTCGAAGCCAACGCCACGGTCTTTGATCCAGACCTCGAGCTTCGCTCGGCCGTCTTCGGAGATCCCTCCAAGGAATCTTAGATAGATGCGCTCATCGGCGCAACACGCGTGTTCGCGCGCGTTGATGCAGGCTTCGATGATCGCGTGGGAGACTTCGTCGATTTCGACGCTGCCCATGCCGAGAGACCGCGCCAGGTCGGCCGCGGTCTTGATCACGGCAAGCTCGATATCCTCGACCATTGGCAGAGTGAGCTCGACCTGTCGACGGGCGGCGTCAGTCATCAGTTCAGACTCGGGGGGAGGCAGTGGTATCAGAACTGGAGAAACAGCGTCGCCGCGACTTTGATCCAGCTGGGGATTCCGAGCAGGCTGTCGTACGCGAACAGAAGCAGTGTATTCATCGCGAGCACCGTGGGCAACATATACCCGGCATTCACGGCAACTTCGAGCTTCCTGCGAACGAGTGCGGTCATTGTCGTCCCTCTCAAACTGGCGGTGGGCTTGACGCCCGCGTCTGGAGAGAGCAAGGCCGCTGCCAACTTTTCGGAGCTGGCCGGTACAACCGTAAGTGTTTTGTATGGAGAAGTTGACCGGAGTGTGTCGGAATGCTGGCCGTCACCAAAATGGGGAGTTTTGACCCACTTAAAAATTCAGATCGAGAAACATGGCGGCAAGTCCAACAAAACAAAGATCATTCAGTTTATGTCCAACAAATCATCAACTGCCCTATTTTGGTACAACATGTCGCGCCATCGATACACGGTCTTTCGGTCGACCCCCAGGATCCTCGACGCCTGGGACATGTTGCCCCGGGTCTCGGTGAGGACTTTTGCGACATACCTCAATTCGAGCTCTTTCAACGTGGGGAAATCCTCCCCGAACCCCACGATCCCGCTTCCACCAGCCACGTCGGTCAGATGAAGGTCGGCAGCGCTGATCACCGGGTCGACGGCGAGCGCCACCGCTCCCTCGACCAGATTCTCCAGTTCCCTCACGTTTCCCGGGAACGGGTAGCCGAGGATCTTCTCCATGGCCTCGGGTGCCAACCGGATGTCGGGGCGCCCTTCGCGCGCGCCGTACTTGTCGAGAAAGTAGCGGACGAGCTTCGGGATGTCCTGCCGCCTCTCGCGCAACGGAGGCAGCACGATCTCCACGACGCGGAGCCGATAATAGAGGTCCTGACGGAACTCCCCCTTCTCGATCATCGCTTCGAGCGGACGATGCGTCGCCGCGAGGATGCGCACGTCGACCTTGATCTTCTTCCGTCCGCCGAGCTTCTCGATCTCGCGCTCCTGCAGCACGCGCAGGAGCTTCGCCTGGAGCGCCATCGGGATGTCGCCGATCTCGTCGAGAAAGACGGTGCCTCCCTGCGCAAGCTCGAACTTTCCGGGGCGCGCCTCGACGCCCGTCGCGACGCCGCGCTCGATTCCGAACAGCTCCGACTCGAGCAGCGTCTCGGGAAGCGCCGCGCAGTTCAGTGCGATGAATGGTTTCTCGCGGCGCGGAGAATTGCCGTGCACGAGGCGCGCGATCATCTCCTTGCCCGTTCCCGATTCGCCGCGGATCAGCACGTTCGCGTGACTGTCCGCGACGCGCGCCACCAGGTCGATCACGCGCTGCATCTCGGGCGAATCGCCAATCATCAGCCTGTTGCTGAACTCACGAAGCATCCGCTCGCGCAACGAGCGATTCTCGCTCTCGAGCGACTCTCGCACCCGATTCAACCGGGCGAAGTTCCGCGAGTTGTCGATCGCGGCCGCGCCGATCGTCGCGAGCGATGCCAGAAAGCGAAGGTCGTCTTCCACGAAGCTCCCCGAAACCGTGCCCCGCTCTTCCTTTCCGACGACGCCCACCGCGCCGAGAAGCGCGTCGCCCGCCAGCAGCGGCGCGACGAGCACCGCCCCCCCTGCCTCGCCGAGGAAATCGACGACGGTCGTCGACAGCGGCGTCCGCATCGCGAGCACGCGCTTGACCGGCTCGGTCGCCATCACCCGCTCGACCGACTCTCCTTCAGCGAGCCCGAGCGCGTACAGATGCTGCAACTGCGACTCCGCGTCGAGCGAAACGGCGAAGCCGATCGTCGCGTCGAGCACGGAGATCGCCCGCTGCAGCAGCTCTTCGAGCAGTTCTCCTTCCGGCCGGAGCGAGCTGAGCGCCCGCCCGATGTCGTAGAGCGCCTCGAGCTGAAGAAGCTTGCGTCGCAGTTCGAATGGGACCTGCATGCCGGTTCGATTCCTGGGGCCGCGCCGGGCGCGCCCTCGCCGTCACCAGTGTCGGCCCTCTCCGCCGAATTCGCAACGCCGTTAGACTATGCGGATGAAACTCGGGATCGTCGGAGGGGGACGCGC
>JBPPMG010000095.1:0-18572 GCA_051305935.1 Thermoanaerobaculia bacterium
CGGTCGAAGACCGGGGGAAGAGGCGGAGAAAACCATTCGCGCCGCGTAGCGGCGCCGGAAATCGGAATCCGGCGCCGCTACGCGGCGCGAACAACTCATGCGCTCGGCTCGCGATCCCCCGGTCTTGGACCGGGGGCTAAATTCGACCGTCGCTACGCGACGCCTCGCGAACGTCCAACGATGCAGGCCCGCTAATCGCCTCTCGCGTCTCACGCATCGCCTCTCGCCTGCTTTGACCTTTGACCTCTGACCTGCCGTCCTTACTGCTCCGACACGACGATGCCGTCGCCTTCGAAGCGGATGCGGAACGAGTCATCCTCGGCGGAGATCATGACGCTTTCGAGCTGAGAGTCCTCGACGACCATCGGGATGATCGATCCGGTCCACGCCACGAGCGCCGTGGACGAAAGGAGCAGCGGGTACTCGCGGGAGACGCGCAGCGTGAGCGGCTCGATTTGCGTCGAGATCGCGAGCGAGCCCTTGCCGAAAATCTTGATCGTGTCGATCTTCCGCTGGTAGGTGCCGTCGTAGATCGGCTCGACACGGAACGAGAGCGAGTCCTCGAGTGCGAGCAGGTTCGAGCCCTCGACGTAAATGAACTCGTCGTTGAGGTCGAGCAGGAACGTCTTCATCCCTTTTTCGTAAAGGAAGATCCGTCCCTGCCCTTCGACCTTCACCATCGAGCCCGCGGTCGTTCCGACCAGCCCCGACTCGCCGATGAACTTCAGGTTGCCGCTGTAGCTCGACACCGTTCCTCGGCGCACGTGCACGCGCTTCCGGAAATTGATCTCCAGGAAGCCGTTCTCGTGCAGCGTAAAGGTATGCGAGGCTCCCTCGATTTTTCTCTCGAGGCTGAGTCGCTTGTCTTCGACCAGGACCTGCTCGTCGACAGCCTCCTGCAGCTTCTGCGCGGCGCGCGAGCGGGTCTCCTCGTCGGTGCGCACGGGCGGAGCCGGAGGCGCGGGCGGCACTGCGGACGGCGCGACGAGTGTCGGCGGCGCAGGAGTGACGGCGCGAATCTTCTGTGTGATCTCGCCCTTCTTGTCCAGCTTCTCCGCTTCCCGCTGCGAGATCGCCCGAATGTCCGGAAGCGTCGCGTCGATCGGAGTCTCCTGCGTTCGGTACGTTGGAACGGGGACTTCTGCCGTCTGCCTTGCCTGGACCGGACCGATGGATTGCATTTGTGCAGGCGTGCCGGCCAGCGGCTCGGTCGACGGCAAGGCATCAGCCGGCCTGACGTGTCCGAGCTCGGCCTCGACCTCGCGCACGAGTTTTTCGGCGCCAGCGAACTTGAGGTGCTCCAGGGCGAGCCCCAGCTTCTTCTTCTCGCGATAGAGCATGCCGAGATAGAGGTGCGACTTCGCGTAATTCGGCCGGAGCTCGATCGCGCGGAGGAGGAACCGCTCCGCATCCTCGGGTTTGCCGAGCTTGAAGAGGATCAGTCCGAGGTTCGAGTGAAGGACGAAGACGTTCGGGTTCTCCTCCGCAAGGCGCCGATAGATCACTTCCGCTTCGGGAAGCGCGCTCGTCTTGAAGTAAACGAGTCCCAGCAGGTTGAGCACATCCGAGTCGTCGGGGCGCATCTTCTGCGCCTTCTCGAACTCGTTGCGAGCCTCTCCGTAGCGTCCTTCCTGGAAGGCTTCCCGCCCGCGGTTGTAGTGAAGGAGGAAAACGCCCTGGTCGAACGGCGGTGGCGTGCTCTGCTTCGTCTGAGGAGGAGGAGGCATCGACTCTTCTCGGAAGAGATTATAGGCGGAAGGAGCGCTCGCCGCCGAGGCGGCTCTCCTTACATCGAGCCCAGTGCCACCGGAGTGGCCGACTCGCTCGCCTTGCCTAGCTTCATCGAGGAGGTGGTGCGGAGAGTCGTCGCCGCCTCACTCTTGAAACCTCCACCGAGCTTGCTCCCTCCCGTCGTGCGTCCGTCGCTGAGCTTGATCGCACCGGGAGGCACGGGATTCCCGGAGATCCGCCCGCTTCGCCCGACCACCACGCCGCCGTAAGGGCGGCCGTGGTAGACCGTGAGCGCTTTCTGAACGTAGAGCTGCGTTTCCTCGTAGGGCGGCACGCCGCGGTACCGGACGACCGCGTTCTCGCCGGCGTTGTAGCCTGCCAGAACACGCGTCAAATCGTTCGCAAACAACTTGATGAGAAGCGCGAGGTACTCGCAACCGGCACGAATGTTCTCGTCGACGTCGTAAACGTTCTTCACCCCGAAACGCTTCGCCGTCCCCGGCATGAGCTGCATCAGCCCTCGGGCGCCCTTATACGACACGGCTTCGGGGTTGAAGGCCGACTCGACCTGGATGACCGCCTTGACGAGGCGCGGGTCGACACCATACTTCGTGGAATGCCTCCGGATCGCCTCGTCATACATCGTTTCGCGATCATGCTGCTTCGCGAGCCACTCGTAATCGATGGTGCGCGGCGTGGAGCTGCGCTTCGTCGCCAGGTTGAAGATCGACTTCGTACCGTCGTCACGGACGACGAGCTTCACCTGCCCAAAGGCAGGCACCACGAGCAGCGTCGCGAGGAGACTCGCGAAGAGGGAGCGCCTGAACATTCCGCGTGATAGTAGCAGATTACGGGGCGAAAGATGGCGGAATCGATCGCGGCGCTCGACGACGTCGGGCGCCATGGGCTCGTCGTCAGCGATGAGAATTGTCTGTCCTCGCATTCGTGGGGTCTCCGGATGTGAGTCGGTGGGAGGGGCTGTCGAAGTACAGCGGGGCGCGGGAAGAGGGGGCATCGGCGAAGCTGGGTCCCTGGCTGCGGTTGTCACCAGCCGGTGGTGGCCCGTCCCGGGGTGGTCATTTCGATGCTGGACCGGAGGCCACCGGGAGACTGATCGATGAGTTTTGCCCAAGCCTGGAAGCAGGTCGATGGCTGGATCTCGCAGTGCGAGGAGGGGCGCGGGAAGCACCTGCGAGCGGACTGATCCGGCCGTTACGCCGTGGAGCCTGCGGCGGGCCTTCTGCTATTCTCCAGCCGCGCCATGATCGACCTTCACTTCCACTGCCTGCCGGGGATCGACGACGGTCCGGACGACTGGGACGAGTCGGTCGCGCTCTGCCGGCACGCGGCCGCCGAAGGCACTACGACGATCGTCGCGACCCCCCACGTTCTCCGCGAAGGCTGGCTCAACGAAGATCCGCGAGAGCGCGACGAGCTTCTGCTGAAGCTCAACACGATGCTTGGCGGTAAGCCGGCGGTACTTCCGGGCTGCGAGTACTTCTTTTCCGCCGACGCGATCGAGCTCTGGGAGCAGGGCGCCGCGGGTCCGCTCTCAGGACTGAACCGTACTCCCTATCTGCTGGTGGAGTTCCCCGGGAGCAACGTCCCCCGCAATGCAGGCGACGTGATCCACGAGCTGGCGGTGATCGGCGTGACGCCGGTGATCGCGCACCCGGAGCGCAACCTTCAGTTCGTGCGCGAGCCCGAGCTGCTCGCGTCGCTCGTGCGGAAGGGCGCCATCACCCAGATCACCGCATCGAGCCTCCTCGGCGAGTTCGGACGCGCCGCGCTCGCGGCCGCGGGAGAGTTCTACCGCCTCGGTCTGGTTCATGTCGTCGCTTCGGACGCGCATAACCTCGACCGGCGGCCTCCGCGTCTCTCCGCCGCTCGCGAACGCGTGCGCCGCGACTGGGGCGACGAGACCGAGCAACTCCTCTTCGACGTGAATCCCCGCGCCATCATCGCCGGCACCCCGATCCGGCGCCCCTGACACGCGTCCACCGCGCCCTTCGAGGGCGGCCTAACAGGAAGCCAGACGCGAACGCCACGCCGTCCAGCCCCGGGATCGGGGGCCTTTGGCTTTCGGCCCGCCTTTCGCCTGCTCTGGCCTATGGCCTCTGGCCCGTGGCCTGCCTTTACGCCTTCCAGAGCTTTCCGTTGGTCACGGCACCCGCCGGTACGGCGTTGCGGGTGTCGATCACAAGCTTCGCCTTCGCGTAGATCGCAGGGTTCCTGAATTCCTTGTGCGCCGTGACGAGGAGCACCGCATCGAAACTGCCGAGCGTGTCGGCGTCGCACGGCACCGAGGCGAGATGCAGGTCATGCTTCCTCCCCTTCTTCGCCTTCGGAATGTGCGGGTCGCAGTAATCGACGATCGCGCCGCGCTCCTGGAGATGTTCGATGACCTCGAACGAAGGCGACTCGCGGTCGTCGTCGATGTCCGCCTTGTACGAGAGCCCGAGCACGAGAATCTTCGCGCCCTTCATACTCTTCCCGTCGTCGTTGAGCGCCAGCGCGACGCGATCGACGACGTAGCGCGGCATCAGCGCGTTGATCTCGCCGGCGAGCTCGATGAACCGCGCCCAGCTCCCGCTCTCCGACGCCTTCCAGGAAAGGTAGAACGGGTCGAGCGGGATGCAGTGCCCGCCAATGCCGGGGCCGGGGTAGAACGGCATGTAGCCGAACGGCTTCGTCTTCGCCGCCTCGATCACTTCCCAGACGTCGATCCCCATCCGCTCGAAGACGACTTTCAGCTCATTGACGAGCGCGATGTTGACCGCGCGGAAGATGTTCTCGAGCAGTTTCGCCGATTCGGCAACCTCGGGGCTCGACACCGGAACGACGTTGTCGATCGCAGACCCGTAGAGCGCGACCGCCGCCTTCAGCGAGCCTTCGTCCATGCCGCCGACGACCTTCGGGATCGTCTTCGTGTCGAAGTGGGGATTGCCCGGATCTTCGCGCTCCGGCGAGAACGCGAGGAAGAAGTCGCTGCCGCAAGCGAACGGCCCGCCGGGCGCGCTCTCGAAGCGCGGGAGCAGCTCCTCGCGCGTGGTTCCCGGGTACGTGGTCGACTCGAGGATGACGAGCTGGCCAGGGTGGAGAGTTGAGGCGATCGTGTCGGCCGTGCTGCAGACATAGGTGAGATCGGGCTCGCGATGGCCACCGAGAGGAGTCGGCACACAGACGAGAATCGCGTCGCACTCGGCGAGTTTTCCGAAGTCCGCGGTCGCCCGAACCGCCTTCACTCCGTCGGCAGGCGAGAAGGCCGCCGTGACGCGTTCGGGGCCGATGTGGCGAATGTACGACTCACCGCGGTGAAGGCGTTCGACCTTGAGCGGATCGACGTCGAAGCCGACGACCTGGAACCCGCTCTCCTTGAAGAGCAGCGCGAGCGGAAGTCCGACGTAGCCGAGCCCGATGACGCCAACGACGGCCTCACGACGCTCGATCTTCGAGAGCAGCGATTCGAGTTGATTCATGGCGCGAGGAGTATAGGCGATCGCAATTGTCCGGGCTATTCGACGCGCGCCGCGCGACTCACGATCTTTCCGCCCAGCGCAGGTCTCGCGAAGAAGACGCTTCGACCTTCCCGATCTGCCAGGGGAACCCGAATCGTGACCGTGCCGCCGGAGGACGCGACCGTCGCGCTGCGGGAATCGTCCCATCCCCACTCGACCATCCCGTCGCCTTCGGTGGCGAGGTCAACGACGAGCGTACGCTTCGCCATCGCTCGAGAGTCGATGCAGAGCGAGAGCATCCCGTTGACCGCCCAGGCCTCCGGCACGATCGACCCGTCCGCGGCGCTGGTCGCGATCGGCTTGGGGGCGGGTGGCGCGCCGCTGGCCAGCGCGGCGCGCATGAGCGCCGCGTCGCACTCCCCGCGCGCGGTCGCCGCGATTCTGTTCAGCGCTTCCAGCGCTTCCTCGCGCGCGTTTCTCGCCAGGTGGTAGCGAGCAAGCTCGACGTAGTAGTCGGTCCACTCGAAGGTGCCTTTGGTCATCGATCCGTTCTCGAGCTCCTCCGCGCTTCGGACGAGCCCCGCGGCGAGGAACAGCCGCGCCTGCGTGGGGAACGGCACGCCGGACAGCGACGACGCCGCGCCCGCGAGCACTTCGCCATCGACTCCGCGCATTCTGCCCGAAAGGAAGTAACGGAGGATCTCCGCCTGGCGCGAGCCTGCCCACGCCGACACCTGGTCCCTCGGCCAGAGGCGCAGGACCTCTTCGAGCTGGCGGCGCGACTCGGGCGTGTCGAAGTCCCGCGGTGAGTGCTTCGACGCCCAGGCGCCGGCCGCGCCGACGAGACCGATCCAGTCCCCTCGCTCGTTGCGCTTCCGCATCTCCGCAAGGTCCACTTCGCGCTCCTGCCACTCCGCGCGCTCCCAGCGTCGGTAGAGCGATTCGGCGACGCGCCCTTCACCCATCGAGGCGGATGACTTCGCCGCCGCGATCAGACTCGCCGACGAATCGGGAACCGCAGCCGCCGCGCCTTCCGCTCCGATCGCGTTCGCCGACACACCCCATGCTTTCCTCACGAACGACGGATCGAGAAACGCTCGGCGGAAGAGCTCCGGCGCGTCGTGCCGCTCGGCTTCCGGAATCGCATCCCACGCTTCGAGAGTCACGGCAGCCAGCGTCTCCGCCACCGCATCCGCGCCGGGAGCGCTTCGCGCGGCGGAGCGCAGCGGGACCAGCCAGCGCGAGGGTACGATCTCCCGTTCGAGCGAGCGCCGGTCCCTGGTGTAGGCGAGCTTGCCTAACAAATAGCGATGCATCGGCCAGCCCGGCCGGGCGGTTACGGCGTCGAGACTGAGCTCGACGGCGTCGCCAAGCTCGTCGTCGAGTCGCGTCGGTACGTCGAGCCAGGCGTCGCGCTCGATTTGATCGAGTCCCTTGAGCCTCACCCTGCCGAGCGCGTCGCCGATGGCGGCGAGAGCGAATACCTGCGAGCCGATGTCGGCGGCGGGCGCGTACCCGATCATCTCTGCCTCGAGCGGGCGCCGGATGTCGACGCCGTAGGTCTTCACTGCCGCCTCGACGGGAGCGCGCGCCCGGAGATCGGCACGATAGAGGAGGATCGAGGCCGCAACGAGGGCGAGCGGCACGAGCGCCGCGAGGAGGCGAAACGGGCTGCGCGGCGGGATGTCGATTGTCTCGGTCATCGCACGCCGGGACCGCCGCGACGACGCGAAGAGTGGATCCGTGTGACGTTCGCGACTGGCGTCTCCCCGATGAACCTCATGCGGCGAGGATACACGACTCGGCCGCGCCTGGAGCAGCCCTCAGGCTACCGCGAGCAGAGCGAGTACGCTTCACGGAAGAGCGGGTTCTCGACGAGCGCGCGGTTCAATTCGAAGTACCTCTTCACCAGGTCGTTGGCGTTCACGAGACGGTCGCGAAGATCGACAGCCATCGCGCGCCAGAATTTCGCCGCGGCCTCCGGTGAGCCGCCGAGAAACGCCGCGAGGCTGTTGACGGAGATCGTGAGAATCGTCGCGTCGGCGACGACACGAAGCGTCGCGGACGCGAAGCCGTCCTCGAGAATCGAAAGCTCTCCGAAGGTCTGCCCTTCGATCAGGTCACTGAGCACGAACTCGTCCGAGTCGACGCGCCGCGAAACCTGGATGCGGCCTTCCCGCACCACGTGAAGCCCTCGATTCACCGCTCCCTCATCGAGAAGGACCGTCCCGGCCGTGTACTTCGCTTCACGAAAGAGCAAGGCGACGGCTTCGAGCTCGTCTCGTTCGAATTCGCGAAACAGCGCGACGTTGCGAAGGAATGCGGACTCACTCATCGAGCGCACCTCGATTTTGTATTTTCCCACGAAACGGACCGGGTGGGACTTCGCCGTTTCCAATATTCAGCGGTGCTGACCCTGCCATTCCGAGCCTATACTCAGAGAAACATTCATTTCGATCAGTTCGTCGAGCCTGCGCTTCGCGGCCACGGGGACGGCTTCGCCGTACGTGGAGAGGAAGGACGACGACGGAAAGGAGCTCGCATGGACGCGTTGGTTAGAGACCTACTCAAGTGTGTGCGCCGGCGCGTGCGCAGCGACGAGGAGCTGACCGTCGAAGACGTGTCCAAAGAGCTCGGCTTCACTCGGCAGTACGTGTCGGGCAAGTTCCACCGCATCACGGGGCGCCTGCTGAGCGACTACCTCAAGGAGAAACGACTCTCGAAGGCGGCGCGTCTGCTCAAGCGCGGCCAGATGAAGATCACGCAGATCTCGCGGCTCTGCGGTTTCGATTCGGAGAACTACTTCCGCCAGCAGTTCAAGCTGCGGTTCGGAATGTCGCCGCGGCAATTCCGCAACAGCGGCTCACTCGGTGGCAACGGAAAGCTGCGCCGGCCGGCACGCGGGCCCGCGCCTTCGGCCGCGATTCACTGAATCCCCCGGCTCCATCTCACGACTGCCGGTCGCCCGACCGGCGCCAGGCGGCATCGATCCACAGGTAGCGCAGGCCGTTCGTCCCTACCCGCAGGACGCCGCAACGAAGCGCGTGGATTGCAAAGACGATGATCCTCGCGACTCCGTTCCGTCGCGTGCCCTGCCCGGCCATCCACCGTACATGCTCCTCTTCGGACGCGAATGTCGGCGCGACGAACGGCTCGCGGGCACGAATGACCGTGCCCTGAACCTTTGGCTCCCCTCCCGGCAGGAACCGGGCATGGCGGCGATGAAGCAGGCGCAGCTCGCCGTCGCCCGCTGCATCGAGATTGAGAGGCTTGCCGCGATAGAGGGGTCGAGTCCGAACGCGGCAGCCCCACGCGCGAGGCGACGTCCCGATCGACTCGGCGATCTCCGCCGCGAGCCCCTCGCCGATCGTCTCGTGCTCGCGGACCAGCAGGACCCAGTCGCACGACGCCGCGTCGATCGCGCGGTTGATCTCGGCGACGTGCGAAGCAACCGTTGCGTCGCGCTCGAGACGGAGGTCGATCTGCTCGAGCGCGCCCACACGCCGCACGAGTTGCTCGGTGTTGTCGGTCGTCACGCGGCCGAATCCGAGGACCGTGATGGCGGGCGTGGGCGACAGAGCCATCAGAGCATGCCGTCGAGCCGCTCGTCGATGCGTCGGATCGACGCGGCACGGCCGGTCGTCTCGTCGACCTCGATCATCGCGCCGCACAGGCGCACGTCGCGCTTGGCCACTTCCATCTTCCGCGGGGTGTTCAGGATGAACTTCTCGAGAATCTCGTCGGGGCGAAAGCCGATGATCGAGTCGTACGGTCCCGTCATGCCGACGTCGGTCTGAAACGCCGTGCCTCCGGGGAGGATGCGCTCGTCCGCCGTGGGAACGTGCGTGTGCGTTCCCACGACCGCCGAGACGCGCCCATCGAGGTGACGCCCCATGGCCTGCTTTTCCGAGGTGGCTTCGCAATGCATGTCGACGAGAATCACCTTCGTGTCGCCGAGCGCGCGGAGCTCGTCCTCGACCACATGGAACGGGTTGTTCGACGGCGGCATGAAGACGTTGCCCATCAACTGGATCACGGCGACGGAGGTTCCCGCCGCCGTCTGCTTCACGATCGAGCCCTTGCCCGGGTTGCCCTTCGGGTAGTTCGCCGGACGGATGACGTTCTCGTACCGGTCGAGCTGTTCGACGAACTCGCGCTTGTCCCAGATATGGTTACCCGAGGTGTAGACGTCGATCGGAAGGTCGGAGAGCTCGTCCATGATCCCTTCGGTCACGCCGAAGCCGCCCGCGGCGTTCTCGATGTTGACGATCGTGAAGTCGATCCGGTCGCGGTCGATCACCGCCTCGAGCCGATCGAGTAGAGCGCGACGGCCTGGCTGGCCGATGACATCGCCAATGTAGAGGAGTCGGAGCATGGAGGGCTTTCTGGGACGCTTGGTTCTTAGTTGTTGGTTGTTAGTTGTTAGTTGTTAGACGGTTTTGGCTGCTGCGCGGTCGTTGAGCGAAAAACCAGGACTGAACCACCCATCGACTCAGCGCGCGCTCCTGTCGAGACGATTAACGGCGGGAAGGAATTCCAGAAGAAAAACTGGGCTCCGGTCGCAACATCCCAAAATCGCGCCCGGAGCCCGAATTGTCTAACAACTAAAAACTAACAACTAACAACCCTACAGACCGAACCCGTGCGCGCTACTTGGCGTAATCGACCGCCCTCATCTCGCGGATGACGGTGACCTTGATCTGTCCGGGATACTGGAGCTCGGCTTCGATCTTGCGGGCGACGTCTTTCGAAAGCCAGATCGACTGCTCGTCGTTCATCTTCTCGGCGTTGACGATGATGCGGAGCTCGCGTCCCGCCTGGATCGCGAACGCCTTCTGGACCCCTTCCACCCCGGTCGCGATTCCTTCGAGCTTCTCGAGTCTGCGGACGTAGTTCTCGAGAATCTCGCGTCGTGCGCCAGGGCGCGCGGCTGAGAGCGCGTCTGCCGCATTGACCAGCACGGCCTCGACCGTGGTCGGGTCGTAGTCGCCGTGATGGCATTCCATGGCGTGAATGATCTCGCGGCGCTCGCCGTACTTCTCGAGCACCTGGCGCCCGAGCTCGAGATGCGTGCCTTCCATCTCGCGGTCGATCGCCTTGCCGATGTCGTGCAGCAGGCCGCCGCGCTTGGCAATGATCTCGTCGGCGCCAAGCTCGACGGCCATGAGCGCCGAGAGCTGGGCGACCTCGAGCGAGTGCTGCAGCACGTTCTGCCCGTACGAGGTCCGGTAGCGGAGCCTGCCGAGGAGCTTGAGCACCTCGGGGTGGATGTCGGTGATGCCGAGTGAGAAGGCCGCGGCCTCACCTTCCTCGAAGAGCTTCTCTTCGAGCTCGAGCCGGACCTTGTCGACGATCTCCTCGATGCGTGCAGGATGAATGCGCCCGTCCTGCATCAGTCGCTCGAGAGAGATTCTCGCGACTTCGCGGCGAATCGGGTCGAAGCCGGAGAGAATCACCGCCTCGGGCGTGTCGTCGACGATCAGGTCGACGCCGGTCGCGAGCTCGAGCGCGCGAATGTTGCGCCCCTCGCGTCCGATGATCCGGCCCTTCATGTCCTCGCTCGGCAGGTCGACGACCGAGACCGTGTTCTCGGCCACGTAGTCGGAGGCCATGCGCTGAATCGCGGTGCCGATGATCCGCTTGGCTTTCTGGTTTCCGAGCTCGACCGCTTCGCTTTCGATCCGCTTGATGAGCTGCGCGGCTTCGAGCTTGGCCTCATTTTCGATTCCGCGAATCAGATCGCGCTTCGCTTCCTCGACCGTGAGCCCCGAGATGTGCTCGAGCTTGCGGCGCTGCTCTTCGACGAGCACACCGATCTGCGCCTCGAGCGTCTCGACGGACTTCTCGCGCTCCTCGAGGGTCCGCTCTTTCTTGTCGAGATCGGAGTTGCGCCGGTCGAGCTGCTGGGTCTTCTTGTCGAGGTTCTCTTCTTTCTGCTGGACGCGCTTCTCGGCCGATTTGATCTCCGCCGTCCGCTCGCGCGTCTGTTCCTCGAACTCGGCGCGCTCCTGGATGACCTTCTCCTTGGCCTCCAGAGCTGCTTCCTTGACCTTCGCCTCGGCGACTTTCTTTGCCTCGTCGACGATGCGCTTCGCCTCGGCGCGCGCGTCCTCGACTTCGGTGCCGACCTTCTTCTTCAGACTGAGGCTGTAAAGGCCCGCCATGATGGCGGCCCCTACGAGCCCCACGATCACTGCAATCAGAATTGATTCCACGTCTCCTCCCGAAGGGAGAGACCTGCGCGAATGGATCGTCCGGAAGTTGAGTTGGAGTGCCCCGCCTGAGCCGTGTGAGGTGCTCTAATTGAACCTGCGTAAAACAGGGAGGCTCCCTGCCCGGAGCGACCTGGCTTCCCTCGACCCCGCGGAGGGAGGAGGGCATGCACCGGCTCCGATTGGACTCGGGAACCCGCAATTAGAGAGTTGGTTCAAGTAGCGTGATCTCATCACGTACTCCGCAGGGACTCCATTACTCGCTTTCAAATTCGTTTTCCGGCCTCCGCAAGAGACCGTCCGATCTTCTCGGACAACTCCTCCGTCTTTTCCATCCAGAGCTCGGTTGCGTGCTGCTGCCGTTTCCTGCTGCGGAACAGATCGTCCGCGATGTTGAGCGCCGCAAGGATGGCGATCTTCACCGGGTCGGCCGTCGACAGCTGCGATGCAACATCACGCATCCTCGCATCGACAAATTGCGCAAGCTCACCCAGATACGCAGGGTCTCCATCCCCGCGAACGTTATAGTTCTCTCCGTAAATTTCGATGGCAATCGGCTCTTGTTTCGTCATCGTTTGCCTTGTCATGAGCCGGGGCCAGTATAGCAAACGACCGCTTTCAAATGCGGATTGCGGAATGCGGAATGCGGAATGGGGGGACCAGGTAGCTGAATGTCAGGCAGCCCGGTCCCTCATTCCGCCTTCCACCGATTCCGCGTTCCGCGTTCCCTTGTTGTTTTCCACCTCAGCGTCTAGAATCACGACGCCCGCGGTAGCCCTTTCCGCTGCATCCCCCGCAGCCCGCGGAGTCGCAACCCAACGGGACGACGACCATGTCCAAAATTGAGCACAAGTATTCGATCATCGGCAGAAAAACCGCCGATCTACCGGGACAGGGCGCCGAAAAGGGCGCGATCACGCTTCCGGGCGAGCGCGCCCGCGAGTCGGAGTTCGGCGAGGAGAGCATCCTGCTCACAACGCTCGAAACGGCGATGGGCTGGGTGCGCGGCAATTCGCTCTGGCCGATGCCGTTCGGCACCGCCTGCTGCGCGATCGAGATGATGTCGATGCTCGCCTCGCACTACGACATCTCGCGCTTCGGCTTCGAGGTCGTCCGCTTCTCGCCGCGCCAGGCCGACCTGATGATCGTCGCCGGCACGATCGTCGACAAGATGGGACCGGTCCTCAAGAAGATCTACGATCAGATGCCCGAACCGAAGTACGTCCTCGCGATGGGCGCCTGCGCGACGTCGGGCGGCTTCTACCGTGCCTACCACGTGATGCAGGGAATCGACGAGATCGTGCCCGTCGACATCTGGGTTCCCGGATGTCCCCCCACTCCCGACGGCCTGCTTTACGGCATCCTGAAGCTCCGGGAGAAAATCGAGCGCGGGGAGATCCGTCGATGAGCACTCCCACGAGATTCAGCTCCATGCCCTACACGGGTCCCGCCCCGACGAATCGCAAGCCGTTCGTTCCTGCCGGGCTCGAGGCCATCGACAAGCGCTGCGACGAGATCCAGGCGAAGATCGCCGCCCCCTACGTCACCGCGGTCCCCGGCCAGGATCTTCCGACCTTCGTCGTCGAGCGCGAGAAGATCGTCGACGTTCTCCGCAAGCTCAAGGAAGACACCGAGCTGCGATTCGAGCTGCCGATCGACCTCTTCGGCGTCGACTACCCTCGCCGCCCCGAGGGGCGCTTCGACGTCGTCTATCAGCTCTACTCGATCAAGAACAACGACCGCGTCCGTCTCGTCGTCCACACCGACGAGGAGAAGGCGGTCCCGTCGTCGCTCCCGGTGTTTCAGGGCTTTGACTGGTTCGAGCGCGAAGCCTTCGACATGTTCGGCATCAAGTTCGACGGGCACTACAACCTCCGCCGGATCCTGACGCACGAGATGTTCCAGGGCCACGCGCTCCGCAAGGACTACGACCCTGCCCAACGCTGGCTGTTGACCGAAAAGGACGTCGCGAAGATCGTTCCTGTCGTCGAGCACCAGCCCGAGGACTCCGACTTCGAGCAGGTGACGCTGAACCTCGGTCCCTCGCACCCGGCGACGCATGGCACGCTGCGCATCGTCGTCACGCTCGACGGAGAGAAGATCATCGGCGCCGACACGGAGATCGGCTACCTCCACCGCTGCTTCGAGAAGATGTCGGAAACGCACACGTACCAGCAGGTCATCCCCTTCACCGACCGGTTGAACTACTGCTCCGCCATCATCAACAACGTCGGGTACTGCCTGGCGGTCGAGAAGCTCCTTGGCATCGAGGCGCCGCCCCGCGCGCAGTACATCCGCCTCGTCCTCTCCGAGTTCATGCGCATCGCGGACCACCTGGTCTGCATCGGCACGAACGTCCTCGACATGGGCGCGCTGACGAACTTCTGGTACCTCTTTCAGCCCCGCGAAGAGATCTACCAGCTGGTCGAAGCGTGCTGCGGCGCGCGCCTGCTTCCGACCTACACCCGCATCGGCGGTCTCGCGATCGACGCGCCGGCCGACTTCCTCGACAAGGCAAAGATCCTCGTCAAGCAGCTGCCCAAGCACATCGACGACGTCGAGAAGCTCCTGCTCCGCAACCGCGTCTTCCTCGAGCGTGTCGAAGGAGTCGGTGCAATCACTCGCGAGAGCGCGATCAACCATGGCTACACCGGCCCCTGCCTCCGCGCGACCGGCGTGCCGTACGACGTGCGCAAGGCGCATCCGTACCTCGGGTATGAAACCTACGACTTCGACATCCCGGTCGCGGACGGGGGCGACACGCTGGCACGAACGCTGGTCCGCCTCGAGGAGATGCGGCAGTCGCTTCGCATCCTCCGCCAGGCGATCGACCGCGGCCTCCCCGCCGGTCCGGTGATCGTCGACGACCCGTACGTGGCCCTTCCCCCGAAGGAAAAGGTCTACAACGAGATGGAGTCGCTGATCTACCACTTCAAGCTGATCATGCACGGCATCCAGCCGCCCGTCGGCGAGACCTACTTCCCGGTCGAAGGCGGCAACGGCGAGCTCGGCTATCACATCGTCTCGGACGGCTCGAAGAACCCATATCGCGTTCGCGTGCGTCCTCCCTGCTTCGCGGTCTACCAGGCGTTTCGCAAGATGGTCGTCGGCCAGAGCATCGCCGACGCGATCGCGACGCTCGGTTCGCTCAACATCATCGCGGGAGAGCTCGACCGGTAGTCCGCCGCGGTCGGCACATTGGAGAAGACATGGGCGTCATCAAGATCGAGCGCAAGAAGCTGACGTTCCTCGAGAGGATCTACCTCTGGGAGACGGCGAAGGGGATGGTCGTCACACTCCGCCACCTCATCACCAATCTGCTGCACTACAAAGACATCCCGATCATCGACTATCCCGAGGTGAAGCGAATCTACAGCGAGCGCTTCCGCGGGCGGCACATCCTCACCTCTCGCGAGGACGGGACGACGCGCTGCGTCGCCTGCTACATGTGCTCGACCGCCTGTCCCGCGGAGTGCATCACGATCGAGGCGGGCGAGGACGACCGCACGCGCGAGAAGTTCCCGACGCGTTACGAGATCGACCTTCTTCGCTGCGTCTACTGCGGCTACTGCGTCGACGCCTGCCCCGAGGATGCGATCTACATGACGCGCGACTACGAGCTGGCGATCGACACGCGCGCCCGCGCGGTCGTCGGCCTCCGCGACCTGGTCGTGCCGCCGAACATGCCAACCGAACCGATGGGCTGGCGTCCGTATTACGGCGAGATGCGCAAGGAAGGAACGGCGGGCGGCACCGGCCGAGGCCAGGAGATCCGCAGCGCCGCGTTTCCGGACGAGGCGGCACCGAACTCCGATCTCTACCAGGGCGAAGGCCCGCCGAAGCCGCGCGCCGATCACCACGGAGCCTGACACCGCGCGATGAAGCCCCTCCAGACGACGCCGCGCGAGGTTCTTCTCGATGCGATTCGATCGGAAGTCGAGAGCCGGGAGATCCTCACGCAGCTCGCCGATCGTGCGGCCACCGAACCCGTGCGCAGGAAACTCCTCGAGCTGGCGGACAAGGAACTGCTCCATCGCGCCCGCATGGAGAAAAAGTACCGCGACGAGTTAGGCGAAGAGCCGCCGGAGCCGGCCTCGGTAAAGATCGCGCTCTCCGACGATCTCGTCGAGCTCGACATGCGCCGCGCCCTGAAGTTCGTCCTCGATCGCGAGCGGGAAGCCGAAGGGACCTACCGATTCCTCGCCGAGCGCGTCCCAAACACCGAGCTGGGCTCACTCTTCCTCGAGCTCGCCGAGATCGAGTGGAAACACAAGAACGACGTGCAGCGCGAGTACGACAAGGTCGTCGAGAATCCGGACGACTTCTTTGCGGACATGTGAGAGGCAATGCGGAACGCGGAATGCGGAATGCGGAATGAAGCACCGGCGGCTGCACATTCGCGCCGTCCCGTCGCCAACCTGATTTCTCATTCCGCGTTTCGCGTTCCGCGTTCCGCGTTCATCATTCCGCATTCCGCATTTCGCAATCCGCGATGATTCTCAAGTGCTCCCGTCTCGGCCACCCGGTTCTTCGCGAGCGTGCTGTAGACGCGTCGCTGGACGACGTCCGCAAGGGCAACTACGAAGACCTCGTCGAGGACATGATCGAGACGATGGTGGCGTACCGCGGCGTCGGCCTCGCCGGTCCCCAGGTCCACCTGCCCCTGCGCGTCTTCGTCTTCGATTCCAGGGAACGAGACGACGGGCGTGGCTCGTGCCCCCGCCGAGGGGTCGTGTTCAACGGCGTCTATGAGCCCGTGGGCGACGCGAAGGTCGTCGAGTGGGAAGGTTGCCTCAGCGTTCCTTTCCTCGGCGGGCAGGTTCCGCGGTTCGACAAAGTCCGGCTGCAAGGCATCGATCGCGAAGGCAACGCGATCGACTGGCTCGCCGAGGGATTCGTGGCGCGGATTTTCCAGCACGAGGTCGACCACACCGACGGGCACGTCTACCTCGACCGGATGCCCGACCTCACGACCCTCGGCTACACGCTCGTGCTGTAGTCGGGCGTGACCTTGTCGTCCGCGATCGTCTCGGCGCGGGTCAGCCGCACCAGCGCGTACGCCAGGCCGACACCGACTGCGACGCACACGGCCTGCCCGTAGAACGATCCCGCCGACCCGAAATAGTCGAACAGCACACCAGCCATCATCGGGCCGATCACCCGCGCCAGCGATCCCATCGCCGACGAAAGGCCGAGCACGCTCCCCCTCTGATCCTCTGGTGCGACCTTCGACACGTGCGCATTGATGGCGGGATAGCAGAAGCCCTGGCCGATGGCGAGGAAGAACGCCACTCCGAAAAGGAGCGGAACCGAGTAGATCCACGGGACGATCACGAGACCGATAAGCGTCGAGGTCCCGCCGATCAGTGCCGTCCCCGGATCACCGAAGCGTCGCGTGACCCTGCCGATCACGCCGCCCTGGATCAGCGCGACGACGATGCCCATGAATCCGAAGAAGTAGCCGAGCTGCTTGGGACTGAATCCGAAGCGCGCCCGGCCGTGCAGCACGACGGTGGGCTCGAGCGCGGCGAACGAGAGGATCAGCAGCGCGAGTGCGGCAATCGCGAGCGAGAGCCGTCGATCGCGAAGGATGATCTGCCAGATCTCCCGGTCGAACTGCGGCGGCCGGCGCCGCCTCGGTGCCGCCAGGTTAGGCTTCCAGGACTCCGGCAGCTTGAAGACCGCGATGAGCGCCGCGGTTCCGGAGAGCGTCGCAGCGAGCAGACCCGGCAGGAAATTGCCGTGCATCCCGTTGCTCATTCCGACGTCGGCCAGGATTCCTCCTGTCGGGGGGCCGAAAATGAACCCGAGACCAAATGCCGCGCCGATGAGACCCATCCCTTTCGAACGGTTCTCCGGAGTCGTGGAGTCGGCAACGTACGCCTGCGCCGTCGCGATGTTCGCCGCGCAGATGCCGGAGACGATGCGCGCGAGCATCAGCATCGGGATGTTCTCCGAGAAGGCGAAAATCGCGTAGCCGACAACGTTTCCGCTGAGCGCGCCGATGATTACAGGCCGTCGTCCGATCCGGTCCGAAAGCCTCCCCCAGATCGGGGCGAAGAAGAACTGCATCAGGGAAAAGCTCGCGAGGATCGCCCCGAGCATGAGCCCGCTCGCGCCGTAGGTCTGCGCGTAGAAGGAGAGGAGCGGAACGACGATGCCAAATCCGAGCAGGTCGATGAAGACCGCCAGGAAGAGGACGAGAAGGGAACCCTTTTTCACGGCGCGGAGTTTAGCGTGGGGGCGCGCTTTTCGCGAGCTTCATCGCCCAAGAATTGCGTCGAGAACCTCGGGGCAGGGCTCGAGGGTCTCGAAAAAGTGAGTCGGGCTTTCCGCCAGGAGTGCCTCGGCGGCCGTCGGCCCGGTAGGCACCGCAATCGAGATGGCGCCGTGGGGCACCGCGCAGCGGACGTCGTGAATGGAATCGCCGATGATCACGACGTCGCCCGGTGCGATGCCGGTCCCCGTCCGCTCGACCGCTCGGCGGGTGGCGATCGGGGGGAGGTCGGCCCGCACGGACGAGTCGCTTCCGAACGCGCCGAACGGAAAGAAACCGTTCAGCTCGTGCGCACCGAGCTTGATCCTCGCTCCTGGCTCGATGTTCCCGGTGAGGAGCCCCAGGACGACGGTCTGCTCCCGCGCAAGCAGCTCGAGTAGTTCCACGATTCCCGGCATGAGACGAATCCGCGTGGCCGCGACTCGCGCGCGCATCTCGCGGAGGTAGACCTCCCAGAGCGCGTCGAGCTTCGCCTCGATCTCGTCCGCCGGATATCCAGCGTCGCCGAGAACGATGTGCGTGATCTGAGGATCGGTCAGGCCCGAGAAGTCGTACGGACGGAGCGAGCGTTCGTGGCCATACGTCTCGCGTAACGCGATTCCGAACGCCTCTCGCGCGACTCCGTCGTCGCGGAGAATCGTGCCGTCGATGTCGAAGAGTACGAGGCGGGTCATGGCTGAGTGCTGAGTGCTGAGTGCTGAGTGCTGAGTGCTGAGTGCTGAGTGCTGAGAAAGGCTATTCCGTCTACGGCGACTGTCGAGCGCGAATGTCGCGCCTTCGCGCCGCACGTGCGTTGTGTCGTCCTGAGCGCAGCGAAGGACCTCTCAGGCTTGTACCACTGAAGTCTTCGTCCACCCTTGGTTTGCGGGCCGTTGCGCGCGAGTAGAACCCTGA
>JBPPMG010000137.1:0-2828 GCA_051305935.1 Thermoanaerobaculia bacterium
GCTCATCGTGAAGTTCCTTGCAAACTGGCTCTTCCGGCCGGCGTCGTGCCCTGAGATCGGGCGGCGCAGCGAGCCAGCCCACGACGCGTTCCTCTTCGCGCAGGGCCCGGCGAGCGGCCTCGGGAAAATTCGTTTCCACGACTTCGCCCCGGCGTTCGAGAAATTTTCGCGCGTGCCTAACGTCGCGCTCTTCCGCGAACAGCTCGGGGCCTTCCGCGAGCTCGTCGCGGCGGCTGCGCCGACGGAGGAACAGGCGAAGGACGTCGACCTGCTCCTCGCCGTCGGCGACCTCTTCGCGCTCGCCGTCTACGCGCACCTCGTGCTCGAGGGGGCGGAGTACCACGGCCTCACGGACGACATACTCGACCAGGTCTTCGACGTCTTCGTCAGGGACTTCTCGTCGTACGCGCTCAAGCTTCACGAGCGCTCGGGAGCGACGGAGACGCAGGCGGCGATGGCTCTCCGCCTCGTTAGGCGGCCTGTCTTCGACGCCGCGCGCTTCGCGCGCATCTGGGAGAGCGAGGTCTACGCGCTCCGCGACAGCTACCGGATGAACGAGTAGAGATCGGCGAGGAAACGCCATGTGCCGAAACATCCGGACGCTGCACAACTTCAAACCGCCCGCGACGGAAGAAGAGATCCGCGCGTCGGCGCTGCAGTTCGTGCGGAAGCTCAGCGGAGCGACGCGCCCCTCGAAGGTAAACGAGGCGGCGTTCGGTCGCGCCGTCGAGCAGGTGACCGCCGTCGCGCGCGAATTGCTCGAGAGCCTCGTCACGACGTCGCCGCCGCGCGACCGTGAGACCGAGGCGGCGAAGGCGCGCGCGACGGCGGCGACGCGGTTTCCGGAGCGAGGTTAGGGCGCCGACTACCGCGCATCCACAACTCTCTCGACGTGGCGTCTCGCTCTACTGCCGCGCCCCGGCGAGCACCATGAGCGCGTCCTCGACGAGGAGGCGCGCGTCGGCGTTCACGTTGAGGGCGTCGATACCTTCGACCGCCCGCTGCGCGGCATCGAGAAGGCGCGACGGCGGGATCGAAGAAGAGACGTTTGCGGCGGGCCCGGAGACGACTCCGGCGGCGATGTCGCGAAGCGTGGCCGCGAGCAGCGCGAGCCCCTGCTTCGCGTCGTCCTTGCAGACGAGCGGAGCGATTCCGAGGAGTGCTCCCATGTCGCGCGATTCCGCGAAGCTCGCGATGCGGCCGGCAACCTCATCCGCGAGCCCCGGGTCAGCGAGCTCCACGTCGTCGTGCTCCGGGCGAAGGAAGACGATCTGGCAGCGCGAACGGATCGTCGGAATCAGGAGGTCGGCCGAGCGCGTCAGCAGCAGGAAGACCGTGTCGGCCGCGGGCTCCTCGAGTGTCTTGAGCAGCGAGTTCGCCGCGGCGCCGCTGAGCGAATCGGCGGGATCGAGGATGAAGACCTTCGTCCCGCCCTCGTACGGGCGCATGCCTGCCTCGCCGACGAGCTCGCGCACCTGCTCGATGGAGATCGCCTTGCGCTCTTTCGCGGGCGCGAGCATATGGACGTCGGGATGCGTCTGCCGGTCGATTTTCTGGCACGACGCGCAACTGTCGCCGCCGCTCCCGTTCCTGCAGTTGAGCGCCTTGGCGATGGCGATCGCCGTCGTCGCGAGGGTCTTCGGCGACGGGCCCTGGAGGATGACGGCGTGATGCAGCGTGCGATGGCGCGCCGATTCGACGAGCCGGTGTGACGGGCCGGTCATGCGCCGTGGTCTTCGACGAGCTTGAGTTTCGGCGCGCGCTCGAGCAGCAGCACTTTGAATTTTTCGAAGACTTCGTCGGCTCCGGGCGACGCGTCGACGACGGCGAAGCGCCGCTCGTCTTCCTTCGCGAGCGCGAGATAGCCCTCGCGCACGCGCCGGTGGAACGCGAGGTCCTCGCCCTCGAGACGGCTCTCGGCGTAGAGGTTCTCCTTCGCGTTGCGTCGTCGCGCGCGGTCGAGCCCCTCGGCTTCGGTTAGGTCGAAGATCACGGTCAGGTCGGGATAGATGCCCGAGGTCGCCCAGTCGTTCAGGTCGCGGATCTTCTGCAGCTCCAGCGCGCGGCCGAAGCCCTGGTAGGCGACGCTCGCGTCGGCGAATCGATCGCAAAGCACGGTCGCGCCCGCTTCGAGCGCCGGCTGGATGACGTCGATCACGTGCTGGCGCCGCGACGCCGCGAGGAGAAACAGCTCGACGGCCGGATCCATCCCCTCGGCCTGCGGGTCGAGCAGAATCGCGCGGACGCGGTCGCCGATCGGCGTGCCGCCCGGTTCCTTGGTGACGACGCAGTTCTGGCCGTGGCTGCGCAGCAGTTTCGCGAGGCGCTGGAGCTGCGTCGTCTTGCCGCTCCCCTCGATTCCTTCGACGGTAAGAAAGAAGCCTTTCATGGTGGGGGGCATTTTATAGGAGGTTGGGAGGCGAGAGGCGAGGAGGCGAGAGGCGAGGAGGCGAAAGGCGGAAGGCGGAAGGCGGAAGGCGAGAGGCGAGGAGGCGAGAGGCGAGGAGGCGAAAGGCGAGGAGGCGAGAGGCGAGGAGCGGGTGAGAGGCCAGAGCCGGCGGGAGATGTGCGAACCCTGGCGTCGCGGAGCGACGGCCGAGTTTAGCCCCCGGTCGAAGACCGGGGGTCGGGTCGCGAGAAACGTGTTCGCGCCGCGTAGCGGCGCCGGACGGTTCTTGCGCCGCTACGCGGCGCGAGAATCTCCGCGCGTGCGTTCCCCCGGTGACCGGCCGAAAAGCCGGCCCGGCACCGGGGGCGAAGATCGGGCGCCGCGACGCCGCGAGGAGAAACAGCTCGACGGCCGGATCCATCCCCTCGGCCTGCGGGTC
>JBPPMG010000152.1:0-5832 GCA_051305935.1 Thermoanaerobaculia bacterium
ATCCGCACCTCGTCCCGTTTCCGTTGAAGGAACCGCGGCTCCGGCCACGACTCCATCCGAGACGGCGTACGCCATGAGCGTACGCATCCGAGGTGCGCATGAAGTTGATGATCTATCCCGCCGTATTGCTATTTGCGCTGGCCGCGTCCGCTCAGGTTGTCGATCTGAGAGACGCCGATGCGATCGCCACGCGCGCGGTCGAGTCCAGCTCGGCGATCCGCGTTCTCGATGCCAGGATCGCGGCCTCCCGCGAATCGGTGATCCTCGCCGAGTCGCAACCGAACCCGATGGCGATGGGAGGGGTTCAGAACCTCGGACAGGATCTCTCGAACGACCCGATGATGACGATGTACATGATCGGGGCGTCGCAGACGTTCGTTCCGAAGGAGCGACGTCGGGCGCGGCGGGGCGCGGCGGAGGCTCGGCTCGAAGAGCTGGAGACGCAGCGGGCGTCGATTGCAGCCGAGATCGCGAGAGACGCGCGTGTCGAGTGGATCGAGCTGGGGTCGATCGACGCCCGCCTCAGCGTGGTCGAGGAGGTCGGCTCCCTCACGGAGTCGATGGTCGCTGCGGCGCGGGCCCGCTACGAGACGGCGCGGGCCACGCAGTCGGACGTCGTGCGCGCGCAGCTCGCGCACAGCGACGTGACGCACCGGCTGATCTCGCTCCGGGGAGAGCGCTCCGCCGTCGTCGCGCGCCTCCTCTCGATTCTCGACCTCCCGCAGGAGACCGAAGTCCCGCGGATCGAGGTTCCCCACGCGGCGCCGGAAGCGGCGCGCGGACCTTCCTCTTTCGCGACCCATCCCGCCGTCGAGTCGCTTCGCGCCGCGGCAGAATCCGCCGAAGCCCGGATCGAGCTCGCGCGGGCGGCGCGAAAGCCGGAGTGGGGGATCGAGGGATCCTGGTCCTACCGCCCCGAGGCCGACGGGATGATCTCGCTGCTCGCGCGGGTCGAGCTGCCAATCCGAAACGACTCGAAGATCGAGCCGGCGATCCGCCAGGCGATCGCCGAACGGGAAGTCGCCCTCCGCTCGATCGAGGCGCTCGAGCGGACGCTCGCCGAGCGCGCCGCCATCGCGCGCGCGGTCCGCAACGAGTCGGCCGAGCAGATCCGCTTTCACGAGGAGGTTCTTCTTCCTCAGGCGCGCCTTGCCTTCGAGTCGACGCTCGCCGCCTACCAGACGGCAGGAGTCGAACTGGAAGCGCTGATCGGCGTTCAGTCGAGCTACGTTCGGCTTGCGCTGGATTTCCATTCATTTCTATCCCGGGCGATGCGCGCCAACGCAGATCTCGAGGCTCTCGCCCTGGGTGCCCGAACGATCACCGTCGCACCATCGGGAATGACCGTCGACGCATCAGGCGCGGCTCCGAGCATGGATGCTGCCGCCGCGTCGGGAATGTGAGAGGACGACCATGAAACTGCGCAACCCGAAACTCGCACTATTCGTCGCCCTCGGCTTCTTCGCCGCGGCCGTGCTCAGCGGAATCCTGATCTGGCAGTACTCCTCGGATGATGAGATGGCCGAGGCGGGCGAGACGATCTACTACTGCCCGATGCACCCGACGATCACCTCGCCGGTGCCGGGCAACTGCCCGATCTGCGGCATGAACCTGATTCGCCGCGTGAATACGGACCCGGCGGCCAGCAGCCTCGCCGAAGCCGGGTCGCTCGGGGATCTCGAGGCCATCTCGATGTCGCCGTCCCAACAGGTGATGGCGAACGTGGCCACTGCTCGAGCCGAGCTGACTCAATGGAACCAGGACTTCGTCACGACCGGGGCGATTACCTACGATGAGACCCGCCTCGCTCAGGTCACCTCCTACACCGCGGGCCGGATCGAGAAGCTCTTCGTCCAGTTCACCGGCGATACCGTCCGTCGCGGCCAGGCCGTCGCTCAGATCTACTCGCCCGAGCTGCACTCGAGTCAGCAGGAGTACCTCCTGGCGATCGCCAACCGGGAACGCATGAAGAAGGCGGGCTTCGACGGCGCCCGCTCCGCCGCAAATGACCTCGTCGAGTCGAGCCGCCGTCGGCTCCAACTCCTCGGGATGACCGACCGCCAGCTTCTCGAGATCGAGCGCGGCGGAAAGCCCTTCTCGACCACCACGATCTACTCGCCTGTCGCCGGGATCGTCACGACCCGCAACGCCGTCCCGCAGCAGTACGTCCAGGCCGGGGAGCCGCTGCTCGAAGTCGCCGATCTCTCGACCGTCTGGGTCGAGGCCGACGTTTACGAAAAGGATCTGGCGAAAGTCATGGCCGGTCAGTCGGTTCTCGTGACCGCGCCGGCGTACCCGGGAGAGACCTTCGCGGGGACGGTTGCTTTCCTCGAGCCCGTCCTTTCGGGCCAGTCGCGTTCGAACCGCGCTCGCATCCAGCTCGCGAATCCGGAGTTGCGGTTCAAGCCCGGGATGTTCGTCTCGGTTCAACTGGTTCAGTCCACGTCCGAGCCGGTTCTCACCGTGCCGAGAACGGCGGTCGTGGACCGGGGCGAGAACCAGTTCGTATGGGTGGCCACGGGCGACTCGCGCTACGCGCCGCGTCAGGTCACCGTCGGAACCACCGACGGAAACCGGGCCCAGATCCTCTCGGGCCTCGAGCCGGGCGAAGTCGTCGTCACGGCTGGCGGCTTCCTGATCGACTCGGAATCGCAGCTTCGTCAGATGTCGGCGGGAGGCACCGATGATACGCACAATCATTGATTACTCGGCGCGCAACCGTTTCATCGTCCTGCTGGCGTACGCGATCCTGACCGTAGGCGGCATCTGGGCGACCGTGAACACGCCGCTCGACGCAATCCCCGACGTCTCGGACAACCAGGTCATCGTCTTCACGGACTGGCCCGGACGATCGCCGCAGCTGGTCGAGGACCAGATCACGTATCCCCTCGCTTCCAACCTGCAGGGGATGCCAGGGCTGAAGGCCGTGCGGGCGCAGTCGATGTTCGGCTTCTCGCTCGTCTATGTGATCTTCGAGGATTCGATCGACATCTACTGGGCGAGAAGCAGGGTCCTCGAGCGTCTCAACTACGCGCGCGACCTTCTGCCCGCCGGGGTCTCCCCGCGCCTCGGGCCCGAGGGCACGGGAGTCGGGCATGTCTACTGGTACACGCTCAAGTCGGACCGCCACGACCTCGGCCAGCTGAGGACGATCCAGGACTACTACCTGAAGCTTGGTCTGCAGTCGGTGGAGGGCGTGGCCGAGGTCGCCTCGATCGGCGGCTTCGTCAAGCAGTATCAGATCAACCTCGACCCCGTGAAACTGGCGAGTCATGGAGTATCGCTCGGCGCCGTGGTCGAGGCGGTGCGCCGGTCGAACGAAGACGTCGGCGGACGGCTGCTCGAGCTCGGAGAGCAGGAGTTGATCGTCCGCGGAATCGGCTATGTGACGAGCGTCGAGGATCTGGAGAGCATCGTCGTGTCCGCGGATGCGGCGGGAACTCCGGTCTACGTCTCTCAGCTCGGTACCGTGGCGATCGGCGGAGACATCCGTCGGGGCCTTCTCGAGGAGAACGGGAAAGGGGAAGTCGTCGGCGGGATCATCGTGGCGCGCTACGGAGAGAACGCGCGCGACGTGATCGAGAACGTCAAGGCGCGCCTGGCACAGCTCGAGAGCGGGCTGCCCGAGGGCGTGACGGTGACGACGGCCTACGACCGGTCGGCGCTGATCGAGCGCGCGGTCGGCACCCTGCGAACCGCGCTCACCGAGGAAGCGATCATCGTTTCACTGGTGACGATCGTCTTTCTGTTTCATTTCGGCTCCGCGGTGACCGTTTTGATCGGGTTGCCGCTGTCGGCTCTGATTAGCTTCATCCTGATGTACTTCTTCGGCATCACCTCGAACATCATGTCGCTGGGCGGGATCGCTCTCGCAATCGGCGAGATCGTCGACGCTTCGATCGTCATGGTCGAGAACGCCTACCGTCATCTCGCCGAGGGGACCGAGAAGATGCGGCGCGACCGGGTCGGCACGATCATCGCCTCGGCACAACAGGTCGGACCCGCGATCTTCGGCTCGCTTCTCGTGATGATCGTCTCCTTCCTCCCGGTCTTTCTTCTCACCGGCCAGGAAGGAAAGATGTTTCTTCCGCTCGCCTTCACGAAGACGTTCGCGATGGTCGGGGCATCGCTGATCGCGATCACGCTCGTGCCGGTCCTGATGACGTTCTTCCTCCGGGGAAAGCTCCGCAAGGAGTCGGACAACCCGGTCAGCCGACTGGCACTGAGGGCTTACGGGCCCGTGCTTCGCTGGTCTCTCCGCAATCGGAAAACCATGCTCGCCCTGAACCTCATCGCGCTCGTCATCGCGATTCCGATGATGGCGCAGCTGGGCAGCGAGTTCATGCCTCCCCTCGACGAGGGGGCCCTTCTCTACATGCCGGTGACGCTTCCGAGCGTCAGCATCACGGAGGCGAAGCGGATCATTCAGGTGCAGGACCGCATCATCGCGGAGCATCCCGCGGTCGCGTACGTCCTGGGCAAAGTCGGGCGCGCGGAAACGGCGACGGACCCGGCTCCGGTGTCGATGTTCGAAACGATCATCGAGCTCAAGCCGAAGTCCGAGTGGCCCGAGGGGATGACCAAGGACGACATCATCCAGGATCTGAACGAGAAACTTCAGATTCCCGGAGTGACGAACGGCTGGACGCAGCCGATCATCAACCGGATCGACATGCTCAACACGGGCGTGAGGACTCAGCTCGGGCTGAAGATCTTCGGCCCGGATCTGGCCACGCTCGAGCACCTGTCGCTGCAGGCTGAGAAACTGCTCAGAACCGTCGACGGCGCCGCGGATCTCTACAGCGAGCGGATCACCGGCGGCCGTTTCATCGACATCGAAGTCGATCGGGCTGCGGTCGCGCGCTATGGAATTCCGATCGGGGTCGTGCTCGAGGCCATCGAGTCGGCGATCGGCGGCACCACGGTGACGACCACCGTCGAAGGACGCGCGCGCTTCGGGGTGCAGGTCCGCTACATGGCCGACTACCGCGACGATGTCGATTCCCTGCGGAACCTGCTCGTGACGATTCCGAGAGACTCGGGCCCCATCCAGATTCCGCTCGGGCAGCTCACCTCGATCGAGACCACTTCCGGGCCGGCGATGATCAATTCGGAGAACGGTCTCCTTCGAGGCCTGGTTCAGCTCAACGTCCGCGGGCGCGATGTCGGGTCATTCGTCGAGGAAGCCGATCAGATTCTGCGCGATCAATTCAAACTGCCGGCCGGGTACGCCATGCAGTGGTCCGGTCAGTACGAGAATCAGCAGCGCGCGCGGGAGAGACTCCAGATCATCGTTCCCCTCGTGCTCATCATCATCTTCGTCATCCTCTACTTCACGTTCCGCTCGGCGGTCGAGGCATCGCTGGTGATGCTCTCGGTTCCCTTCGCGCTGATCGGGGGCGTTTATCTCATGTGGCTCTACGACCTGAACTGGTCGGTCGCCATATGGGTCGGCTTCATCGCCCTCTACGGCGTGGCCGTCCAGACGGGCGTGGTCATGGTGCTCTACCTCCATGAAGCACTCGATCGAAAGATCTCCGCCGGAACTATCTCTCTCGAAGCCATCCACGACGCGACGGTCGAGGGTGCTCTGCTTCGGGTGCGGCCGAAAATCATGACGGTCGCCACGACCATCCTCGGCCTCTCTCCCCTCCTACTGGCAACGGGGACCGGATCGGACGTCATGAGGCCGATCGCAGTCCCCCTGATCGGAGGAATGTTCACTTCCACCATTCACGTCCTGCTGGTGACTCCGATCATTTTTCAGATCATGAAGGAGCGGGAGATGCGGCGGGGTTCCCTCCGCGAATCCGGCATGCGGGCCGAAGAAGC
>JBPPMG010000159.1:0-5450 GCA_051305935.1 Thermoanaerobaculia bacterium
GCCGCGCAACGACCACGAGGTCCTTCGAGCCCTCACGGTCGAATTCTTCGCGCCCGTAGGACCCCAGCAGGGCGACCTCGCGGAAGCCCGCTTTGCGACACGCCGAGTCGACCTCGGTTGCTCTCCAGCCCCGCAGCACGACGCGGCGCGCGTGGTTGACGCGTACCGGCTCGTTCTCGTCGTCGGGGTGGAGCTCGAGCGTCGTCGGGAAGAAGAGCACCGTGCCGTCGGGCTGCGGCGACATCAGGCGGAGAAAGACGACCTCGCCGCTCTCCCCCTCGCGGAAGTTGAGGGGGAGGTGCCGCTCGCGGTTGTCGAGAATCCGGTCGTAGTTCAGGATTTGAAGCACGAAGGGAGCTCCCGGCGCGAGCAACGAGGCGAGCCCGCCGAAGAACGACTCGATCTCTTCGACCGTCGTCATGTGGGGGAGGACGTTGCCGAGGCAGATCGCTCCGCCGAACGGTCCTTCGACGACACCCGCGAGCTTGCGGAGGTCCCCCTCCACGAAGCTCGCCCCGTCGACCGGAGGCGCCTCGCGCGCTTTCGCGAGCATCGATTCCGACGAGTCGACGCCGACGACTTCGAAGCCGCCCGAAGCGAGGAGCCGCGTGTGCTCTCCGGTGCCGCATCCGAGATCGAGCAGGCGCCGCGGCGACGCGTCGCGGAAGATCTCCTCGAAGAACGGCCCCTCGCGGCGAAGCCGTTCCGGCCACGCGATCATGCGGCGGTAATCGACGCGCGAGTACTTGTCGTCGTCAGGCATCTCGCTCCTCCAGTCCGGCCCGCGAAGCACGAGGTTGCGGAGCCACACGCACTAGCTTAAGCCGCTTCTAGTGAACCATGGTTCGGGCCGTTACGCCGGCCGGGCTGAACTGAGCCAGGGGCGCGTTGAGCGAATCCACTCACAGAATTCCTCGCGGATTACCCCGCCGCGTCAGCGGCGAAGGATCGGTAGCCCACAGCTTTAGCTGTGGGGAATGCGTGCGACCCAATACCCCGCGCCGCGGAGCGGCGCAGGATCCTGGTGCCGCGTGACCAGGGCGAATCGCAAATTCCGGCGGCGCTACGCGGCGCCTTGTTCGTTCTTCGATATCGAACCCCCCCGACTGAAGTCGGGGGCTACCGATCCTACGGCGCTACGCGCCGCCTTCGGGGCTTCCCCGGATCGGACTCTTGTCGCCGGCTTGATGCCGCGCAGAGCCACTCCGGTTCATCCCTCACTCCACCGCCACCACGCGCCGTTGCTCCGCTCGGAATGACGGCTTCTGCCAGACCGCCCGGCGCGGCGATGCTACGCCGTGAAGCGACGGAGGAAGTCGAGCAGGCGGCAGAGGTCGGTGAAGGTCGAGCCCCAGCCGAGCGAGACGCGCACCGCGCCGGTCGCGGCACCGAGGCACGAGCGGAAGTCGTGCTGGAGCGCGGCGGGACCGAGATGGTCGAGGCAGGCCTCGATCTTGTCGCCGTCGAGCATGAGCGCGGCCTCGGCGGCGCCCGGGTTGCAGAAGCAGCCGGTGCGGATCGAGATGCCTGACTCCGCGGCGCGCTGCTCGATCCGATCCTGGTCGACGAGCGTGCCGGCGCCGTCGTAGATGTTGAACGAGATCGTGCCGCCGCGTTTCTCCCGCGAGAGCGGGCCGTAGATGCGGACGAGTGGCTTGCCGCCGGCGTGTCGCAGGTCTGTGAGCTCGCCGAGCAGCCAGTCGGTCAGCATCGCGACGCGATCGTGGACAGCGTCGCGTCCTGTGCGCTCGAGGAAGTCGAGTCCTGCGGCGACGGCGGGGATGTTGAGAAAGTCGAGCGTGCCGTCCTCGAAGCGTGCCGCGCCTTCGGCGGGGATGTAGCGCTCGATCTGCACGGAGACGACGTTGATGCTGCCGCCGGAGAACCAGGGGCGCTCGAGCACCGCGAGCGCGTCGCGGCGGGCGAGCAGGGCGCCGATGCCGGTCGGGTAGCCGAACATCTTGTAGAAGGAGAGCGTAACGAAGTCGGGGTGCCATTGGCCGAGGTCGAGGCGATTCGTCGGCGCGAAGGCGGCGGCGTCGAGGAGGACGTGCCAGCCGCGCTTCTGCGCACGCTCGATCCACTCGAGCGGGTGTTGCACGCCGGAGAAGTTCGACTGCGCGGGAAACGCGAAGAGGCGGTGCGCGCCGCCGAGGCGGTCGAGCTCGGCTGTTAGGCGCTCCTCGTCGAAGCGGAGGTCGGGGCGGAGGAGGGGAACGTAGCGGTACTCCGCGCCGCGGCGGCGGGCGAACTCGCGGATGCCGTTCACCGAGTTGTGGTTGTCCCAGGAGAGGAGGTACGTGTCGCCCTCGGCGAACGGGTACGACTCACCGAGGAGCTTGAGCGCGCCGCTCGCGTTGGCCGTGAAGATCACCTCGTACTCGTCGGGCGACGCGTTGAACCAGTCGAGGATGCGGCGGCGGGTGAGGTCGACGAGCTCGCTCGACGCGACGGAGGCGGGGTTGACCGAATGCGGGTTACCGAGGACGCGCGAGGCGAGGAGGCGGGAGTGCTCGGTGATGAGCGACTCGGGGTAGAGCCCCGCGCCGGTGTAGTCGAGATAGACCTGCCCGGCGGAGTCGAGTCGGCGCAGCTCAGCCGCGCGGGTCGAATCGAGCGCGGCCGTGCCGGCGAAGGCCGGGTAGCGCTCGGCGAAGCGCGCGCGCGCGTCGTCCCAGTGTCGCTTGTTGCCGTTGGTCGTGGAGTGGTGTGTCGAGGTCATCGGAGCTCCGTTCAGCGGAGGTGAGCGTGACACGCCGGGGTTGCGGTGGCAATGCCTGTCAGGCCGCAGCCATGCGTCGGGCGACGTTAATCCATCTTTCGGACAGGTGTGGAGAACTCCCGTCACACTGCGCGGTGACGCGCCTCCGCAGAGAATCGGCTTCGCATGCCCTCCCACCGTCGTCCCGGCAGCAAGCTCCCGCGGAGCGCCGGACACCAACGGAGCGCAAGCCTCTAACGGGCGCTGGCCTCCGGCCGCCTGGTCCGCTGGCGTCCCGCCGGCCGGTTCCCTCCCCACCTCAACCTACCTCGCTCGACCTCTCGATCAAGAACCCGCCCAGCCGAACAGCCGGATCGCATCTCCGAACACACGCGCCCCAGCTCACTCTACCTATCGTAGAAACTTTGACCTCGCGCAGAAACCGAGGGAACCTCGGTTCATGAGCTGCTCGGGCAAGCGGACATGAAGAGGACGACAATCCACAGGCATGCGCTCAACGCGAGACGCAGCGGCGTGCGCAGCCCTCTCGACGCGCGGCAGGAAGAGAGAAGAACGAAGCAACGGTCGCGCCGCTGGTTCCGGATTACCGCCTCGTGTTACACGGAACCGGAATTCGTCCCAACACCGATCCCGACCTGCGTTACACGGATCGCGGGAGGCGGCCTCGAAGAATGAGAGAATGCGGGAAGTCGTGAACCACGAGTCACATCAGCCACGTATACCCAACAGCGGGCCGTTCCGTAAAGGGTCGCGCCCATTAGTCCGCATAATCGGGTTGACGACAAGTTGGGCGGCGCAGGAGCGGACGCTATCCCTTCTTAGAGGTGAGAATGACGCCCTCAATTCCAGCGAATCCCGAGTCGGTCGTGGCAAGTTCCGCGCTGTTCGTACGAGCAACCGCCAGCATCATGGAGTCGGCCATTGCTAGGCCGTGAGAGAGGCTCAAGTCCGCGGCGGTGAGGGCGAGTTCTTCAGTCAAATCGACGATACGCGTCTTCTTCATCGTTGCGACTGCCTGAAGTGCCTCTTCCTCCGAGCGCTCGCGTTTGATCCACTTGTACACCTCGTAGACAGCGATCGTCGGTGTCAGTACGGCTGCGGGGTTCCGCAACCGTGCCGCAAACTCCTCGGCATGCGGCCCGTCCGCGAAGAACTCAATCCAGCCTGACGAGTCGACAACGATCAAATGCGATCCTTCTTTTCCCGAAAACCAGTCGTCTTGATTCCCCGCACGAAACCGCGCATCGCGGAAATCGGCTTATCCGGAACAAGCGAGATCACGCTCCCCTTGGTGATCACTTGGAACACCTGGCCCGGCCGTACGTCAGTCTGCGTCCTGACGTCCTTCGGAATGACAATTTGGTATTTTGACGAGACTGTTGTTTTTGCCATACGTTCCCCACTTAGCTCCATCGATCGTGCATATCGTAAGACAAAACTTGGCAAGCTGCAATTCCCCGGAAGCGCCGCCCAACTGAGCCGCTCAACCCGACGACAACCCGCAACACCATGCATCGCAACCTGTTAGTATCCCCCGTGCGCGTTGTCGCGGGTTAGCGGCGGCCGTTAGGCGTCATGCAAATAGCCAAAATCGTCAAGCGGAGGGTCGGACCGGTTCTTGGGCTCCACGGCTTCGTGGCGACCCCGGGCCTTGTCTTCTCGCTGGAGCAACCCACCGGCCTCCGATGGCATATCATTTTCGATTCCTTTCGATACACGGAGACGTTTGAAATTCGCCTGTCGGTCAGCGCTGCCGCCATCGACAAACTCGGAACCGGGTACAACGTGAGCTACTTCACGTGGACGGGCGTGTCGTCGGCCTCGCGGTCGTTTCCACGTGGGACCCCGGAACAGATCGAGCGCATCTGCGCCCTCTTCCTTGCTCGGCTGGAAGATGAGGTCCTTGTGTACTTTCGTCAGTTTGTCGACGTCGCCAGCCTCGCGGACGCAACGCCGGACCTCCTTGATAGGTACAAAGCCGAACTCTATTTCTTGGCGGGCGAACGAGTTCGTGCCCGTGAGTGGCTCGTGCGGTATTTGGCCCGGCTCACTGCGGAGGGGTATTCTGTTACCGACATCGCTAGAGCAGAGGAGTCCATGGCGTGCATCCGAGACGCCTAACTCGGTTGCTGCAGCCGACCGGAACGCGCCTCACGGTCGTCGCAGCTGGCAAATTCTTGGTGGCGCGTTCCCGCGGCTGAGCAACAGCCGTTAGGTGGCCGAGGAAGAAACTGTGATTCACGTGAAACACGTGCTGCTTCTCGTTCACCTCGCGATCACGGGCTTCGCGGTTGCGACCGCACCTAGGGTTGACCTTCGATCCGTCGAGTCGAACCGCTCCCGAATCGAAGAGGGCGGCGCAATGAACCTTCGCACGAGCACGGCGGCTCCGCTTCCCGTTCTTGGTAGAGACATGTTCGGCGATCAAACGGTGTCACGACGGATATACCTCCTGCTCAATCTCCCTGGAATGATGGCTTCGATGATTGGATCACTGTTTGTCGGATTCATCCCGATTCCCACGTCGCTACTGGCACACGTAACCGGAGTCCTGTTCCTGGTGGTGTCATCCATCCAGTGGTGGCTAATCGGAAGAGCGTTCGAAAAGCAGCCTGCGAATGAAACGGCCACCTAACAAGTCGCTCCAGCCGATCCCGTCGCGCATCACCGTATCCGTAGGTTGTATCATCTGGGAGGCGCGCCGGGCCAGCTGAGCTCCGGGCGTTAG
>JBPPMG010000187.1:0-43837 GCA_051305935.1 Thermoanaerobaculia bacterium
CAGGGCCGGCGACGAGAGACCAGAGTCGGGGGTACCCAAGGCAACATCAAAAGCAACGGCAACGACAACTATAGGGGGGGATTTTTACGTGATCACCCCGGGGGAAAATTGGGAGATCGTTGACAGCACCTGCTGATTGCTCCTCTTCGGCAGCCGAGACAGATCACCACGGGGGGGTGGGGGCGATCTACAGAAGCGCGCAGTGCAATCGACTTCTTGGCAGCGTAGAAAGGTTGTGGAATGTAGCCGCGACCAAAATCGAAGTAGTTCGTCCAATATCCTTCACTCTGGATTGTGAACAACGGTTGCGGGCGGGCTTGCACTGTTCCCAGCAGAGACTGGAGGACAGTCAGCAGCTGAATGAAGCGGTCTTACTCGGGAACCAAGGGGCCTACTCGCTTGCAGCAGGGGATGACGACGGTCCCGAAGCGGTCTTCTCCGTTCCAATATCAGTCACCGCGTATCGTACGGACGCCATGCTCGAGATCCTGTTCGGAGATACGCCGCTCCTGCAAATGGAGAGAGCGCGTCGGGTTGGCAACCGGGAGTTCGCATCCGTCTTCCCTGATTTGTCAAAGCACCTTCGATACCTGCGTCACCTAACATGGGAAGAGGCCGAAGAAATACTTCAACAGCAGGCCGCGGCGAGCGCGACCATCGACGTCGCGGGCTTCAACGTAAAGCGCTCCCTTGCTGCATTCTTCGGCCCGCTGGTCATACTGGGCCTCGCTGGCGTACTGCTCATGTACACGGATGAGCTTCGGCAAGAGGAGCCCGAGAGCGATGCGGTTTGGTGGGCCCTTTTCCCCCAACGGATGGCAGTTCTTTTCACGTACGCGTCCGTGATCGTGCTGCCTCTCAGTGCAATGTTCTGGGACTCCCCAGGATGGCAACTTCACCCGGCGGCGAAGGCTCTCTGGGTTGGGTTGATCCTGCTCGCCTCCGCACTGCTAGTCAGATTGCTGGTTAAGATTGTGGAACTTCGGCGTGTGAACCGTCACCTTACCGTCTCCCGAAACGGAGGTGCGCCGAAGTAGGCGCTCTCGGTACCACGCTGCCGCTTCGCGTAGCTCGGCCCTGGCAACGGAGCGGAACCTGGCGGGTTTCACCGGCTCAGCGTCTCGCGTTCGATCTCGTTCAGAACGGAGCGCCAATCCTCCTCGCCTGCATCGCCCGCGCGCGCATCTGCAGCCCGGCGCTCAATCTCACGAGCCCAGGTTTCGTGCACTTGTTCGTCCGTATCCTCGAGGCTCGAGAGAAGTTCGCCCGCGATTCTGGCTCGCTCCGCTTCGTCGAGTCGCAGAGCCTCTTTCAGAATCTTGTTTGCTGCGTCAGTCACGAGCTGATTTTACTTCCTCGGGTCCCTCTTTTCCAGACAGCGGTCTCGCGTCTCTCAGCGGTGCCGAGCCAGGCGCACCGAGCAGCCGGCGCCGACACAGCACTGAGGGTATCGTAAGCAGTGCGGATAGCGAGGTCGCGTCGTCGCGGCCGAGCCTTATCCGTTAGCTGGCCGCGGAACACGGAACCTGTGAATGCCTCGAGAGGCCATCGGCCTCCTGCCGAGAATGGATGGCACGGGCCTTCTCCTGCTGTCGCGCGAGGTTCTCCTCAAACTCCTTTCGCCAGTGCTCGACGAACGCGCGGTATTCGCCCGGTGCGACGAACGGGTTCGCCTCGTCGCCCGCGCGACGAGCCGCTGCCTTTCTCACGAGGTCGAAGAACGATCCGTGCGTCGCAAGGAAGACATCGGCCTCGACGCGGGCGAGGCGCTCGAAGGTAGAGCGGTAGTCGTCGACGATCTCCGGGTACGCGGTGTTCCTCACCAGCTTGTAGCCGGGTGCCGAGAGGCTCGGTGCGAAGATGACGACGAGCTCGCGATCACCATCGCGGACGCGCGTCGTCCATGTGGTGTTGCCCTTCGTGTGCCCCGGCGTCAGGTGCGCGACGAGCGTCGTCCCGACGGGAGCGGCGCCGCCGAGCGTTACGCCCTGTCCATCTTGCAGAATCACGTCTGCGGTGACCGGCGGGTACGCCGCGTCGTCGCCGAACGCGAAGTCGCCGCGCCCACCGCGCGCGGCGAGCTCCGCGTCCGCTTTCGACATGTAGAGGCGCGCGCCGGTCTTTGCCTTGATCGCGGCGAGACCGCCCGCGTGATCGAGGTGCGCGTGGCTGTTGAGCAGGATCCGGATCTTCTTCGGGTCGAACCCGAGTTTCTCGATGTTGCCGAGAATCAGCGGGACGTTCTCCTCGAGCGGCGCGTCGAGCAGAATGTAGCCGTCAGGCGTCACGATGAGCCACGACGAGAGCTCGGCCGTCCCGACGTAATAGATGTTGCCGACGACACGGAACGGCTCGACGGGGGCGGTCCAGCTCGACGGGATGTCCATCGCCGCGGCCGGGGTGGCGAGCAGGGCCAGAAGCAGTAGTGACTGAAGTTTCACGTTGTTCGTCCTCTTGCGTGGGATCATCGGCAACGGAAATGGCAGAAAGATGACGGAACGGAGGCATCCGCGGGGCTTCGCGCCGCCACGCCGAGACTACCGGAATTCCGCAAACGACAGACGGGATTTCAACGACCGATGACGCCTGTGGACACTTTTGGACGGCCGCTGCGCGACCTGCGCATCTCGGTGACCGACCGCTGCAACTTCCGCTGCATCTACTGCATGCCGAAGGAAGTGTTCGGGCGCGACTTCAAGTTTCTCGACCGCTCGCAGATTCTCACCTTCGAGGAGATCGCCCGCCTCGCGGCGATCTTCGTCGGCCTCGGCGTGGAGAAGATCCGGATCACGGGAGGCGAGCCGCTCGTCCGCCGCGACATCGAGGAGCTCGTCGGCCAACTCTCGCGCGTGCCGGGGCTCCACGACCTGACGCTCACGACCAACGGCTCGCTGCTCAGCCGTGCCAAGGCGCAGGCGCTTCGGGACGCGGGCCTCCGCAGGATCACGATCAGTCTCGACTCGCTCGACGACGAGGTGTTCCGTGCGATGACGGACGTGAAGTTTCTGGTCTCGGTCGTGCTCGACGCGATCGACTCCGCGCTCGCCGCCGGTCTCACGCCGGTCAAGGTCGACACGGTCGTCCGGCGCGGCATGAACGAGTCCGGCATCGCCGAGCTGGCGGCCCGGTTCCGCGGCACGGGCGTGATCGTCCGGTTCATCGAGTACATGGATGTCGGCAACACGAACGGCTGGCGGACGGACGACGTCGTTCCGGCTTCCGAGGTGGTGGCGCGCATCGCGGAGCGCTGGCCCCTCGAGCCGGTCGAGGCGAACTACCTGGGCGAAGTCGCCGAGCGCTGGCGCTACACCGACGGTGCCGGCGAGATCGGGATCATCTCGTCGGTGACGCGGCCGTTCTGCGCGAGTTGCACGCGCGCCCGGCTCTCGGCCGAGGGGAAGCTGTATACGTGCCTCTTCGCATCGAAGGGCGAGGACCTGCGTGCTCTCCTTCGCGGCGGGGCGTCCGACGACGCGATCGCGGCCCGGCTCGCGGTGGTCTGGGGGGCGCGGGACGACCGGTACTCGGAGATCCGGACTTCGAATACGCCGGGTGGTCCGAAGGTCGAAATGTCCCATATCGGCGGGTGAGAGCCTCGTCCCCGCCTGCAACCTTTTCTCCCTGCGGCCGTTAGTGCCCTGCAGGGAGCAAAGCCATGAAGCACTGGGGCAGAATCGCATTACTCGTTGCGCTGGCCGCATCCGCGTCGCCGGCGGCAAGAGCCTCGGATCTCTGGCTCCACATTCGTGTCGCGGAGAACGGGTCCCATCCAACGACTGTGAAGGTCAACGTTCCCTTTTCGCTGGTCGAGCGAGCCGCGCCGCTCATCGAAGATGCCGAGATCGTCGATGGTGAGATCTCCTGGAACGGCGACCACGTAGAGATCGCCGAGTTGCGCGAAACCTGGCGGGCCCTGCGGGCGGGTCCGGGGCGAGAAACGCGGCACGGCGCGATCTGGTCGCTCGTCCGGGAAGGAGCAACCGAGATTCTGGTAGTGCGCGAGGAAGGCGACGCGAGAGGAGCCGAGTTCCGCATTCCGGCGGGTCTCGTCGACGCGCTGCTCGCGGACGGGAGCCGGCTCGACCTGGTTGCGGCAGTCAATGCCATTGCGCGATTCGGCTCGGGCGAGCTCGTCGCCGTCGACGAGGACGGGACGCGCGTGCGGATCTGGGTCGACTCGATTCCGGAAGCGGAGTGAGGTGTCGCGATGACGAGAACTCACAAAATTCTGATCACGATCGCCGCGGGGGTTTGCCTCCTGTTCGGCAGCATTGCCTACGGGGTGCACCGCGTTGTGACGAGCCAGGGAGTCGTGTCGATCGACGTGGTCGAGAAAGCCCCGGGCGGCGCGCGCGTGAAGCTCCTGGTGCCCGGAGTGCTGGTGAACTTCTGCCTTTCCTTCCTGCCCGTCGCCATGCCGGAGGAGGAGCGTCTGAGGCTCCACGAGGAGCTCGCCCGTTACGAGCCGCTTCTCGAGGCGGTCGTCGACGAGCTCGAGCAGGCTCCCGACATGGTGTTCGTCGAGGTTGAGGACGGCGACGACCACGTGACGATCTCGAAGCGCGACGGCCACCTCGTGATCGACGTCGAGACGGACGAAGAAGATGTGCGGGTGGAAGTCCCCGTGGCGTCGGTTCGGGCGACCTGGCAGGGAGTGATCGCCCCGGTGTCCTGAATCACTGCCTGCGGCGCAATCCGCGACGTACAATACGCCGGCGCAAGGCGGGTGAGGACGCGCTGGTGGCAACCCGAAAAAAGAGCAAGCCGACGTCGTCGGGGAAGCGATCGACCGGACCGGCCGCGGCCAGGAAGAAGACCCGCGTCTCCGCCCCTGATGCCGCGAAGCTCGCGGTGCTCAACGAGATCGCCCGTGTGGTCACTCTCGACCTCGAGCTGCAGCCGACGCTGCAGCGAGTCACCGACATGCTGGCTCGCCATTTCGACTGGGATATGGTCGCCTGCGTGCTGGTCGAGCAGGAGAGAAACCGATTTGTCTGCCTCGCACTGACGAGCCGTCTGGACACCGTCCCCGCGATCGGCGTGCACCAGCCGCTCGGAAAGGGCATCGTGGGGGAGGTGGCGCAGCGCGGCCGCGCCGTGCTGCTGCGCGACGTTAGGCGCTCGCGGCGTTACGTCGCCTGGAGCCCCGACGTTCGCTCGGAGCTGTGCGTGCCAGTCCGCCATCGCGGGAAGGTCGTCGCCGCGCTCAACATCGAAAGCAGGCGCCTCGGAGCGTTCGACGGCCAGAAAGCGCTCCTAGAGACGAGCGCCGAGCAGATCAGCGGTGCGATAGTCAACGCCCGCCTCATCGAGCAGGTGAGGGCGCGCGCGGCGCAGCTCGAGATGATCGGAGAGATCTCCCGGCTCGCGCTCGACTCGGGGGAGCTGGCGGAACTGCTCGAACGGGTCGTGGGCTACGTTCACGAGAAGTTCCGGCTGACCGCGACGGCGATACTCCTGCTCGACGAGAGCGGCGAGCGGTTCGAGATCGCGGCGCGGGCCGGCAACGCGTCGCGGAACGAGAAGATCGGGGCGTCGTTTCCGCTCATGGGCGTGGTCGGGCGGGCGATGCGAACGGGGGTGCCGCTGCTCGTCAGCGACGTCCGCAACGACCCCGACTACGTGATGCTGAATCCCGAAGTCGTGGCCGAGCTCGTCATCCCGTTCCGGTTCCGAGAAAAGATTCTCGGCGCGCTCAACCTCGAGAGCGAGGACGGCGGCGTTTTCTCGGATGAGAACGCCGCGTTCCTCCAGTCGCTCGCCAGCCAGATCGCGGGTGGGATTCACATGGCGCGCGTCAACCGCCGGCTTGCCGACACGAACCGCCTCGTTGCGGAGCGGACGCGCGAGGTCGAGCTGGTGAACCAGCAGCTCCAGCTCGCCAACCAGGTGCTGCACCAGCTTTCGACGCACGACGGGCTCACCGGCGTGGCAAACCGGCGCCAGTTCGACGAGATCCTTCTCGTCGAATGGAGGCGCGCGGCGAGGGTCGAGGGCCCGATTGCGCTCGTGATGGTGGACATCGACCAGTTCAAGGCGTTCAACGACACCTACGGGCATCAGGCGGGAGACGACGCGCTGAAAGAGGTCGCCTATGCGCTGCAGGACTCGGTGCAGCGGGCGGGTGAAGTGACCTCCCGTTACGGCGGCGACGAGTTCGCGATCATCCTTCCCGGGATGCTCATCGACGAGGCCGCCCGGCTCGCCGAGGATCTTCGCAAGGCAGTCGAAATGCGCAAGATCCGTCACGCGAGCTCGAGCGTGTCCCGCTACGTCACGTTGAGTCTAGGTGTGGCTTCGCTGCAGGCCGCGCGGGGGGGATCGGCCGCCGAGCTGGTCGCGGCCGCGGATCGGGCGCTCTACGCGGCCAAGCACGCGGGTCGCAATCGCGTGAAAGTCGAAGTGGATCGCGGACCTGAGCGCAGGCTGTCGGCGATCGATGGAGGAAAGACCGAATGAGTGCAGACAGGAAGACGCGATCCGGTTCCGCGGGGTGGGCGCTGTTTTGCGCCGTGCTGGCGCTCGGCGTCGCGGTTCGCACGGAGGCCCAGGTGGACCGGATCACTGGAAAGTCGTTCGCGACTCGCTCGGAGGTCATCGCGAAGCACGGGATGGCGGCGACCAGTCAGCCGCTCGCCACGCAGATCGCGATCGACATCCTGAAGAAGGGAGGATCGGCGGTCGACGCCGCGATCGCAGCGAACGCGGCGCTTGGACTCATGGAGCCGACCGGCTCCGGGATCGGCGGCGACCTGTTCGCGATCGTCTGGGACGCGAAGAGCGGGAAACTTCACGGGCTCAACGCATCGGGTCGCTCTCCCAAAGGCCTTTCGTACGATCAGATGAAGGCAGAGCTCGCGAAGCTCGAGCGAGACACGATTCCGCCGCACGGCGTGCTGCCCGTCTCCGTGCCCGGGGCGGTCGACGGATGGTTCGAGCTTCACGCGAAGTTCGGCCGCCTGCCGATGAAGGACGTGCTCGCGCCGGCGATTGCCTATGCCGACGAAGGCTTTCCCGTCTCCGAGTTGATCGCCTACTACTGGCAGCGCAGCGTTCCTGTGCTTTCGCGACAGCCCGGCGGGTTCCGGGAGACCTACTCGATCAACGGAGTCGCGCCGGCCAAGGGCGACCTCTTCCGCAATCCGGATCTCGCGCGGACCTACAGGCTGCTCGCCGCAAAGGGGCGCGACGGGTTCTACCGAGGCGAGACCGCAGAGCGGATCGACCGCTTCTTCCGCGAGAACGGGGGCTACCTGCGGCGGGAAGATCTCGAGTCGCACCGCTCCGAGTGGGTCGAGCCTGCCGGCGTGAACTACCGAGGCTACGAGGTCTACGAGCTTCCGCCTAACACGCAGGGGATCGCGGCGCTTCAGATGCTGCAGATTCTCGAGGCGTACGACCTCGCGTCGATGGGGTTCAACAGCCCCGAGGCGCTTCACCTGATGATCGAGGCGAAGAAGCTCGCGTTCGAGGACCGGGCGCGGCATTACGCGGATCCCGACTTCGCGAAGATCCCGCTGAAGGGGCTCCTCTCCGACGAGTACGCCGCCGAGCGGCGCAAGCTGATCGATCCCGCGCGCGCGCAGCGGCGCATCGCCGCGGGGAATCCGCGGATCGACGAAGGCGACACGATCTACCTCACTACGGCGGATCGCGACGGCAACATGGTCTCGCTCATTCAGAGCAACTACCGAGGCATGGGCTCGGGCATCGTCGTTCCGGGCCTCGGCTTTGGCTTTCAGGACCGGGGCGAGCTGTTCACGATGGAGCCGGGGCACCCGAACGTCTACGCGCCGGGCAAGCGTCCGTTCCACACGATCATCCCGGCCTTCGTGATGAAAGACGGCAAACCGTGGCTCAGCTTCGGCGTGATGGGCGGCGCGATGCAGCCGCAGGGGCACGTGCAGATCATCGTCAACCTGATCGACTTCGGGATGAGCCTTCAGGAGGCCGGTGATGCTGCCCGGTGGCAGCATGAAGGCTCATCGGAGCCGACCGGGGAGACGATGGCCGATGGAGGCCATGTATTCGTCGAGTCGGGAGTGCCTTGGGAAACCGTGCGTGCGCTCGAGGCAAAAGGGCACGACGTGCGCACCGATGTGGGCGGATACGGCGGCTACCAGGCGATCCTGCGGGACGCGAAGCGCGGGGTGTACTTCGGGGCGTCCGAATCGAGGAAAGACGGTCAGGCTGGAGGATATTAGCCGCCCGCCCGCCCATTGCGCGATTGTGCGATTTGGAGGTACTGCGCCTTTAAATCGCGCAATCGAGAAATCGCGCAATCGCGCAATCGTTTCTCAATTCAGCTTCTCGTCCTGTCGCGACATTAACTCGTGCAGGTCCGCCACGGGCTTGGGGACGCTGAAGAGAAAGCCCTGCATCTGCTCGCACTGCTGCGAGCGCAGGAACTCGGACTGGCTCTCGGTCTCGACTCCTTCGGCGACCACGGTCAGGCGCAGCTTGTGCGCCATGGCAATGACCGCGCTCACGATGGCGGCGTCGTTCTCGTTCGTCTCGATGTCCCGCACGAACGATTGATCGATCTTGAGGCTGTCGATGGGGAAGCGGCGGAGATAGCTCAGCGACGAATACCCGGTACCGAAGTCATCGATCGAGATTCGAAGCCCCATCGCCTTCAGGTCCGTCAGCATCTTGATGGCCATCTCCGGGTTGCGCATCGCGTTGCTCTCGGTGATCTCGATCTCGAGATACTCCGCGGGCAGACCGGTCTTCTCGAGGACGCGAGCGATGAGCTGAGGCAGATCCTTCTGATGGAACTGTCGCGGCGAGAGGTTCACGGCGACGCGCAGGTTCCATCCGCGGTCCTTACGCCAGGAAGCGGCCTCGCGGCACGCCTCTTCGAGGACCCATTCGCCGATCGGGATGATGAGGCCTACCTCTTCGGCGATCGGGATGAAGGTGTTCGGGGGGACGAGCCCGCGCGTGGGGTGAGCCCATCGGATCAGCGCTTCCATGCAGAGCACTCGTCCGTTCGCGGAATCGATCTGCGGCTGGAAGTGGAGGCGGAACTCGTCGCGCTGAAGTGCGCGCCTGAGGTCGTTCTCCAGCTCGAAGCGCTCGGCCGCGTGATCGCCGCTCGACTGTCCGAAGAACTCGTAGGTGTTGCGTCCCGAATCCTTGGCCCGGTACATCGCGACGTCGGCGTTCCGGAGCAGGGTCTCCGCGTCGTTGCCGTCGGATCCGGACAGGGCGAGCCCCATGCTCGCCGTCATGAAGAACTCGCGCCCTTCGAGAAGGAAGGGCTCGGTGATCGAGGCCAGGAGTTTTCCGGCGATGTGTGCCGCGTCCTCGCGCGACTTGACGTGCTGGAGGATGACGGTGAACTCGTCGCCGCCGAGACGCGCGACGGTGTCGTACTCGCGGAGGCAGTTCTGGATCCGGTAGGCGACGAGCTGCAGGAGCTGGTCTCCCACGCGGTGGCTCAGAGTGTCGTTGATCGCCTTGAAGTGGTCGAGGTCGAGGAAGGCGACGCAGACGTGACGGGTCGCGCGCTCCGAGTGGCTGAGCGCCACCTCGAGACGCTCGCGGAGGAGCGTGGGGTTCGGCAGCCCGGTCAGGGCGTCGTAGTTCGACTGGTACGCGATCTGCTCCTCGGCGAGGCGCCGTGCGGTGATGTCGAACATCGTGCCCTCGACGAAGACGCGCTCGCCGTCGTCGATCAGCGCGAGGTTCTGCAGTGCCCAGGCCGGCGTTCCGTCGGCCTTCCGCATGCAGATCTCGACGCGGCTCTTCGTCCTCTCCTGCTGGAGCTCGCGGAAGAGCCATTCGCGCTCGTGCGCTTCCAGATACGGGCTCGGGTCGCCGCTATCGAGCAGCGCCCGCTGGGTCGGGTAGCCGAGCATTTGCGCGAACGAGTCGTTGCAGTCGAGAATCCGCCCCTCGAGGTCGCAGCGGTAGATTCCGGCGAGGTTGTGCTCGAAGAGCTGGCGGTACCGGCTTGCAAGCGAGCGTTGGTCTGCACTGTCGGTCGCCGGCGGAATCTCGCGGGCGCTCACGATGATCGAGCCGTCCTCGCGAGCGGTGCCGAGCGCGAGCTCGACCCGCGCCGGCTGGCCGGGATGCGATGCCGTCAACGTCAGCCGCCGTTCCGAGGCGCCGTCGGCCGAATGCCGAACGGTCGCCAGTTGCTCGGCGGCGTCCTGCTCGAGGAATCGCGCGGCAAGGAAGGTTCCGTCGAGTGGCGATCCGAGCAGATTCAGCGCGGGCCGATTCGAGCTCAGCACGGTCCAGTCGCTGCCGATCACGAGCATCGGCACGGCCGTCGCTTCCACGAATTCCCGGTCCGCCTTCCTGCGGGTCACACGCTGCTTTTCGGTTTCCGAGGCCATCAGTCGTACAGCGTGTAGCTTAACGCGGCTTGGGTCGGAATCGTTCCGCTTCGCGAAAGCTTTTCCGACCTGTTCGGCGCGTGTCGAAGCGGCATCATCTTGACTCGCCACAGAATACGAAGTAATGGTGCGATCGTTTCAGCGACCCACCGAAAGGGAGTAGACATGGTTTCGATCGAATGGCCGGCCCGCCGCATCCTGAGAGAGCTCTGCAGCCCGGAGCGACGTCGCGACATCCTCCTCGCATTCTGGACACGCGGTGACCAGGCGAGCCGGCGCATGGCGCAGGCGCAGCTGGCGAAGAGTCTTCACTTCCGCGACGAGACAATGAAGAAGCTACCGGCTGCGAAGAAGGCCGAGCTGCTCGCGGCGCGACTCGCGTCCGTGGAGTTCGAGCCCCACTTCGAAGCGGCGCTCCTCACCTTCCACGTCCTCGAGCGCGGCGAGCTGATGGGTGCGTTCCTCGACACCTGGGGAATCCGGCACAAGGACGGCTCGATCGAAGACGACGAGTACACCGTGCCGAGCCGGGATAAAGTCGAGGCGGCGGTAGCCGAGCTCGGCGAGCGATTCTCGAAGGACGACATCCTCTTATATGTCGCGACCGCGGGTCTCGTTATGGGACAAGGGATGGAGGCGTGGCGAGAGTCGACCTGGCCAGTCGTCGACGCGAGCGTGGCCCCGTCGTAGGGCTCCGCTTTCCCGGCGTTCAACCGATGCGTTCCGCGCCCGAATAGACGTTCATCTGCCCGGCGCGCAGAAAGCCGACGAGTGTCATGCCGAACTCTCGCGCGAGATCGATCGCCAGGCTCGACGGCGCTCCGATCGCGGCGAGGATGGGGCATCCCGCCGCGAGACACTTCTGCACCAGCTCGAACCCCGCACGACCGCTCACCAGCATGACTCGGTCGCCAAGTGGGATCGCCTCGGCGAGGAACTGCGCGCCGATGATCTTGTCGAGAGCGTTGTGCCGGCCCACGTCTTCGCGGCTTCCCAGCAGCTTCCCGTCAGTGTCGAAGAGCGCAGCAGCGTGGATTCCACCCGTGCTAGCAAAGGCTTCCTGCTCCCCGTCGAGTGAGGCAGGAAGCGATCGGATCACGTCCGCCGCGACGTGTGGGCCCGCCTCGAGCGACGGCTTGACCGCGAGGTTCACCGCCTCGATGGAAGTCTTCCCGCAGACGCCGCAGCTCGATGCGGTGTAGATGTGCCGCTCGAGCCGTTTGAAATCGACCTCCACCCCTTCCTCCAGATCGACTCGGACGACGTTTCGCGTCTCGTTCGCGCCCGCGGCCGGACCGCAGTGGCGGATCTCGCGAACGTCCGAACGGGCTCGAATGATGCCTTCGGTGAAGAGAAAGCCGGCCGCCAGCTCGAAGTCGTCGCCCGGCGTGCGCATCGTTATCGAGATCGTCCGATGCGAGAATCGGCCGTGGTTCCAGATTCCCAGCTGGATCTCCAGCGGCTCCTCGATGGCCACCATGTCGGCCACCGTCGTGGGGTTCTCGCCGCGCACGAAGCGCGTGCGTGAGACTTCTGCTACCCGAGGATTGCCCATATTGGTGCCGATTGTAACGCCCTGGGACTGCCGGCCCTTCGCGAACAAGTGGCCGGATGGTTGCCATTTAGCTCAAAAGTTGCCAAAACTGTGTCCATTAATTCGGACACTTATCTGAAATACGATCTGGAAAGGGGTGGTTGACGGGCGCTCAAAGGGGGGAACTCCCTCCTAATTCGATACCTTGGGAGATACGAAGAACGCATGACGACCAGCCTGCTCCTCGACGACCCGCGAGTGATCTGCGCCTGCCAGCGTAGACCTCACGTGGCAACGCCGACGCTGTCTCGCCTGGCCGCCCGCGCGAACGGGGCACTGCCCCTCGCGCTATCGCTTTGCCTGGCTCTCTCCAGTCTCGGGTTCACGAAGTGGACTCCTGTAAACAACAAAGACGTGGCAACGGCGGCAACCGCGGGAACTTCCGCGAACGACGGTGCCATCGCAGGCCCCCCTGCCGAGCTCAAAGCCATCGACTACACGGTGACACCCGAGGAGCTCGATTCGGCGCGACGAGCCTACTTCCAGCGCCACGTTCCGTATGGCGCGCTGATCTACCGCGAGGCGGTTCGCAATGGACTCGAGCCCGAGCTCGTAGCGGCCATCGTTCGGGCAGAATCGAATTTCCGGGCGGTTGCGGTGTCCGAGAAGAACGCGACCGGACTGATGCAGCTCATTCCTTCGACCGCGCAGGAGCTCGGGGTGGAGGATCTGACCGACCCGCGCTCGAATGTCGCGGCCGGCACGAAGTACCTTCGCCGGCTTCACCGGCAGTACGCAGGGAACCTCTCGCTCACGCTGGCAGCGTACAACGCGGGCGAAGGAGCGGTTCGCAAGTACGAAGGGGTTCCGCCCTACCGCGAGACGCAGCACTACGTGCGGCGTGTCGCCAGTTACCGGCGTGCCTTCAGGCAGGCCGTGGCGTATCAGGCGGTGCACGGCGTGGCGCCCGAGAGGCATCCGGCACAAAGGTGACGGATCGCACCCTTGCGAATCGCGTCAAGGGTGAGAGAATGTGCCGCCTTGAGTGGATCGGTTAACCCGCAGTCTCCCCCTTCCCACGCTGTCGACGTGCGCGGAGTCTCACGCAGGTACGGCCGCCGCTGGGCGCTGATCGACGTCACCTTCACGGTGCCACGGGGGAAAGTCGTGATGGTTGCGGGGCGAAACGGCTCGGGGAAATCGACGCTTCTTCGGGTTCTTTCCACGGCGATCCGTCCCGATCTTGGAACGGCGAAGATCGAAGGCTTCGACCTCAAGCACGAGCGGGACGACGTTCGCCAGAAGGTGGCGATCCTCGGGCACGCCTCGTATACGTACGACGCCCTGAGCGCCATCGAGAATCTGCAGTTGATGGCGCGGCTCATCGGCTGCGACGCGAGTCGCGAGGCGATGCTGCACCTGCTCAACCAGGTGGGGCTCGCCGAGCGTGCCGACGATTCGATCAACACCTTCTCGGCCGGAATGCGGAAGCGGATCTCGCTTGCCCGCGTGCTGCTGCAGAAGGCCACGGTGGTGATGCTCGACGAGCCGTACGGGCAGCTCGATCCCCCCGGATTCCGGTTCATCGACGGGATGGTGCGGCACCTGCGCGACGAAGGGGTGACTCTGCTTCTCGCGACGCACCAGCTCGAACGGGCCTCGGCGCTCTGCGATCTCGGCATCGTTCTGGATCGAGGGCGCCTCACGTGGGCCGGCGCGGCGAAGGATCTTCCGAGCCAGGGCGGTCTCGAGCCGGCCGGTACACCGGAGGGCGGTCCATGAAGCAGCTCGCCGCCGCGATCCGCAAGGAGATGCTGCTCCAGTGGCGCACGAAGGCGCAGATTCTCGCGATTTTCGTTTTCGGCGCGACGGCGCTGCTGCTGTTCAGCTTCGCGGTCGGCCCGAATTCGACAGCGCTGAGGCTTCATGCTCCCGGCTTCCTCTGGCTCGCGCTGCTCCTGTCGTCGACGCTCGCGCTGTCGGAGAGCTTTCAACTCGAGACGGAGCAGAAAGGGCTCGAGGGGCTCCTGCTCCTGCCGGCCAGCGCCCGGGCGATGTACTACGCGAAAGCGATCGCAAACGCGTTCCAGTTGTCGATTCTCGGCTTCGCGCTGGTGCCGGTGATGGTCGTCCTGTATGACGTCAGTATCGGAAACGTCCTGGGCGTTTTCGGCGTCATCGTGCTCGGCGCGGCGGGGCTTTCGGCCCCGGGAACGATTTACTCTGCCATGGCTTCGCAGGCGAGGGCGAAACAAACTCTGCTCCCGCTGCTGTTGTTCCCGCTGGTCGTACCGGTCCTTCTCGCGTCGGTCAAAGCGACCTCGCTGCTCATAGGCGGCGACCCGATGGGGCAGCTGAAGTCATGGGTGACACTAGTCACAAGTTTCGATCTCATCTACTGGTCACTATGCGGCCTGGTATTTGGACGTGTCGTGGAGGATTGATTGTCTGACCCCCTGTTCGATAACGCCGGCTCCGAAGGCCGTCCCGTGGTGGCCTGGGTCCTTGTTGGCCTCGGGATCGCGACGCTGCTCTACGGCTCGTACGTAGGACTTTTCGTTGCGCCCCAGGAGAAGTTCATGGGCGAGGTGTATCGCATCCTCTTCGTCCACGTGCCGACGGCATGGAATGCGCTTCTCGCGCTCACGTTCGCCTTTGGATGCGCGCTGATGTTCCTGTTTCGCGGCGACTGGCGCTGGGACGCCAGGCTCGAGGCGGGGATCGAAATCGGCGTGGTGCTTTCGTTCCTGCTCTGCTGCCAGGGAGCGATCTGGGCGAAGCCGACGTGGGGAGTGTGGTGGGACTGGGATCCGCGCCTGACGACGACGGCCGTCCTGCTCGCCGCGTTTCTCGGAATTCTCGCGCTTCGCCGTTTCGTCGATGATCCGGTCAAGCGCGCCACCTGGTCCTCGGTCGCGACGGTCATCGCCTACGTCGACGTGCCGATCGTCTACTTTTCAGTCAAGTGGTGGAACTCGCTTCACCAGATGCAGTCGACGCCGAATACTGTCTCGTCGGAGTTTCACCTTCCGCTCCGAGTCAACGCCATCGGCCTGCTGCTTCTGCTGATCGGGGTCATCATGCTTCGAACGCGGATCGCGAAGATGCGCTTGCGCGAGGAGCTTGCCCCACCCTTGCCCGCCGAGGCTCCGGCGATGGGATTTGCAGAGGGAGGCGGACAATGAACGAAGCAAGCGGAGTGATTTCCGGTGGCTGGGAGTACGTGACGGCCGCCTACGCGCTTACGGCGCTTTTCCTGGGGACGTACGTGGTTTCTGTGCTGTTGCGCTTCTCGCAGGAGACGAAGGCAGCCCGGCGTCGCGCCTCGGGCTCGGAGGTGAACTCATGACTGAACCGATCAACACCAACGCCGCTCCGGCGTCGCGCAAGAGTGCATCGCGAAACAAATGGGCCGCGGTCGGCGCGCTCGGCGTGGCGCTCGTCGCCTTCCTGCTGATCACGGTCAGCGGAATCGGCGACAACCTCGTCTACTACTGGACACCGACCGACCTCGAGGCGAATCGCGACAAGGCGGTCGGCGCGACGATCCGCCTCGGCGGAATGGTCAAGCCCGGCTCGATCGTCGGTGGAAAGAACGGCTCGACGCTCGAGTTCGACGTCACCGATTACAAATCGACGGTTCACGTGAAATCGAACGGCGTGCCGCCGCAGATGTTTCGCGAAGAGATCGGCGTCGTCGTAGAAGGCACCATGACCGATGCGGGCCATTTCGAGTGCAACCGCCTCATGGTCTCGCATGGCAACGAATACCGGGCACCCAAAGAAGGGGAGCACCCGGACGTGAAAGAACTCATCCAGTCAACCGAAGGCCTCGAGTAACGGAGGGTTTCCCCCGTGGTTCCTCTTATTGGTCGTACCCTGATATTGCTGTCTCTTCTCGTGGCGGCGTCGGGCGCCATCGTCGCGTTCACGGCGGGCTCCCGCAGGAGCGTCGTCGGGGCGTTGTGGGCCCGGAGATTCGCTTACGCCTACGCGATCCTCATCTCGTCGGCGAATTTCCTGATGATCTACGCGCTGATCGCGCACGACTTCACCGTCGGGTACGTCGCGCAGGTCGGCTCGCGGGCGACTCCGCTCTGGGTGACGATCTCCAGCCTCTGGTCGTCGCTCGAAGGCTCGATCCTGTTCTGGGGTCTCGTGCTCGGTATCTACGTGTTCGTAGCGACGTGGACCTGCCGCAAGCACTACCCCGAGCATCTGCCCTACGCGATTGCGGTGTGGCTCGCGTGCGGAGCATTCTTCAGCTTCCTGCTCGCAGGCCCTGCCCAGCCGTTCCACACGGTGCTGAACCCGCCGATGGACGGCCCCGGTCCGAACCCGCTCCTTCAGAATCACATTCTGATGGTGCTTCACCCGCCGTTTCTCTATCTCGGTTACGTCGGGATGACGATTCCGTTCGGGCTCGCGTCGGCGGCATTGCTCGTCGGTAAACTCGGGCACGAGTTCCTCCGCCCGCTTCGCACGTGGCTCCTTCTTCCGTGGACCTTTCTCACCGTGGCGATCGTCATGGGCGGCTGGTGGGCGTACGAAGTTCTCGGATGGGGCGGCTACTGGGCCTGGGATCCGGTCGAGAACGCATCGTTCCTTCCGTGGCTGACCGCGACGGCCGCGCTGCACTCGGCGCTCGTGATGGAACGGCGATCGATCCTCAAGGGATGGACCGTCACACTCGTGATGGCGAGTTTCCTTCTGACCGTGCTCGGCACGTTCATGACGCGATCGGGCGTCTTCAACTCCGTACACTCCTTCACGCAAAGCTCGATCGGTCCGACGATTCTCGGCTTCCTCGCGGTCGCGCTCATCTGGTCGGTGGTCATCCTCGCGATGCGCGTCGATCATCTCGCGGCAGAAGGACAGATCGAATCGGGCAAGAGCCGCGAAGGCGCGTTCCTCGCGAACAACCTGCTCTTCGTGCTCTTCACCTTCACGGTGCTGATCGGCACGGTCTTCCCGCTGGTGGTCGAGGCGGCCAAGGGCGTGCAGATGAGCGTCGGCAGCCCGTACTTCAACAGGATGTCGGTTCCGATCGGCGTCGCGCTCCTGTTCCTGATGGGCGTCGGCCCCGCGCTTCCCTGGGGCCGGGCGACGAAGCAGCAGATGATCAAGGCGCTCGTGCCGCCGATCATCGGCGGCGTAATCCTGTTCGCGATCGGCCTCGCGGTCGGCGCGCGAAACGTCTGGACATTGATCGCGCTCTTCTTCGGCGGATACACGGCGCAGGTGACGATGCGCGAGATGTGGCTGCCTCTCATCCAGCGAATGAAAGGTGGCGCCGGGCTCGGCGAAGCTCTCGTCGAGGGTCAGCTCGTTCGTGGGCGCCGTCGTTTCGCAGCCTACGTCGTGCATGCCTCGGTCGTCGTGATCATCGTCTCGATCGCCGTGTCGAGCACGATGCAACAGTCGAAGGAAGTCCAGCTCATGCAGGGGCAGTCCGCGTCGATCGGAGCCTACGAGTTGACGCTAGTCGGCGTCGAGACGGTGACCGAGCCGCATCGCGAGGGAGTTCTCGCGAGGCTGTCGGTGACGAAGAACGGCAAGCCGAGCGGCGAGATGTTGCCTCGCATGAACTACTACGCGATGAGCAAGGACCCGATCGGCACCCCCGAGGTGCGGACGACGCTCACGCACGACCTCTACCTGTCGATCATGAACATCGACCCGACTACGCAGTCGGTCGGGCTTCACCTGATCATCAATCCGATGGTCGGCTGGATCTGGATCGCGACTGGAACCATGGCGCTCGGCGGATTCCTTGCGATCATTCCGACGAAGTCGAGGCGTCGAGAGAATCTCGCGCGCGAAATGGCAGCCGCGAATGCAGGAGAGGCCGTCGTTGAATCGTAAAGTCCTGATCGCCGGCCTCATCATCGTCCTCCCCTTCATTGCGCTGCTCGTGATGAACCTCGGTCGCGACCCGCACAAGGTCGATTCGCCGATGGTCGGGAAGGACGCGCCGTCGTTCTCGCTGCGTCAGGTCGGCACGCCCGCCGTGATCGATCTTGCGTCACTGCGCGGAAAGCCGGTCGTGCTGAATTTCTGGGCGACCTGGTGCGTGCCGTGCTACGCGGAGCACCCCGTGCTCGTTTCCGGCGCGCGCCAGTACGGCGACAGCGCGCAGTTCCTCGGCGTCGTGTACGACGACGAGGAAGACAAGATCGTGCGCTTCCTCGCGGAGAACGGCTCGAGCTACCCCACCTTGTTCGACGATTCGGGGAAGACCGCAATCGCGTTCGGCGTGTACGGCGTGCCCGAGACCTTCTTCATCGACGCGAACGGGAAGATCGTCGACAAACACGTCGGTCCGCTCGACCCCGCAACTCTGCAGGCAAAGCTCCGGCTCGCCGGAGCCTCCAGGTGAATCCGATGACATCCCGCCACACCACCGCGCGCCGCTTCGTGCTCGCGCTGACGCTTCTCCTGTTCGCGCTGCCGCTGGCCGCGCAGGCGCCCGAGAAATCGGACGAGATCAAGTCGCCCGATCCGAAGTGGATCGTCGGCGATCCGGCCGGTCCGCCGCGCACGGGGGTCGAGCTGGAGGAAGAAACCAAGCACGTCGCAAGCCTCCTCCGCTGCCCGGTCTGCCAGGGTCTGTCGGTCAACGACTCTCCCGCGACGATGGCGCAGAACATGAAGCGCCAGGTGCGCGATCTCGCCGCGATGGGCTATTCGCAGGAGCAGTCGCTGCTCTACTTCGAACGCGCCTACGGGGAGTTCGTTCGACTCGAGCCGCCGATGCGTGGAGTGAACTGGCTCGTCTGGCTCGCGCCGATTGCGCTTCTGGTCGTGGGCGGCTTCTTCGTTCTCTTCATGATGAAGCGTCTTCAGCGCGCGCCGGGATCCGTCGAAGCGACGACCGGCGCGCCCGGAACGCCGGGCCGCGACACGCTTCCCGATGACGAGCATCTCGCGCACTACGTGCTCCGCACGCGCGAGCTGGCGTACGGCTGGCCCGGCGGGCTCTCGCCTGCATCGCGCGGCGAGGGCGGGGAGGAGTCGCGATGACGCTGCTGATGCTGTTGCAGGCACGGCCGGTCGAATGGACACTGCCTGTCGCGATGCTCCTCGGTGGGCTCGTGATCGGGACGATCGTCGCGTTCGTCGTCTCGCGTCGAGGCGCGAAGACGAAGGTTGAGGAAGCCGCGTCGGACGCGATGCCGCTCGAGCTCGAGATCCGCGACCTCGACGCGAAGCGCGATTCGCTCTTCCACCAGCTTCGCGAGCTCGACGACACGAGCGCGAAACGTGATGCGGCCCAGCTCGCGCTCGAGCGATACGAGCTCGAGCTCGAGGCGGCGAGAACGCTGAGAAGACTCGACGAGTTGACGGGGCGACATGCGCCCGGGAAACGCAAGATCTCGGCGAAGGCCGGTGTCAAAGATGCCGTCGTCATCGAGGAGCCGTCTGCTCCCGCGAGCCCGTGGAAGGGCTTCCTCTGGGGAATCGGCAGTGCGGCTGCCATCGCGGCGCTCGTGATCTTCGTCGCGAAGTCTGCCGACGAACGCGGAGACGGCGGGTCGATGACCGGCAACATTCCGGGCGGCGGAGGCATGCAGTCGGGCGAAGGCGCGCCGGACGCGGAGCTGCAGCAACTGCTCTCCCGCGTGCAGGCGAACCCGAACGATCTCGACCTCCGCAATGAGCTCGCGTTCCAGCAGCTCATGCGCGAGCAACTGATGGGCGTGTTCGAGACGACGCAGTACGTGCTCGAGCGCAGGCCCGGCGATCCCGCGGCGATGACCTACCAGTCCGTCGTGCGGCTCGCGATGGGGCAGACAGCCGAGGCCGAGCAGATGTTGAAGCAGGCCATCGAGGCGAGGCCCGATCTGCTCGACGCGCGCGTCTACCTGTCGCTGACCTACGCGCAGATGGGCCGATACGACGACGCGAAAGCAGCGATCGACGAAGCGATCAAACTCAGCCCCGCGGAAGCCGATCGTCTTCGCCAGCTCTGGACGCAGGTCGAAGCGCAGAAGGGTCAGGCTCCCGTGCAGTCCGCAGCCGGTACGAAGGACGATCCTCACGCCGGAATCGCGCTGCCCCCGATGGCCGGAGGCGGAACGCAGCCCGCTTCCACGCCGGCGGCGAGGCCGTCGGCGGATCCGCGCGCGGTGCGCGGCACGCTCACACTCGCCGCGGGTGGAAACGTTCCCCGAGGCGCCGCGGTGTTTCTGATCGTCCGTCCCGCCGGATCGAAGGGTGGCGCGCCCGTCGCCGTCGCGCGCGTCGATGCGAGCTCGTTCCCGCTCGAGTTCGAGGTGAGCCAGGCGAACTCGATGATGGGACAGCCGCTCCCGGAGTCGATGCTGATCGAAGCGCGCGTGGACCTCGACGGCAACCCGATGACTCGCGACGCGGGTGCTCCCTCGGGAGCCGCGGACGCGGTGGCAGCGGGGACGTCGGGAGTGAAGATCGACCTGTCCGTTCGTTGAGACGTCACGATATCGCTGGAACCCTCGGGCACCGGATTCCGGTGCCCGATTTGCGTCAGGAGACTTCGAGGACCGTTCCGCCGTGAGGTCGATTCGGCTAAACTGCGCGAATCATGGAAAACTCGCTGCAGGGTAATCTCGGCCACTTCTCTCTCCATGACGTTCTCCGTTTCCTCGCGGACGGCGGACGTACGGGCACGATGAAACTCACTGGAGGCGGTCGCGAAGCGATCGCCTGGCTCGACGGAGGCGCGATCGTCTTCGCCTGGTCGAACCAGGAGCAGATGCGCATGCCGCTCGTTCTCGCGCGGCGCGGAAAGCTGACGAAAGATCAGCGAGCCCGGCTCGAAGAGCTCGCGAACCAGGAAGGCGAGCGCTTCGCGCAGTCGGCGATCAAGCAGGGCGTCTTCAAGGCGGACCAGCTTCGCGATCTTTCCGCGGAGTACGTCTCCGAAGTGATGATTGACGCGCTCCTGTGGGATGGCGGCTCGTTCGGATTCTCGATCGAGCTCGCGCTTCCCGACTCCGCGGTTCCGGTGCAGATCAAGATCGACGATCTGCTCGAGCGCGGCGCGAAACGACAGGCCGAGTGGGACGAGTGCCGCAAGCTTTTCCCGGATCCCGCGCAGGCGTTCCAGGTCATGGGCGATCCGGAGGCCGACGAGAAGATCACGCTCAGCGTCACGCAGTTCAAGACGCTGCTCAAGATCAAGGAGCTCGTCGCCGCGAGCGTCGAGCAGCTCTGCCTCATCCTCGATCGCGACCCGCTCGAGATCTACAGAACGATGGACGGCCTTCGAACCGCGGGATTGATCGTCGAGTCGTCGGCAGCCGTGGCTGCTCCTCCGACGCCGGTTGCGAAACCCGTTCCGCCTCCCTCCGCTCCCGCGCGACCGGTCGTCGAGGCGCCGCCTGCGCCACCGCCTCCGGCCCCGGAACCCGAGCCCGTGAGCGAGGATGACGTTCCGACCGCGGTGGCGGACTGGAGAGATCAACTCGCGCACCCGGCTCCGGAGTCGGGTGGGATTCCGGAACCCGAGCCGACCGTTGCCACGCCGCTCGCGACGATCCGCCCGGCCGCGACGCCCGAACCGGCGCCGTCGATGGAGTCGCTCATCGGGGTGCTGACTCTCGACAACGCGGACAAGACGTCGTTCCCGCTCTTCGAGGCCGAGCATTCCATCGGCCGCGAGGCGAGCAACTCGATCCAGGTGCCCGACTCGAGCGTTTCGGGTTCGCACGCGCGGATTCGCAAGACACCCGACGGATATCTTCTCGAAGACCAGAACAGCCGCAACGGCACCTACGTGAACGGCGAGCGGATTCAAAGCCGGGTGCTTCGGAACGACGACAAGATCCGTCTCGGCAAGGTCCACATGGTGTTCAACCTCCCGACGCAGATCCAGCCCGGCAAGACGACGGCGCCCGGCGATTAGCCGCAGCGGGTTCCGACAGGATTTCGTGAGTGCGGCGCGCCGAGGGGCGCGTCGCACTCGTCTTGCATCGATCGCGCGATTCTCCACGGATCGCGAACCGCGCGCGAAACACTTTCAAAAGAATTCACATTTAGATCTGAGTTGTGCTAAAACTCAACTCGTTTCCAAAACTAACCTCGGATGAACGGAGAAGCTCGGCGAAGTCATGAGCTCACGCCAGAGATTTGATCTCATCATCGTCGGCTCGGGCCCCGCGGGTATCGCAACCGCGTCGCACGCGCATGACAACGGTATCAGCTACGTGCTTCTCGAGAAGACTGACCATCTCTCGGACACGATCTACTGCTATCAGGCCCGCAAGTACGTCATGGCGGAGCCGATGGCGATTCCCGCGCGCGGCGACGTGCCGTTCGAGGCGGGAAGCCGCGAGCAGATTCTCGGAGCGTGGGAATCGCACACGAAGAACAAGCAGCTGAAGGTCGAGTACAACAAGGAAATCAAGTCGGTGAAGAAGGTCGGCGAGGGCTTCGAGGTCAAGGCCGCCGACGGCAGCGAGTACGAAGGTAAGTGGGTCGTGCTCGCGATGGGAACGCAGGGGTCGCAGCGCAAGCCAGGCTGCCCCGGCGAGGACATGTCGCACGTTCTCTATCGCCTCGCGGATCCTTCCGAGTACGCAGAGAAGGACATCATCGTCGTCGGTGCCGGCGACTCCGCGATCGAGATCGCGGTCGCACTGGCCGACGAGAACCGCGTCAGCCTCGTGGTGCGCTCGGCAGAAATCGTTCGCGCCAAGGACAGCCTCATCCGCGAGGTGCTCACGCGCCAGGCGCAGGGGAGCATGACGGTCTACTACGGCACCACGCTGAAGGAGATCACTCTCGGGCACACCGACATGAACGTGCGCGGCGAGACGGTTCGCGTGCGCAGCGACTACATCTTCCTCAAGCTCGGTGCCGACGCTCCTCGGAAGTTCTTCGAATCGATCGGCGTGAAGTACACGAGTGCCGACAAGGACGCGCGTCCTTCCCTGACGCCGCAGTACGAGTCGATCGACGTCCCGGGGCTGTTCCTGATCGGTGCGGCGAGTGGTCGCGACCTGGTCAAGCTCGGCATGAACCAGGGGTGGGAAGTCGTCGAGCATCTCTGCGGGCGCAAGGTCGATCCCGCCGACGAGGCCGTGCTCAAGGAAAGGCTGCCGCACTGGACCGGCTCCGTGGTCGAGCGCATGCAGCAGATCAAGCAGCGCATACCGCTGCTCGCCGCCGCGGACGACGAGAACCTCCGCGAAATGTTCCTCTCGACGAACGTGCGCGAGTTCCGCGACGGCGAGGCGATCATTCGCCAGAACGACTACACGAACGAGTTCCTCATCATCGCCGAAGGTCGCGTGCAGCTCTGGGTCGCTCCGGAAGGATCGAAGGAGCAGCGCAAGGTCGCGACGCTGACGGCGGGGAACTTCTTCGGTGAGATGAGCCTGATCTCCGGGCGCCGGCGCACGGCGACGGCACTCGCCGAGGGACCGACGCGCATCATCGAGGTGCCGCGCAAGGCGATCCTCAAGCTGCTCGTCACCTCGCCGCGAGTCAAGGACCTGGTCGACCAGGCGTTCCTCATCCGCGCGATCCAGGGATATCTGTTCGGGGACACGCCCGCCTCCGTGCTCGGCGATCTCGCCGCGAAGGCGACGATGCTCACGCTCGCGAAGGACGCGCCGGTCTTCAAGGAAGGTGATCCCGGCGACGCGTTCTACCTGATCCGCAACGGGATGGTGAAGATCGGCAAGACGTCGAACGACAAGGAAATCGTCCTGTCGTACCTCGTCGCTGGCAACTTCTTCGGCGAGTCGGCACTGCTCGAGGGCGCGCCGCGCACGGCGACGGTGACGACGATCTTCCCGTCGGAGCTGATCAAGCTATCGAAGCGGGACTTCGACCAGTTCCTCGACAGCCAGCCCGAGTTGAGAAAGAAGCTGCTCAAGAAACTCGAGGACCGGCGAGTGCTCAGCCTCATCGCGGAGGCGACGCCGGGGTCGGGAAGCATTCTCAACGACCTGATTCGCGAAGAAGTCGTCATGGGGACGCACTCGCTGATCATCGACAACCACAAATGCGTGCGTTGCAGCAACTGCATCCGCGCGTGCGAAGGGGTGCACGCCGACGGCCAGTCGCGCCTCTCGCTCACCGGCATCCAGCTCTACAATCTGCTCGCGCCTAACTCGTGCTGGCAGTGCCAGAACCCGATGTGCATGCTCGACTGCCCGCCCGACGCGCTCACGCGCGATCCGCGCGGCGAGGTCTACATCCGCAGCAACTGCATCGGGTGCGGCAACTGCGAGAGAAACTGCCCGTACGGCAACATCTTCATGGTGCACCCGAAGCACGAGGGCGGCGGGCTGTTCGGCTGGATCAAGGGGCTCTTCAGCAAGGAAAAGGCGGCGCACGACGAAGTCGAGCGCACGCTCGCGGTCAAGTGCGACCTCTGCCGCGAGATCAGCGGCGGCCCGGCGTGCGTCAGGAGCTGCCCGACGGGCGCTGCCGTTCGGCTCACGCCCGAGGAGTACAGGGGAACACTCGAGGAACTGGTCATCATGAGAGGAGATCGCTAGGCGTGCCAATCCCGCGTTACGGTCCTCGCTGGCGCCTCATCGCCCTCGTGCTCACGATCGGGCTCGTCGCCTCCTACGTCTGGTATCAGGGGCGCGAGCCGTTCACGCACGGCGGAACGCCAACGGGGCTCATCTATGGCTTCGTCGCCCTCTTCTTCATGGGGTTCCTGCTTTATTTCGGCATTCGCAAGCGCGCCTACCGCAGCCGCTTCGGCACGTTGCAGGAGTGGCTGCACGCGCACATCTGGCTCGGTCTCTTCAGCTTCTTCGTGATCGTGGCGCACACCGGGTTCCGGTTCCAGGACAAGATCGCCGTCGCTCTGTTCGTCGTGATCATCGGGGTGATCGCCACCGGTATTTTCGGGGCTCTGCTCTACAAGACGATCCCGCGGGAGCTGACGGAGATTCAGTCGAATCTGACGGGCCAGGAGATTTCGGACCAGCTCAACCAGCTCTCGAAGGCGATGGCGCGCACCGCATCGGGGAAGTCGTCGCCGTTCCAGCGGATCTACTACAGCCTCCAGCGCGAAGCGATGCCGGGATTCCTGGCGGGATGGAAGCTCATCCTCTCGAGCGGAAAGCGGAGCGAGAAGGCGGGCGACTGGACCGGCCTGGTCGGCATGGTGCAGAAGGACGAGCAGGACGAGCTGCGGCAGTTGCTCGTCGCCTCGCGCCAGCAGAAAGAGCTGCACCTCCGCCTCGTCTACCAGCAGCGCTACCGGAACATTCTCGATTTCTGGCTCTACCTTCACATTCCACTGTCGGTCGCGATGATCGTGTTGATCTTCGCGCACGTGTGGGGTGTCTTCTACTACGGCGTGGTCAAGTTCTGAGGACGAGAGCCCCGCGAGACGGCTCGACGAGATACGGCGAACGATGAGCTTCATCATTCAGAGGATCGAAGGCTCCAAGGTCTTTCTCCGGGAGCACAAGGGTTCGACGCTGCGGATCGGCCGCGGCACGGATGCGCAGCTCCGATCGGAGAATCCGGTCGTTGCGCTGGAACACGCCGTCATCGAGGCGCTCGAGTCGGGATTCGAGCTCGTCGACCGGGGGAGCATCACCGGTACCTACCTCAACGGCAGGACGATCGAGTCGAGCCGGCTTGGCAAGGGCGACGAGATCGAGATCGGCGACCTGCGGATCACGGTGCAGTCGGCCGATGCGGGACGTCCGCTCTTCATCCGGGTCGAAGAGACCGACGAGGACAGCGCCGGGGACGAGGACATCCCGGTTCCGGTCGGCACCGTCGCCCTCCCGCGGCCCGCTCCTGGAGGAGCGCTCAAGGCGCCGCGCGTCGATTACGTCGCGTCGTACCAGCTCCAGCGCAAGTTCCTGTCGAAGACCGTCGTCGCGTGGATTGCGATCCTCGCTGCCCTGACGACTCTCGGGCTCGTGACCGTGGGAAACCAGCAGGTCGCGTTTCGCCCGGGCAAGCTCTCCGTGTCGCACACGCAGGCGGCGGTCGACGGCGTCAGACTCATCGGCGAGAGCAACTGCAGCGCGTGCCACGAGCCGTGGGGCGGCGCGACCGACGAGAAGTGCACGGCGTGCCACAAGCAGGCCGGCCACCAGGAAGGGCTCGCGCAGCTTGGAGCCTGCATCTCGTGCCACACGGAGCATCGCGAGCTGGCGAATCTGGGCGAGGTCTATCAGCGCGAGTGCATCGGGTGTCACAAGGAGCTCCAGCCCGATCCCGGCAAGCAGCTTCGCGTCGCGAAGAGCATCACTGCATTCGAGAAGGACCATCCCGAGTTCAAGCTGACGATCTTCGAGGGCGGCAAGGAAGCCAAGGTGAGCCTGAGCGATCCGAAGGGTCGCTCGGCAGACGCCAACCGCTTCAAGTTCAACCATCAGTGCCACGTGGTCGGCACCTGCAACAAGCGTCCCCCGACGATCGAAAATCCAATGCAGGAAGTCGAGAAGCTCACGTGCGACTCCTGCCACAAGGTAATGGGTGACACGGGAATCATCGATGACCGCTCGTACGACAAGTACTGCGCGCGGTGCCACCCGCTCACCTTCGACAATCGCTTCCCGCCGGTTCCCCACCACCTGAACCTCGAGACGGTTGCCGGGTACATCGCGAACGCCTACTCGGGAAACCGGAACATCCTCAAGATGAGCGCCGAGGAAGTTACGCGAGTCTTCGCGTCGGGCTCGGCGAATCAGATCAACATCGGCAGCGAGATCGTCCGCAGCGCGCAACGCACCGTCCAGGCGCGCTGCAAGGTCTGTCACGATTTCCAGCCTAACGGCGAAGCCGTGCGCCCGCCGACGAAGTCGAACCGATGGTTCAAGGGCCAGCGCCTCTTCGACCATGGCAAACACCTCAACGAGTCGGTCAAGACCAAGTGCGTCGACTGCCACGAAGGGGTCGTCGAGAGCAAGAAGACCTCCGACGTGAACATGCCCGGGATCAAGACCTGCACTCCCTGCCACAAGGCGGCGAGCGAGTACAAGGACAAGGGCATCGAGACGTGTCAGACGTGCCACCCGTATCACTCGATGACCGTCTCGCAGGGCGAAGGCTGGACGCTCAAGGCCTCGGTGATTCCTGCCGAGATGCGGCTCATCGCGCTCGGCGGCAAGTCGGACTCGCAGCAGGCCGGAACGCCGGCGCCGAGCAGGTTTGCCGTTCCGCTCTGGGCCGCATTCGCGGTGCCGATCGGGCTCGTCGTGTTGATCGGCGCTCTGGGCGGGCTGTTCGGCGCGATTCGCGCGCGAGCAGCGGCGCCGACACCTCCTCCAGCTCCGCCGCAGCCGAAGGGTGGAGCCCCGAAGCCGGCGCCGTCGGCCGCCCCTGCGGCGGCACCGAAACCCGCAGCTCCGAAACCCGCGGCGCCGAAACCGAAACCGGCGCCCGCGCCTCCGCCCGTGCTTCCCGAGGGGACCGTGGCGATGGACATCTCCGACATGAAGAGAACGGTCGCCGAGGCACTGCCCGCGGAACCGACAGTGAATGCCGAGTACTTCGGCAGGATCGTCTTCACCGGAGGAAAGCTGTCCGGACAGAGTTACACGATCGATCCAGACAAGGGTCTCTTCCTCGGGAGGGACCGCGAAGTCGCGGACGTCGTGATCGAAGACTCCCGCATTTCGCGCCGCCACACGTGGGTCGGCGTGAAGGACGGGAAGGTCGTCGCGGTCGATCAGAAGTCGACCAACGGGACCTACCTTGAGTCGACTCAGAACCGGATTACCGAGGCGGAGTTGAAGGAAGGCGCTGTCGTGATTCTCGGAGAGAACGCGGCCAGTTTCAGGTTCCAGCGCTGACTTGCGGGTTGACAACAAGAAGATCCAAGGTTACGTTTCTGCCACAACTGAAAAAGGTGACTCGATGAGCCCAAGAGCCTTGCATCGTGGGGTAGTAAGCCGTTCTCTGCTCATTTTGGCGATTTCGTTGCTCGCGAGTGTGTCGGTAGCATTCGCGCAGCCGACGCCTCCCGATTGCGCAGGCGTCGACGCGGTCGGTTCTCCGTGCCGCGACGGACGTCCTGGCGGGATCGAAGCCGCGGAGGGATCGTTTCTTCCGCTCAACGCCGACGAGGTGAGAAGCCTCGCGGTGACGGCGTCGGTTCTCATCGACGATCCGAAGGTCACCGTCGCGGTGGTCGATCGCGCCGGCAGGGTTCTCGCGATTGTCAGGAACCCGGAGGCCGATCCCGCGAACGACGAGATGGCGGTCGGAGTCGCGCGCACGGCGGCGTTCTTCAGCCACAACACCGCGCCGCTCTCATCGCGCACAGTGCGCTTCATCAGCAGCCTTCACTTCCCGCCCGGCGTGAAGAAGGCCTACGAGAACGCGTTGTACGGCATCGAGAACACGAATCGCGGCTGTGACTTCAACGTCCAGTTCAACGAGGGCAAGTGCATCCCGCGCGCGACCTCGGTCGTGAACGCGGGGCCGTGCAACGGGTTCGACAACTCGGGCTGCGGCCCGGGCATCGTGACGGGCAAGCCGCAGCCGTTCGATCTGCACGAGGGCGGCAAGCATCCGTCGCCGATCGGACTCCAGGGACCGTTCAATCCCGGCGGGCTGCCGGTGAACGCGGGAGGCATTCCGCTCTTCCGCATCGGCAGCTTCGACATCCTCAAGGGGAGCCTTGCCGAGGGCAACGCGAAGGTCAAGGTCGAAGGGCCGAGCTACATGGTCGGGGCCATCGGTGTCGCAGGCATACCTTCGGACCAGGCGGAGTTCGCGGCATTCGGCGCGGCCGCGCTCGGAGTTCCGGGCGTGCTCTTCCCGGCACCATCCTTCCCCGAGCTGCCGCGCCCCGGCCGGGTCATCATCGACGGAATCCGCCTTCCCTTCGTCGACCAGGGGTTCCGACCGAAAGGCACGAAGCAGGCGGCAGCGGCCTCGGGATCGTTCGTGGTCGGGCCTAACCCGGGCGGATGCGTCGCGAATCGTTATCTCGTCGGGCCGATCGGTTCGCCCGAACTGAGTCGGGACGAAGTCGACGCAATCATCCGGCGCAGCGTTGCATTCGCGCAGCGCACGCGCGGATACATCCGCCTTCCGCTGAATTCCTACTCACGAATGGTGATCGCGGTAACGGACCTGAACGGCAACGTCCTCGGGCTCTATCGCATGCCGGACGCGACGATCTTCTCCATCGACGTATCCGTGGCGAAGGCCAGGAACGTCGTCTACTTTTCGGGCGCCGGGGTCGGGGATCTGAATGGCGTTCCTGCAGGTACGGCGATCAACGCGCGCACGCTCGGTTATGGCGGATCTCCACTCTTTCCCGGGGGCATCGATTTCACCGATCCGGGGCCGTTCTTCGACATTTTCCTCAACGACCTCGCAAATGCGTGCTCGCAGGGATTCCAGGAGCCTAACGCGAACCAGGCCGGCATCGTCTTCTTCCCGGGCTCGACGCCGCTCTATCGTAACGGCGTTCTCGTCGGCGGCCTCGGGGTCTCCGGCGACGGCGTCGATCAGGACGACTACGTCACTCTCAACGGTGCAGGAGAGTTCTACCCGGATCCCTCGATCTGGGCCGATCGCGTAAAGGTCGACGGAGTTCGACTGCCCTTCCTCCACCTCCCCCGCCAGCCGGAAGGCGTAACGGAGAAATTCATTGAGCCCTTCGATGAGCCATAGAACGAACGCACTCGCTCTTGCCGCGGCGGTTCTCATCGCCCTGGCCGCGCTCGGCGCGAACGCCGAGGATTTGACGCTGACGATTGGCATGTCTGCGGACACGCCGGTCTACGCACATACCCCGAGACCGGTCGTTACCGGTTCGACGACGGCTCCTCCCGGGTCGGTCGTGAGCATCACCATCGAAGGCCAGACGCAGAACGCGCAGGTCGGCGAGGACGGGAAGTTCTCCGTCGAGTGGGGAACCGATCTCGAGGTCGGCTCCCACCTGATCAGCGCCAGCGTCTCCACTGCCGACGGACGGAGTGCGAAGGCCGAGCAGGATCTGCGCGTCGACCTCGAAGAGTTCATGCCGCGCCAGCCGATCGGGCCGCTGCCGATTCCGGACCCGCTCCCTCCCATCATCGCGAATATCGAGGACTTTGCCGCCTACACCGATCGCTGGCAGATCGTCCCTCCGGCCGACTACGAGTTGCAGGTGTCGCCGCGCGGGAAGTGGGATCCGTATAACCAGAACATCCTCAAGGGCGACAAGCCGCGCTTCGGTAAGGACATCTTCCTGAACCTGACCGGAATCTCCGACTTCCTCGTCGAGATCCGTGACCTGCCGACACCCACGGGCATCTCGACCGACGACCCGACCTCGTTCCCGTTCTTCGGCGACAGCGAGCAGGTCGTGATGAACGAGAACATCGTGATGACCGCCGACCTCTACAAGGGTCTCACCACCTTCCGTCCCGCGACGTGGCGAACTCGCGCCACCCTCGTGGGCAACGTGAACCACGTGATTCTGCAAGAGGCGAACGGAGTGGAGATCGACGTGCGCGAAGGAACCGATCGCACCGACGGGGCCTTCGCCGTGCAGGAGCTCTTCTACGAGCGCAAGCTCGCCGATCTGTCCGAGAACTTCGACTTCATGTCAATTCGCGCCGGCGTGCAGAGCTTCGTGAGCGACTTCCGCGGTTTCATCTTCAACGACCAGAATCTCGGCGTCCGTTTCTTCGGCAACTGGGACAACAACCGCTACCAGTACAACGCGGCCTTCTTCGATCGTCTCGAGAAGGACACCAACAGCGGCCTCAACAAGCTCGAGCGACGCGAGCAGCAGGTGTTCATCATGAACGCCTACCGCCAGGACACGTTCGTGCCGGGCTACACCACGCAGGTCAGCTTCCACTACTTGCACGACGAGCCTTCGGTCCATTACGACAAGAACGGCTTCCTCGTGCGGCCGGCGCCGGTCGGCGACTTCGTTCCGCACGAGATCGACGCCTACTACTTCGGCTGGTCGGGGCTCGGCAAGGTCGACATCTGGAACGTCGATCACGCCTTGTACTACGTGATCGGCAAGGACAGCTTCAACCCGATCGCCGGCTTCGACCCGATCGGAGGAGGCGTCGGCAACGACGGCGTTACCCCGGGCGAGATGGAAACCGACATCAGCGGGTACATGGGATTCATCGAGATCTCCCGCGACTACGACTGGCTTCGCCCCCGCGCCGCGATCTTCTTCGCGTCGGGCGATGACGACCTGTACGATCGCGACGCGAACGGCTTCGACGCGATCTTCTCGAACGTCAACGCGCTCGGCGGAGGATTCAGTTTCTGGAATCGCCAGGGAATCCGCCTTCCGGGAACCGGTGTCGCCCTGACGCAGCGAGGAAGCCTTCTCGCCGACCTGACGAGCAGCAAGGACGAGGGACAGCCCGAGTTCGTGAACCCCGGCGTCCAGATCGCGAGCGTTGGTTTCGACCTCGACTTCTCACCGCAAATCAAGGCGATCTTCACGACGAACTACATTCGCCTGGCCGAGACCGAGGTCGTCGAGGGGCTGATCTTCCAGGACGACGTCGACAAGGAGATGGGGTTCGACGTGAGCCTCGGAGTCCGCTACCGGCCCTTCTTCTCGAACAACGTGACCGTCCTCGGCGGGGTAGCGATGTTCGCGCCGGGCTCGGGCTGGGAAGACATCTACGAAGAAGACGATCTGCACTGGCAATTCTTCACGACTCTGACTCTGCAGTTCTGACCGAGGCACGTGCGCCATGACTCAAATGATCGGAAAACTGACCACCAATCCGCCGCGCGCCGCAGCCGCAGTGATCGCTCTCGTCGCGATTCTCTGTCTGCCGGCGCTCGTCACCTCGTCGACAAGCGGCACGCAGGTCGACGCGACCACCGCACTGATGTCGCAGACGGACGAGCAGGCGCTCGCGAAGAGTCGCTCGTGCCTCGGTTGTCACGAGGGGATCGAGGACGCCCATGCCTCGGATGCCGTCAAGTTAGGCTGCATCGATTGCCATGGCGGCGACGCGAACGTGGCCGTCACCAAAGGCTGGGCGCGCGAGTCCGCCGAGTACGAGCAGGCGATGAACTCGGCGCACGTGCTGCCGCGCCATCCGGAGAACTGGACGCGCGACGGACGCCGAACCTCGTCGAACCCGACGAACACGTACGTCGATCTGATGAAGGAGCCCGCGGAGTTCGTCAAGTTCATCAACCCGGGCGATCTTCGCGTCGCAGCTGAAGCGTGCGGCGGCTGCCACCAGAAGCAGGTCAACAACGTTCCAAAGAGCACGATGGCGACGGCGCAGACGTTCTGGGCCGCCGCCTCGTACGCGAACGGTATCCTCGGGCTCAAGTACGGAATCCTCGGCGAGCACTACACGCGCGACGGCGTGCCGGGAATGATCAAGGAAACGCGCACGCTGACGGACGAGGAGAAGGCAAAGGGCGCACTTGGGGTGGCACTTCCCATGCCGAGGTGGGAGCTCTTGCAGCCGGGCGAGTACTTCCGCGCGTTCGAGCGAGGCGGCATCGAGTCAGGCAACACGCCGCCGGAGCCCGGCAACCCGAACATCCTCGAGGAGGCGGGCAAGCCCGATCTTCGCCTCAGCAACCGCGGCCGGGGCACTGGCTTGCGCATCAGTCCCGCGATCATCAACGTCATCAAGACGCGCCTCAACGATCCGCACTTGTCGTTCCTCGGCACGAACGACCACCCGGGCGACTACCGATCGTCCGGTTGCAGCGCCTGCCACGTCGTCTACGCCAACGACCGCGATCCGTTCAACTCGGGCCCCTACGCGAAGTATGGCCACCAGGGGCTGAGCCAGACGGGGGACCCGACGATCCCGAAGAACGAGAAGGGCCATCCGCTCCGCCACCGGCTGAGCCGCGCCATCCCGACGTCTCAGTGCATGGTCTGCCACATGCACCAGCCTAACTCGTTCGTGAACACCTACCTCGGCTACACGATGTGGGATAACGAGATCAACGCCGAGCACATGTATCCCAAGGAGCAGAAGTACCCGACCGCCGCGGAGGAGGATGCGATTCACGTCCACAACCCCGAGGGCTCATCCGTGCGCGGGCTCTGGTCCGACGTCGACTTTCTCGAGAAGGTCAGCGAGCTGAATCCGAAGCTCGAAGACGGTCAGTTTGCGGACTATCACGGTCACGGATGGATCTTCAAGGCGGTCTTCAAGAAGGATCGCAAGGGGAACCTGCTCGACAAGGACGACAACATCGTCTCGTTCGAGGATCCCGAGAAGTTCAAGAAGGCGGTCCACCTCAAGGACATCCACCTCGAGAAGGGGATGCATTGCGTCGACTGCCATTTCGAAGTCGACAACCATGGCGACAGCTACCTCAAGAGCGAGTACGCCGAGACCATCGAGATCGACTGCGAGAACTGCCACGGCGACAACGACTCGTACGCAAGTCTGCGCACGACGGGGCCGGCGGCGCCGAAGGGCGGCACTGACCTCTCTCTGATGACGACCTCCGGCGGGCGCCGCCGCTTCGCCTGGATCGACGGCAAGCTCTTCCAGCGCTCGGTCGTCGACCCGACTCTCGAGTGGGAAGTCAGCCAGGTGAAGGACTCGATCACGCCGGGACATCCGAAGTACAACGAGAAGTCGCGCTTCGCGAAGACGATCCAGAAGGACGGCTCCACGTGGGGGCTGCCTGCCACGGCGGACAAGCTCGCGCACTCGAACCAGAAGATGTCGTGCTACACGTGCCATTCGTCGTGGATCACGTCGTGCTTCGGCTGCCATCTTCCGCAGAAGTCGAACCGTAAGACCGAGATGCAGCACTACGAGGACACCGAGACGCGCAACTACGCGAGCTACAACCCGCAGGTCGTGCGCTCGGACGTCTACATGCTCGGCGTTCACGGCCGCGCCGAGAAGAACAAGATCGCCCCGGTCCGCTCCTCGAGCGCGCTGATGCTCAGCTCCACGCAGGCGAACCGGCAGAAGATCTACAACCAGCAGACGACGATCTCCGCGCCGGGATTCAACGGCCAGGCGTTCAACCCGCACGTCCCGCATACGGTGCGTACGAGGGAGACGAAAGGCTGCCCCGACTGCCACGTCTCGGACGCAAACGACAACAACGCATGGATGGCGCAGCTCCTCCTGCAGGGAACCAACTGGGTGAACTTCATCGGGAAGTACGCCTGGGTCGCGCTCGGGGACGATGGGGTCGAGGCGATCCGCGTCACGGAAGATCCCGAGCCGCAGGCGGTGATCGGGAGCACTCTGCACAAGATCGTTTATCCCGACTTCTACGCGGCGCACGAGAAGAACCACAAGGATCTCAAGGACGCATTCCACCATCACGGCCACGGGATACGGAGCCTTCAGCAGAGAGGTGAGTACCTCTACATCGCGAAGGGCCACGACGGAGTGCAGGTCTACGACATCGCGGTCATCGACAACAAGGACTTCTCCGAGCGTTTCGTGAGCTCGCCGTTCACCAAGTACGGCCAGAACACGAAGATCAAGACGAAGTACGCGACGGCGATCGCGCTGCCGACCAACATGCCGATGGCGCCTCACCGGAAGCCGCTGCCGGGCGAGCAGCTGATTCACCCGATCTATTCGTACGCCTTCATCAGCGACAAGGAAGAGGGGCTGATCCTCTTCAACTCGAATACGTTCACTGACGGTGATCCGCTCAACAACTTCATCGAGCGTGCGGTAACCTTCAACCCCGACGACGCACTCCACGGAGCGATGAACCTGACCGTGGCGGGCAACTACGTGTACATGGTTTGTGATCGCGGGCTGCAGATCATCGACGTGAGCGACCCGCTCAAGCCGTCGATCATCGCGACGGTGCCGGAGATCAAGAAGGGGACAGCCGTAGCGGTGCAGTTCCGCTATGCCTTCGTGACCGACTCGGAGGGAATGAAGGTCGTCGACATTACGTATCCGACCCAGCCGCGCCTGGCGGCGACGGTTCCTCTGGAAGATGCGCGCAACGTCTACGTCGCGAGAACGTACGCGTACGTGGCGGGCGGCAAGCAGGGAATGGTCATCGTCGACGTGGAGAAGCCGGAGCAACCGTTCGTCGACCAGGTATTCGACGCCGACGGTGAGATGCATGGAGTCAATGACATCAAGGTCGGCTCGACGTCCTCGAGCCTCTACGCCTACGTGGGCGACGAGCACGGGCTGTTCGTCATCCAGCTGACCTCGCCGAAGACCGTGCCGGGGTTCGAGGGCTTCTCTCCCCGGCCCGTGCCCAACCTCATCGCGAAGTACCACACGCACGACGCTGTGCTCGCGGTCTCGAAGGGACTCGACCGAGACCGGGCCGCGGACGAGAGTGGAAACCAGACCATCGTGTTCAACCGCCAGGGCGCCCGGCCGATGAACCTCACCGAGTTGCAGAAGCTCTACCTGCGCGAGGGCCGGCTCTGGACGGTGAAGGCAACACCTCCCGGCCCGCCGATCGATCCGCCGCCGGTTGGAGAGCAGACCGCCACGACCCCGGCCCCTGAACCGGCCGCGGGAGGTGGACGATGATCGTCGTGATGCCCCGTACGCGCGAGCATGCAGAAGAGATGAAAAGGGAGTCGAACATGAAACGTCTCATGTCGATCGCAGCGATCGTAGTGATCACCGGCGGGGGGCTCTGGGTCAGCGAGGCCCAGTCGCAGCCCGCTACGACGGACACCAGCGCGACAGCGCAGGCGGACACTGCCGCCGAGGGTGAGCCCGGCCAGTCGGGTGAGCTCGTCGAGAAGCCGGGGATGTACACCGGCGTCGTTTCGTGCGCGAACAGCGGCTGCCACGGCAGCCCTGCCCCGGTCGCGAACTCGAACGTGCTCATGAACGAGTACGACACGTGGCTGCACGCTCCCTCGCGTTCGCATGTCCGCGCGTACGAGATCCTCTTCAACAGGGAATCTCGGCTGATCGCGAAGAACATGAAGCTCAGGCAGCCGGCCGACAAGGCGAAGATCTGCCTCGACTGCCACGCGACGAACGTCCCGAAGGAGCTGCAGGGCGGGACGATCGAACTCGCCGACGGTGTGCAGTGCGAGTCGTGCCACGGTCCCGCCGGAGGATGGCGGGCGCGCCACGTGCAGGCTGGCTGGACGCACGAGGACTCGGTCAACAACGGCATGATCGACCAGCGCAACATCCGCGCGCGGACGAAGAACTGCCTGAGCTGCCACATGGGTGACGCGACGAAGACGGTCGATCACGAGCTGATCGCCGCCGGACATCCGATCCTCACCTTCGAGCTCGACAACTTCACCGAGAGCCGCCTGCTGCCGGTCCACTGGAAGCCGGTCAACGAAAAGACGAATCCGGAGAAGTACGGCGCGCCGACTCACGGAGTGAACGCCTGGGCGGTCGGGCAGGCGGTGATCTTCAGCGAGGGGCTGGAGCACCTCGCACGGCAGGCGAAGTCGGAAAAGTGGCCGGAGTTCGCCTCGATGAGCTGCGCGGCCTGCCATCACAACCTGCGCACCGGCGAATGGCGTCAGGAGCGCGGCTACTCGGGCGTCGCCGGACTTCCTCCGTGGAGCCCGGTTCGCTGGTCGGTCCTCCGGCACCTGGTGTCGGAAGTCGCTCCGGAACAGCGCGAGGCGCTCGACATGGAAGTCGACGAGCTCGCACGGCTGGTCGCGTCGATGCGCAGGCCCGAGCAGGTCGCAGACAAAGCCTCCGCGATCGCGAAGAAGATGTCGGCCATAACCGACAAGCTCGAAGGCACGCAGTGGAGCGAGAAGCGGGTGCGTAGCCTGATGTCCCGGATCGCAGGCGATGCGGACTACTTCTACCGCAACGACCGGCAGTCGGCCGAGCAGGCCACGTGGGCTCTCGTGTCGCTCTCCACGAACCTGTCCCGCACGAATCCGAAGCTGCTCCGTGGTGGCGTCCAGAAGTCGGTCGACGAGCTCTACAAACAACTCAACAAGATTCCGATGCCCGACGAGTTCGAGAACTCTAAGTTCAAGGAAACGCTGGCACAGCTGAACAAGCAGTTGAAGTAGAGCGTGTGCAACAGCATGGATCTCGAGAGGCGACCCTTCGGGGTCGCCTTTCGCTTTCCGGGAGGAACCGCGAAACAATTCGCGCCGGCACGTCATTAGGGAACACCAGCGGTCGAGTCGGAGGCAAGGATGCAGGGGTTGGAGATCATCGAAAAAAGGCGCGTCCAGAGGACCGAGTTCGACACGCCCGTCCAGGCGGCCGTCGCGGGACTGCGCGTCCACCTGCTCGATCTGAGCACGACGGGTGCGCGGATCGAGCATGAGGCGCCCCTGGCGGTTCGCCGGGCGCTGACGCTCCGCTTCGATGAATCCGGGGAGTCGTTCTCGGTTTCTTGCGAGAGCGTTCGGTGCCGGCTGCAACGAAGCGTGGTGCGTCCCGGAGCCGTGGCGTACATCTCCGGGCTGAGGTTCACCGACTCTGGCGAATCCTCACGCGAAGCGATTCGCGCGCTCGTGGCCTCGCTCCTGGCACGGCGCGAGAGCGATCGCGACCGTTTGACCGGCGACGCTGTCGCCGTATGACATTCCTGCGCGATCTCGTACAATGGGGCCCTCACGAAGGGATTCCGTATGGAAAGCCAGAGCCCGCCACACAAGGGAAAGATTCTCGTCATCGATGACAGTGAAACCGCGCTGTCGATCGCACGCAGGACGCTCGAGGCAGCGGGCTACTCGGTGCTGACGTCGAATTCGGCGCTGCGCCTTCCCGCGATCGTCCACAGCGAGAAACCCGACCTGATTCTCCTCGATGTCGAGATGCCGGCGCTCCGAGGCGACCAGGTGCTCGAACTGACCAAACTGTTCGACTTTCTCCAAAAGAGCCCGATCGTCCTGCATTCCTCGAAACCCGAGGAGGAGCTCAAGGAGCTGGTTGGCCGGTCGGGGGCGAGTGGTTACATCAAGAAGACGTCGAACAGCATCAGTTTCATCAGCCAGGTCGAAGAGTGGCTGAAGTCGACTCGCGGCTGAGCCAAAGGCAGGACCGGGCGAGCAGAGGCACGCTGCAGGTCGGGAAACCGGCAGGCAGGGAGGGTCGCGTCAGACTCTGACCGGGCTCGAAGTGTCGTGAACGGTCTTTTGCAGAGCAGCGCGGGCATGGAAGTCGGGCTCCCGGGAGTACTCGCGGGGGGGGCTTCGGGCTGTGCCCTCGTGATGGCGGTGTTGATTCTGCGCCTTCACCGGCACTCGTCATTCGGTCCGCGGTTCGCCCTGGTGCTCGTCCTGGCGGCGGGGTGGCTCTCCTGCTTCAGCGCGATGCACTCGGTCACCGACCTCGCGAGCGCGCGGCTCTGGATGCATCGTGGCCTCCTGTTCGCAACCTTCCTTCCGGTCGGTTTCTATGGCTTTGCGGAAGCGTTGATCGTGAAGCGAAGGCTCGCGCGCGCGCTGCTGGCCGTCTCGATCGCGGCGGCGAGCGTGATCGCATGGGTGGGCTTCTCGACCGACCTGATCGTCTCGGGCTTTCACGAATATTCGTGGGGCAGGTTCCCGGCGGGGGGAGACGGGCTCGCGCTGTTTCTCGCGTTCACGATCGTGCTGCTCGGCGGGAGCGGATTCCTGCTGCTTCGGCGCCACCGGTTGGAGACGAATGCCGCGCGCCGCGCCGACCTCGTTTCGGTGACGAGGACGTTCATGATCGGTGCGAGCGGTGCTCTCGATTTTTTGCCGGCGTTCGGCGTGCCGATGTTTCCGGTGGGATGGCTGGCGATCACGGCGTTCGGCGCTCAGGCATTCGTTCGTCAGACGGCGCGCCAGCTCTTTCCGGTCAGCCTTGCGATGACCGCGAATCTCATCGTCGACACGATGGCTGACGGCGTGATCGTCATCGATCGCGACGGGAGGATTCAGCTCGCGAACCATGCGGTGGAATCGTTGTTCGGGTACGCCGAGGACGAGCTGCGCGGCAGCACGATCGAACGGCTGGTGGAACGCGAAGACGTCGACTCCTCGCGCAGCGACCGCGTACGTGCGCTCATGCATGGCGGAGTCGTGCGGGAGATCGAGCGCCTGTTCCGCGCGCGGGACGGCACGACGATCCCCGTCAGCGTGTCGATGGCCGCGTTCAGCGACGATGGCGGGGCGCGGGGGATGGTCATGGTGCTCCGCGACATCCGCGAGCGCCGCAAGGCTGAAGAGAAGATCCGCGAGACGACCTCGCTCCTTCGCTCGACACTCGACTCGACCGGCGACGGCATCCTGGTCATCGACAACGACGGACGGATCGTCTCGTACAACCAGAGGCTCGTGAGCGCGTGGCAGATCCCCCAGCGCGTGCTCGATCAGGGTCGTGGCGAGGATCTGATCCGCAGTATCCTGGACACGCTGAAGGCCCCGGACGCGTTCCTCGACGCGATGATGCGCGCGAGCAGCCTTGGGGACGAACAGAGCTTCGACGTCGTCGAGCTCAAGGACGGGAGAGTCTTCGAGCGCGTGTCGATTCCGCGGCTGCTCGATGGCCGGGCCGTGGGACGTGTCTGGAGCTTCCGGGAGGTCACCGAACGGAGGCGCGCGGAAGCGGCAATCCAGGCCTCGGAGAAACGATACCGGCAGCTCTTCGAGAGGAATGCGGCAGGGGTCTACCGTGCATCGGTCGACGGCACGATCCTCGACTGCAACGACGCGTTCGCGAGAATCCTCAAGCACGAGTCGCGGGAGCGCGTCGCTGGACGGAGGTTTTCCGAGCTCTTCCTGGAACTGGAGGAGAGGGAGGCGATCGTCGAGACGCTTCGCGACGGAGGGTCGCTCACCGGCGTCGAGCTCTGCCTGACGCGGCAGGACGGCTCGAAGGTGTGGATCCTCGAGAACGTCACGATGATTCGAGAGAGCGACCTCGACGTGATCGAAGGGACGATGGTCGACATCAGCACGCTGAAGTTCGCCGAGGAACAGATGGAGTTCCAGGCGTACCATGACGTGCTGACACTCCTGCCGAACCGCAGGATGTTCACCGACCGATTGAATCTCGCGCTCGCACAGAACCGGCGCGCCGGCACGGTGCTCGCCGTGATGTTTCTCGACCTCGATCACTTCAAGACGATCAACGACACTCTCGGTCACACCGCGGGCGACGAGCTGCTTCTCGTCGTTTCGGACAGGCTTCGCGCGTCAGTCCGCGAGGAAGACACCGTGGCGCGCCTGGGAGGCGACGAGTTCACGATTCTCGTCGGAGGACTGCGTGAGGCGGAAGATGCGGCGCGTGTGGCGGAGAAAGTCCTCCTCTCGTTCCAGGAGCCCGTCAGGCTGGGAGACCGCGATCTCGTCGTCACCGGCAGCATCGGAGTCGCACTCTTTCCCGACGATGGAGCTGACGCGGAAACACTTCTCCGCAACGCGGACAACGCGTTGTATCGCGCCAAGGAGCTGGGGCGGGACAACTATCAGCTCTGCACGCCGCAGCTGAAGCTGCACACGACCGAGCGGCTCTCGCTCGAGACCGACCTCCGGGGAGCGGCCGACCGGGGGGAGCTGATGCTGCACTACCAGCCGCTGCTGCGGCTCGACACGGGCGAAGTCACCGGGTTCGAAGCGCTTCTCCGCTGGAACCATCCCGAGCGCGGGCTGCTGCCTCCGGAATCGTTCGTCCCGCTGGCCGAGGAGAGCCGTCTCATCGTGCCGATCGGCAACTGGGTGCTGCAGGAGGCCTTGAGCCAGGCGCTGTCGTTCCGCCGCAATGGAGGAGAGACTCTTCGCATGTCGGTAAACCTCTCTGCGCGCCAGCTGCAGCGAGCCGATCTTCCCGACGTGGTCGCGAGCGCGATCGAGCGTGCGGGCGTTCCCGCGTCGACCCTGGAGCTGGAGATCACGGAGAGCGCGACGCTCGAGAACACCGAGGCGACGATCGCGGCGCTCAATCGCCTTCGCGAGATGGGCGTGTCGATCGCGATCGACGATTTCGGTACCGGCTATTCATCGCTCACGTATCTGAAGCACCTGCCGATTGATTGTGTGAAGATCGACCGCTCGTTCATCCGCGACCTCGTGATCGATCCGAGCGACGCGGCGATCGTCACCGCAATCATCAACATCGCACGAATGCTCAAGCTGCGGGTCGTCGCGGAAGGCGTGGAGACGCGCGAGCAGGTGCGCTTCCTCAAGGAGCGGCGCTGTTTCGAGATGCAGGGGATGCTCTTCAGCAGCCCGGTGCCGCCGGACGCGCTTCGGGAGTTGCTCCAGCAGGAAGGAAGCCACAGCGGGCTCGACCCCGAGTCGCTTCTCGCGATGTAGCAGGACCTCAGCCTTCGGGCGGCACGATCGCCGAGAAGAGCCCCATCCGCGTCCACTCACGGAACCAGGCGAAGAGCTCGGTCTCCGAGAGACGCGGACGAATGCCCGAGATGGTCTCCACGGCATCGGCGAGCGCGAGCCCACGACAGATCGCGTCGAGCATCGTCCACTCGCGCCTCGGGAGCGCAACCTGACGAACCGACAGGTCGTTGCGGAACACGAGCAGCCACCGCGGCGACTTGCGAAGCGACGCGGGTCGTTCGTTCCGCTTGATCGCCTGCAAGTAGTCGTCGACCGGGTAGTCGAGTCGAAGCAGTCTCATCGCCCGGGTCGGCCGGAATCGGATCTCCGGCCACGCCTCCGCGGGAACGGCGACGATCTCGGCGGGTGTCAGTGCCTCGTCGTGCGCGGCATCGAACACGAGAGTGATCGCCAGCTCGAAGCGCGCGAGATCGGCGAGCATCGCCCGACGCGGAAAGTGGTCGAGCGACGCGACGTGCTCCGGAAGACGATCGCCTAACCGGTTGAGCGTGTAGCTTCGAGAGGGATGCGCGGCGACGTAGCTCTCGACCAGCCGATGAAATTGCGCGTGGCCCAGATGGTGTGCGAGGCCGGGATAGTCGAACTCGAGGGCCTCGATCATCCTGAGAATGTACATGTCGTGGTAGACGCCGAGCCGCTGCTCCGCCGAGAGTGTCTTCGAAGGAAGAATCACTTCGACGAGCCCCGCGGGCTCGATCTCGCGCCGCGCCGGAGCCGAGTCGAGCGCGTCGCGCACCGAGCCCGGCTGCGTGACCACCTCGAGCATCCAGCGCTGCACGCGATCGAGCGGCATCTCAGCGGGCATGGGCCGCCTCGACCTCGCCGCGTGTGCGCGGACCGCGGTGTTCGAGCGCCCGAAGCGCTTCGGCGTGCACGACGTCGAACGACGGAATGCTCGCGTCCCATTCGAGAAGCGTCGACACGGCCCCCGTGCGCGAGACCGCGTGACGATACAACTGCCAGACTTCGTCGATCACGAAGTCGTCGTGCGTGTCGACGATGTGCGTTCCGTTGTTCGTGTGGCCCGCCAGGTGGTACTGCACGACGCGATCGGCGGGGATCGCGTCGATGTACACGCGCGGGTCGAAGCCATGGTTGAAGGCGCTGACGTAGACGTTGTTCACGTCGAGCAGCAGTCCGCAGTCCGCATCCTCGGCGAGACGCGCGAGAAACTCGTGCTCCGGCATCGACGACGAGGCGAACTCGAGATACGTCGACGGATTCTCGAGCACGAGCGTGCGGCCGAGGATCTCCGACGCCTGGCGCACTCTGGCGACGACGTGCCGCAGCGTCGGCTCGTCGTACGGGAGCGGGAGCAGATCGTGGGTGTTTCGCCCGCTCACACCCGTCCAGCAGAGATGGTCCGAGACCCACGCCGCGCGCGTGCGGTCGGCGAGCGCGCGAACCTTCGAGAGGTAATCGGTGTCGAGCGGGTCGCTGCTTCCGATGGAGAGCGAGACTCCGTGCAGCACCACCGGGTAGCGTTCAGCGATTCGATCGAGCACCCACGCGGGACGACCGCCCGTGTCGAGGAAGTTCTCGGTCAGCGCCTCGAACCAGTCGATCGCAGGCCACTCCGCGAGGATGTGGCCGAAGTGAGTCGTCCGGAGGCCGATGCCGATGCCGAGGTCGGGCAGATGGAAGCGATTGGTCATGGTCGCGTAAGTTGCGGGAGCGGCTCCGCGGAGAAGGAGCCGCTCCCGCTAGGTTGCATCCTACTTCGCAGGCTTCTCGCTTTCGGCGCCGTGGTGCGGGACGGCGCAACCGCCCTTGCCCTTGCACTCGTTCTTGCCGGCGCACTCGTGTTTCTCGGTCTTGCAGCCGCCGAGGCCCTTGCACTCGTTCTGTCCCTTGCAGGCGTGCTTGGCTTCGGCGGAGGCACAGCCGCCTTTACCCTTGCAACTGTTCTTGCCTGAGCAGCCGTTGTCGCCCGACTTGCAGTTGCCCTTGCCCTTGCACTCGTTGTGGCCTTTGCAGATGTGCTTCTCGGCCGCGGCCTTACAGCCGTCTTTTCCTCCGCAGCCGTTCTTGCCACAGCCGTGCTTGTCCTTGTCCTTGGTGTCGTCCATCGTGACCATCGACGAGACCGATGACTTGCCGTCGGCCGCGCGAAGCTCGCTGAGCGCGAGATCGCGCGCCGACTGTGACGCGCGGAGCTGGCTCCCCGAAACGAGACCCGCGACCGCGCCGCTGATGATGAGAAACTTCCGGATGTCCTTGCCATTCATGAGACGTTCTCCTCCTCTTGCGGGCCGGAGTCGATCGCCGGATCCCGCGTTCTTTCCCAATGGGTTGGTGTGCGGTAACTCTACGGGATACGGAGGAGAAAGGTGGCTGATTGCAGGCGTGTGGGTGGCGCCTGTCACGAATTTGTAACGGCGCAGCAGCGAGCCAGGCGAGTACTTCGGCTCTGCCGACGACTGGCGGTTTGCGGGGCACGCCTCGACGCGGCCGGGCACGAGGTCCATTTCGTCGCGCGGCGAGCACGCGCGCGCGATGCCGGACGCGGCCTCCTCGTACGGAGTGAGCCGGGACCTGACCTTCGTCTTCATCGGCAACGCCTCCGCGATCCGCGACGCCGTGAAGAAGTACGGCGAAGTCACCGAGCGGAAGATCACGGATGCGGGCTGGCAGTAAGGCTCCTTTCTCCAATCGAACTGATGGCGGGCTGTCGCGCAAGCCGACCGTCCGTGCTCATTTCGGGAAACGTCGCTCAGTTCTCATTCTCACGTGTCGGACACGCAGCGACGGCTCCGATGGCGTAGCGCGGTCTGGTAGGTGCGGGTT